>NZ_RQHK01000017.1:0-353580 GCF_004770475.1 Leptospira mtsangambouensis
GCACCTGGGGTCAGGTTTTGGGAAGATGTAGGTGATCCACCGACAAGGCCAAATAGAAAAGCAAATAGACTAAAGTCTGTTTGGTTGTCACCTGTGGGAAAAAACAGAAGACAATTTTGAGTGAATAAAAAGAGAAAAGAAAAAAAGTAAATTTGTTTGGGAATTCGCATTATAAAAATTAGCCTAGATGTTTAGAAGTATATTAACAAATTTTAATGTGTTCCATTGTGACGTTCGGCGACAGCTAATTTTTATTAGTTTGTCCAAAAAGTTTCAATTTTCCGTTAAAAACGGTCTGAAAACAGGTTTGCACCGTTTTTATCGGTTTTATGAGTATTACTTTTGTAAATGGGTGCAAAAGTATGAGAAGATAAGAAAAATTCATATGACAACTAGGACTAGCCACAAATTTTAACTTATTTTTCGAATCAAATCCCTGCAAATGACTTGAGAACTAAATCTTTTCTGCTCTCTTTTAGAAATCAAATTCAATAATTAGTTTCCATATTCGCTTCAGGAACAATGGAATAGGAAAAACATGTTATCTGGTTTCCAAGCTCACAAAATAACGATTATCTTTATCTATTTGTTCATTTTTGCTTTCGTTCATTGTAAGTTAGATTTAAACAACCCAAGTGATTCAAAATCAAAAAGTTATTTTGAAACAGCTGCAATGAATACCTATCTTCGAACGATTTGTAGTCCTCTCGTGAGAGGAAATGTTAGAATTGGCAGTGGGAATTATTTAGTATTACCGCAATCACTCCTTTCTTTAAAAAACGGGAACTACATTATCACAGCCAGTGTTTCAGAACCAATTTTATGGTCAGGAAGAAGTGATGGAATTAATCATAGTTATACGGGAGTAATAGGAACAGACCCATTCATAGTCATCTTTCAAGTTAATGGGAGGACATTCGAAATTGAATGGTTGGACTATTTAGGGCACGCAGCAACTACTAGTTCCAATCGTTATTTTTCCAGTCTTTCTGAATTTTCCAATGGAGAGATCGGCATATTTACTCAAGTCACTGGAACTGAACAAGCTGGAGCCATTTCAGGAAAACTAAACTCGGATTCTTTTATGGTAGCACGTTATTCCCCATCTGGCTCGCGTGTTTGGTTCACATATTTAGATATGGCAATAGGAACCTTTAACATAGACAAAATAGCCCATATAGTCGATTCGAAGGAACAGATACATCTTTTTTATACGTCTATCGGCACTGCTGCCAATACACCCAACTCGGTGGGTATCACTGAATTTCCAGCTCCTACAGTGGCTTCAAATGGATTGTTTGCAGGACAAAAAGAAATTGGTTGGGCCATTCTCAATGGAAGTGGAATTCCACAACGACAAAGATTTTTACGTGGTGCGAGTGATTTTGAAGTTATCTCTGCGATCTATACTAAAAATGACACTATCTTGTTAGGTGGTAGTGCATTGAATCAAATCGAAAATTTCTCTGGTCATCCAGCATTGAATCAACCAAGAGGATTTTCTGCCTTTTTATCTTCCAATACGCAAGACGTAATTAAAATCAATTATCTTGGTTCCAGCGATTCAACATTTACTGTTGGAAAATTAGAGGCGATGACATTAGGAAATGACGGAATATATGGAACAGGAGTGGCAGCAGGATCTTATGGATTTCCCATTCATGACTATCAATTTTATCCTGCTGGAAATTTCAGAAATTATTCATTCGTAAAATTTGATTTGAATGGAAACTTACTTTGGAACCAATTCTTAGGTTCTTCCACTACTAACGTGATTGATTTAGTTCCTGCATTGTCTTATATTTCTTACTTCGATGAAATTCGCGTGAAACTATTGGGAACAGAAGCTGGAACACGAATGACAGGACTCGACTCCATCAGTTATGGTTCTGGAATTAATCCTTATCAGGACGTAACTTTGCGTATCAATGGTAGAGCAGGTCGTTATAACTCCATTCGATACGAAACCAATATTTTAGTCACTAATCCCGTTTCTGGTTTGATAGGATTAAATGTAGACATTCAAGATGCTTGTAATGGGAGAATGGTATCTTTAAAAAGATTCTTATATTTTCCGGCAACAATTGGTTATTTAGAATTCTCTACCAAACCTCCGATGGAAGAACCCTAGAACCATGCGGTATTTACTACAGACCACAGGGATAAACACCAAAATCCATTCGCATAAAATCACCTTTGATTCAATGCATATAAATAACAGAATATTCTAATTTTCAAGATTAACTTCAAACCAAAAAACTCTGAAAATCGGTTTCAAATTGAATCTGTTTTGTTAGGGATTTCCACAAAGGACTTGAGAAATTTCTGTCTTCCTCTGAAATGACTAAAAATACAGAAAACTTTCCCAATTAGCGGAAAATTTAGTTTGGCAATGAATCATTTTAGAAATTTAAAGTGGAAGTTTTTTATACTTCTGCCCTTAACTATCATCTTAATGCAGTTGAACAACTGTAAGCTGGAATTTAACAACCCAAAAGACCCAATATCTAAAAGTTATACAGAAACTTGGCTTTGGGAAGAATACCTACGTAGTTTATGTAATCCCAATGCAAAAGCTTCTCTTCGATTGGGAACTGGAACATATAAGACCTATCCTTATAAATTGCTTAAACTCAAAAATGGGAATTTTTTAGTGACGGCAGGAGTTTTTGAAGAAGTGGTTTGGAATGGAAAAACCGCTGGGAAAAATTTTTCTTTTTCAGGAACACCAGGAAGCGATTTGAACGGTATTGCATTTATAGTCAATGGAAGAACGTTTCAAATAGAATGGTTGGATTATCTCGGCCAACTTGCAACTGCTTCAGATAAAAAAGAAATGATTCCGGTTACGGAATTGTCGAATGGTGATGTTATTGTGGCTGCTTATACAAACAGTGCCGCCCAAGGGAATCCCATATCGCCAAAAACAAATACAAACTCAATGCTAATAGTTCGTTTTGATTCCAATGGGAACCGTGTCTGGAGTTCTTATTTAGACAAAACTGATAATTCTATTGTAGTAAATAGATTTACCCTTGTCTCAGATAGTTTTGATCAAATACATCTTTTTTTCACGAGTATTGGTACAGCATATCCAGATACAAATGGGTTTGGTGAATTTCTAGCCATGGAAGTTCCTTCCAATGGTTCAACTAATCAAGAAGAGATAGGATGGGCAGTTTTATCACAACATGGTGGACCTTTACGCCAGCGCTATTTGCCATCTAACAATAATTCAACGGTATATGTTGCGATTCTCGGTTTAAACGGATCTATTATCTTATCTGGAAGTGCAGGAGATAATTTTACTGGATACACCGGTCACCCGCTACCTTCTTATAATTATAATAGGCCAGTAATTGTTAATCTCTCCGTTACCAATTTTTCCATTTCCAACATTACTTATCTAGGATCCATTAATCCTACCTATATTTTCGGAGCTTTACAAAATCTAGTGCAAGGATCTGACGGATTTTATGGAACAGGTTTGAATGCTGGTGAATTCGGAACATCTATCCACCCCTATCAATCGGCCTCAAACTTTAGAAACAATATTTTCTCTAAGTTTGATTGGAATGGAAACCTGATTTGGAATCAGTTCCTTGGATCTACGACAAATGGAGCTTTGGAAATTCCAGCAATAATCAGCTATATCAAAGAATCTGACTCAATGAAAGCCTTCACCTATACCTTTGAAGATGGAGGTTTATATACTGGTTTAACTATACCAGTAACTGGTACTGGAATTAATCCCTTTCAAATGACGACCTTAACCATTGCGGGAACCAATGGAAAGTACCAATCAATCCACTATAAAACAAGTATATTAAATGACCCCCCTGGAGCAGATGAATTGCTACAAAATCTATCTGCCGTAACAGAGGCATGTGGCGGTCGTTTGGTTCGATTACAAAGTATTCAGAATGTTATATCTGAAATAGGTGTGCTCGAACTGGGAACAAGGCCGGCAAACGAAGAACCATAAGATAAGGGAACTTTAACTAATCTTATGGTTCCCAGGTTCCAAACCGAGTTCACTCTCAACTATTTTTAGAAAGCATGTACGAACTTGAAACATAATACACTGCCGCCACTGCCTTCAGCGCAATTTCCACCCAACGCCAATCAGCTCCTCGTATTTTGTTGTGCAAAACTAGCAGTATTTTCGTATTTTTTTCTTCCCAATCTGTCACAAAAGGTAAGATCAATTGTCCCAATAGTAAAACAGTTCTTTAGGAGAATTCGATGAAACTCACTTCCTTCATTCTAACTGCATTTGTTGCGGTAGAACATGTGTTCATATTGGTATTGGAAATGTTCCTTTGGAAAACCGATCTAGGGATGAAAATTTTCCAGTTAACACCAGAAACTGCAGAAATAACGGCAAAACTTGCAAAAAACCAAGGCCTTTATAATGGATTTTTAGCAGCGGGACTTTTTTGGGCTTTATTTTTTATCAAAGACCAAAACCAGAAATTCCAAACCATTTTGTTTTTTCTCATTTGTGTGGTAGTGGCAGGAATTTATGGTTCAGCAACTGCTAAGTTTTCTATTTTGTTTTCACAAGGCTTGCCAGCTTTCCTAGCTCTCGTGTTACACTACTTATCTAACAAAAACCAATGATAGACGATCCGCATCTTTTATTATTAGAAAGTTCACTTGCTGGAAAAACAAAAGCGTTGGAAGAACTAATTCAAATCTTCCAACCAAAGTTGTTTTCTTTGGCATTGAAGTTTTTATGGAACCCAGAAGATGCGGAAGACGCCACTCAAGAAATTTTAGTCAAAGTCATTACAAACTTAAGTGGCTTTCGAAAGGAAAGTAAACTTTCCACTTGGATCTATCGAATTGCAAGCAATCACTTGATCAATCTGCAGAAATCAAAAATGGAACAAAGGAAAGTACATTTAAGAGCCGTTCGTGAAGAATTGCACCGAACACAAATCGCCTACACCCCAAGTCCAGAAGAAGGGGAAAATTCTCCAAAACTTTCGGAGATGATTTTACACGTTCAAGTTGCTTGCACCTATGCTATGTTACAAGGCCTTTCAAGACCTTACCGTATGGTATATCTACTAGGCGAAGTATTCCAAACTTCTAGTGAAGAAGGGGCTTGGGTTATGGGAATTCGCTCCGAAACCTTTCGCCAAAAGTTGTCCAGATCAAGAAAACAAATGGAAACTTTTCTCGGAAAAGAATGTAGTTTAACCAAAGCAGACAACCCTTGTCACTGCAAAGATCGTGTCACTTATGCTACAAAAAGAGGAAGGATCAAATCCTATCTAAAACTTTCAGAACAAATGAAAATAGATGGAAGATGGAAAGAAACAAAACCTATGATGGCAAATACTTCCAAAATCAGAAAAGCTGCAGAAGTATTTCGTAATCATCCAGAGTTTTTACCGAAAAAAAACCAATTAGAAAATATTAAATCTTTATTAAACAACTCGTTTCCACTCACGGCTCGGTGAAGTTCCATAAATTCGTTTATAAGCTTTTGAAAAAGAAAAAGCGGATGCATAACCTACATTTTGCGCAACTTCTTCCAATCCGATATTCCCTTTCTGAAATAATTCTTTTGCCTTTTCCATTCTAAGTTTTGTCAGATATTCCATAGGAGGAATACCCAAAACGTCTCGAAATCGGTTCGCAAGATTTGCACGAGAAACTCCTGTTTCTTTAGCTAAGGATTCGATAGTCCATTCTTTGCTATATCCATTGTGCAACTTTTCCAATGCATACAAAACCAACGTGTCATGGAAAGCATTAATCCATCCGACTTGTGAAGTGACATGATTGTTTAACCACATTCTCAACATATAATATAACAGAATGTCTGTTAATCTTTGTACGATTAAATCAGTTCCTAAATTCAATTCTAATTCTCGGGAAAGGATTTGAATGATGTCTCCGAGTGCATGATGAGCTTGAATCGTTTCATACGGAATATGAATATACTCCGGTAGTTCCAAAAACAATGGGTGGACAGGTCCCGGTGGGACTTCGTATCTCACTGAAACAAAAGTAGTAACTGGATTTTCATTTTTTATCTGTGTTTTCTTTTCACCTAAGAAACGTTCAATGGTAACTACTTTTGCTTTCGGATCGGATAATAGTTCGTGATTGGTTCCCCGGGTGATAAAAATCAGATCCCCTTTATGTAAAGGAATCGTTGTATTTCCCATCCTCGCATAACAACTGCCTTGTGTTACGACGTGGAATCCCCCACTCTTTTCACAAGGGAAATGAAATCCAAAACTTTGGTAAATTTGGCCTTTGGATAGTAGGTCATTTGTCCAACCGGCAGAGGAGAGAATATCCGATAGTAGATCCATTCTCCCATTTTTCTCAAATTTACCCAAAAGTCTATCATTTTATACGATTGGATATATTTTTAATATTTTACGACATAGACAGTATAAAAAATCCCCAGTATGATAGAAAAACAATAAAGGATTTAAATCCGAAATCGAGGATACGTTATGAAAGTATTTGTTTATGGTGGTTCAGGACTTGTTGGGGGCCATCTCGTTACCGAATTACAAAAACAGGGGCATGAAGTTTGGGCAGGATCCAGAAAACCCGAGTCCCAAAAAAGCAGTGCCAATTTGCATTGGGTCTTTGCTGATTCATCTAATCTCACTAAAGGATTAGAAGTTTTGGAACAAGTGGATGCCGCTTATTTTTTAAGTCCTCCCGGCCAAACCAACCAATACGAAATCCTTTCTCCATGGATTGAAAAAGCAAAACAAGTCCGCCTAAAAAAAATAGTTCTTATGACTGCAATGGGTGTGGACCATACACCGCCAGAAGCTCCATTTCGCAAAACAGAGATTTTACTCGAAGGTGCTGGGATTCCATGGAATATCATTCGACCTAACTGGTTTATGCAAAACTTCCATACTTTTTGGATCGCAGGTATCAAACAAGACCAGAAAATTTATTTTCCTGGTGGGAACGCAAAAACAAGTTTTATCGATGCAAGAGACATTGCTTCTGTTGCTGCCGTTCTTCTTACTACTACAAAGTATGATAACCAAGCCTTCACTTTGACTGGACCAGAATCCATTGATCATAATGAAGTTGCAAAACACTTAACAAACGTAAGTGGAAAAAATATTGAATATGTTGATGTTGATCCAAAAGTTTTTGAATCTTCACTTGTTTCAGCTGGATTATCAAAAGATTACGCGGCATTTCTTGTGATGATCGCTGGAGCATTGAAAGAAGGATTTTCTGCCCCGATTCTTGAAACTGTTAAAACCTTAACAGGAAAAAATCCGATCTCTTTTGCAGAATACGCAAAAGATTTCGCAAGTTCTTGGAAATAAATCTGAATCAGATTTATGGAGAAACTAAGATACGGTTGGCGGCACCGCCAGCCGGGTCTTCTAAAATATTTCTAAGTTATAATTTTTGAAACGGCAAAAGTAAAATATCCAGCATTAACTTTTTGTGAATATCCAATCACCAAACTTTGTACAAAGATTTTTTTATCATCTTTTCCAATTTCATAAATCAATTCAACTACATCTATGTTGTTAGTTACTAGATCCTAACCCATAAAAAATACCGTTTGGTGTTTACTGATTTGTCTTTATTTTCGATCACAAAACCAGCGCGTTTCGTATGGCAGAATACACTACAAGAATGCAATTTTTTTACAAACTTTGTTTACAATTTTTTTCTTAAAACCAAAACAACTAATGAAATAAATGAAAAAGTAAATCCTTTTACAAAAACAAATCGTCACCTAACCCTTACGACGATGATATGGTTATATCCTTTTTTGGTTTATCTATATGTTGCGTATCTTTTCTATTTTTACACTTTTGATTTTACTATTATCCTGCAAATTAAACCTAAACAACCCCAATGATCCGGCTACAAATGATTTTTGGTTACGAAACCTCATCCAAACAGCTCTTTTAAACAACGGTTGTTCCAATTTTTCACAGTGGAACAGAAGTTATGGTTCAGGAACTTATTCTACCTTTGGTTCTGATTTTCAATTTTTGTCAAATGGAGACATCGTTGTAGTAGGAATTACTGAAGAACCGATCATTCCGGGAAAGTCAACAGGAGTCACTGGATCTTTTGTGGGAACTCCTGGTTTGACTAAGAACTTTTTTATCATGCGCCTTTCTAGAAACAATGGCGATATCCAATGGATCGATTATTTAGGGGAGGCTTATAGTTCACTGAACTTCAACCCGAGACTACATTTATACACTAACGGTGATTTGGCTGTAAGTTTTTTTGCAAATGGTGCTGGACAATTACTTCCATCTAATCTTTCTCCAAAAGCTGATGAAGGTATGTCAGTTTATCTGGGAAGACACCGAAGTGATGGCAGTAGGGTTTGGTATACTTATTTGGATACAGTGGATATAGGAATTTATTTAGTCACAACGATTGATAGTTTTGATAGGATTCATTTTTTTACTACTGTTGAAGGATCCTTTGGCCATACACCATTTTCAGAACTACCCCCTATATTAAATAGTTCTTTGGGTAGCACAAGTGATACAGACATATTGTACGGAAGTGTGGATCCTTTTGGAAATGGATTATTTCAAAAATACATCACAAGTTCCGGTAATGATTTTGGATTTAATGTATCTTACTCGAACGGGTATATCTATTTATCAGGAACAACCAACGGGAGTATAGATGGAACCACTCACCCGAATCCTGGTACGCAGCTACCTTATATAACAAAGTTTAATATCCTTAGTGGCATCAGAGAGATGTTTGTCTATACTGGTTACACAAGTGCCACATACGGAGATACTAGACAAATCATAGTCTCAGGTACATCAATCTTACAACTTTTAACAACAAATTTATCATGGAGTTCCGTGATAAAGGAACCAATCCAGAGTGATACCCAACATTATGCATTTGCGCAGTACAATTTGAACGGTGGTTTGGAATGGATATCTTTTTTAGGATCTAATAGTGGTGACGTTCCTAACTTTGAGGAACCACCAACTTTACTTGATTCTAAAGGGTTTTGGCGAAACCGCTCTCGAGTCCCGAATACATATGATCGTTATACTTCAGGTGCCAGTGTAACCACAGGAACAGAATCTGGAACATATCAAATTGCAGATGTTTGGTTTCGTCCTGACGGTATCTTTGATAGAATTCGCTATTCTTCTAACTTAGGTGGAACTGAATCCAAACGGACAGACCAGATGAAAGAACTATGCACTGGGAAAATTGGATTCATGGACAAAGTGTTCACAACAGAAAGTGAATCGCCATCAAGATTAGGATTTCAAACTTTAGAAGAATAAAGTTTGCTCCTCCGTTTTACATAAAATGAAAATGGAGAATCATCTCCATTCTACTATAAACAAAATTCAATTTTCTTTAATTCGGCAGATAACCAATCTGCTGACTTGGTTTCTTTTCCATCCACAAATTTGATTTGGTAAGGTGTTCCAGAGAGAAACGATTTGGAAGCAATTTTTTCGATGAATAGTTTGGCGGTCCATTCCTTAGGGTCTGGAGCAAAGAAAGAGTTTTTCGCTTCTTTCAATTTGTAACGAAGGTGTTTCTCTGCCTCTTCCGCTGTATGTGATTCTCCATTCCGAATGAAACTCCCTTGGAGCAATCCAACTTTTTTTAAAAGTTTTTCTATTTTTTCTTCTTCAGTGAGTGGTAAACAAACATTAGATTTGCCAGTTACATGAGAAACCCCAATCAATAAAAACAAAACAATTGCCGTAAAATACCATAGGAGACCACGGAAATTCATAAACCTTCCCTCATTTGTATCACTTCAATCTTCTTTCTGACTATAAGTCAAATATAAATGACTGATGGTTGTTTTAAATTGACCTTTAGTCAATATGACATTTTTTTCTAGCATATTTTTTAGGATTCCCCTACTCTGGAGGTATGAGTCGCCTTTCGGTTGCAGAACGTTCGCCCAAAAAACGAGCCGTATTGGAAAAAGATAAACTTTCCAAACGAACTTCCATTCTTCAATCAGCGGCCTTCCTATTGCAAAAAAAAGACTGGGCTGAACTTTCAATGGATGAAGTTGCAAAACGAGCCAAAATAGCAAAAGGAACATTGTATTTATATTTTCCTACCAAAGAAGATCTCTGCCTTCGTGTCCACATCGCAGATTATGAAGCATGGTTTTTAGATATGGAATTGTTTCTTACTGAAACAAAGAATATCGATGCTGAAGGATTTTCTAATTGGTTTGTTGAATCTATGGATCGACATATTCGTTTTTTAAAACTCCTACCAATTGTTCCAACGATATTAGAAAAAAATGCAAGTGTTGAAACCATCCGGGAATTCAAATTGAGCTTAAAAGCACAAATTTTTAAAATTCTTCCACTGCTTATCAAAACTTTTCCTTTTCTCAATGAACAAACAGGTTTTATATTTTTGATGCAATGCCATGCCTTGGCAGTTGGATCATGGTCTCACGGTTTTCCTTCCAATCAATTCCGAGAAGCAGTAAAGGACGATGGATTAGATATATTTGTCTTAGATTTCAAAAGTTTTATTAGTACTTCTATTTTGACACTTCTTAATGGAATCAAATCTCCTTAATACATTCCTGAATAAATTTGATTTTTAATTTTTTGTTTCAAACGAGAATCAGTGATAGGAACTCTTTGTTTTTCTGACCAATCCATTTGAATTAATTGGTCTCGATCACTATGATAAATATACTTTTTATCTTTTATAACCCAAGATTTTTGAATTTCCGAATTCCAAGTTTTCAAAAATAAATTTGGTTGGTAATTGGGATGAAAAAAATTTGCTTCTAGATTATTTTTTGTTTTCCCACTATCCGTTTCTAACAAATGCAAAATGGTATCTTTAAAATCGACTGACGTACCAAGTTTTGGAACGTAAATTTGACCGGATTTTATAAAGTACAACAAAAACGGTACATCAGTTTCCTGATTGTACAAAGAATAGTTGTGAGCATGTGCTCCTTCTTCACCAAACGATTCACCATGATCTGCCGTTAAGATCAAAACAGTTTCTCTTGATGAGTAATCTTTCCAATATGATATAATTGAATCGATAACCGCAAGCTCTTCTCTCAAAGAAGCCTCATAACGAATCAAAGGTGAATTCCATTGACTCTGAGAATTTTCATTTGTTACAAAATATGGACTATGAGTTTGACTGAGACCAATCAAAACAAATAAAGGTTTTTTTTCTGCCCCAAACATTTGTTTCATGGCAGAAAGGACAACTCGGTCATCCATTCCCCAACTAAATGCGCTGTAAAGTTTTCCGTATTTTTCTTCCAAATAAGATTTATCCCGAACCGTTTGAAAAATCTGCGGAAAAAAACGATCCATCCCTTCAAAGTGAAGTGACTGAGTATAAATCATGAAAGTTTCGTAACCGTATAAATTCTCTAATTGTTTAGGAAGATTCAATTGCACAAGAGAATCATTAAATGTCAAACGAGTGGTTTGTAATTGTGAATCCCCAGTTAACCAAGTAAAAATACTTTTAGAAGTATGTGGCATAGGAATCCAAAAATGAGAATCTTGCAGAACCGAAAAATCAATATAATTTGATTTAGTTTTTTCTAAATGTTTTCGTCCGACTCCTTCTAACATAACCATAACAAAATTTGGTCTTCCTGGGATTGACTGTAAATTTTTTTTTCCTCTCGAAATTTGTTGGTTAGCGTTTGTGTTTAAATGAATCGAAGTTTTTCTTCGTTCAGAATCAAAACGAAGGACCAAAACAAAAATAAGACCAAATAACAAAACATAAGTGACTATTTTACGATTTTTGAAAAATAAAATTAAAATTCCCATACCTAAAGTGATCCATTGCCAAACTTGCCACTGGTAGAAAAAATTTAGGATATCCGAATACAAATGATTGATATGATTCAAAAAATAGAAAACAATTTCAAAGGTTAATGCAGTTTGATAAACTTCTTGGTATCCCAGAACAACCAAAAAGAAAACCCACAAAAACAATCGAATCATAATTTTTAAGAGGCGCTTATCTTTTTGACTTTGTATAAGATAAAAATCTAAACTCAAAGTTACGACTGCAAGTAAGGTCACACAAAGTCCGTGAAAATAAACCCAAACGCCGAAAGAAAAAATAATAGGCCCTTGGAAAAAATACAATAGTAAGTATAAAAGGGTCATCGGTGAATTTTCACTTTGAACAAACGATTTCCAGTTTATTAATTTTTCTTTATCTAACTTCAAAATCAACAGATGCCTTTTTTTGTTCTCCATCGTACAACACCAAAGATTGTTTTCCTCGTATGATTGGTAATCTTAAATCTCCATTTAGGGAAGGTTTCAATTCGGTTTTCCCATTCCAAATTAATTTTGGATCTTTTAAGGTATTAATTTCTCTTACTTTAACAGGAATACTTTGTGTTTCTTTTTCATAAGAAGGATGGTATAAATATATCTGCCCCATCGAAGGATAAACAAATCCAACTCCTAATACAGACACATATGTTTCTTCCTTGTGTTTATCACACAATTCCAATGAAGCAAGTTTTCTCCTTACTTTTAAGGCAATGGATGGACATTGGGACAAAGCCAATTTTCCTGTTAGCCGACAGAAATTCCTTGTTTCAGTGAACTTAGATATATAATCTGTCTTTGGTCGGTCTTTCATTAAATTTCTAAATATATTTTGTACAATTCTTCCGGCTCCGAAAGAACCAGATACATCCATGGTTCGTTCTCCAGAGAAGTTTCCAACCCAAGCACCAACAACATAATGGTCGTTAAATGCGACAGTCCAGGAGTTTCTATAATCCTTGGAAGTGCCTGTTTTGACTGAAACAGGAAAAGGAAAATCCAAATAACTCCTGCGACCAAAGGCTCTTTGTCTAAGTTTTGGATCTTTTAAAACAAATTTAATTTCTTCAGCAGTTTCTTCAGAAAATAAACGAGTGGATGAACCAAAGTAGAGAGGTTTTTTATCAATGTTTCCTAATCGAATTTTTGGCAATATTCCTCCCAGAGGGAAAGATCCATAAGCGCGCGTTAGCTGAAGGAGACTAGTTCCTCCTGCCCCAAGTGCAAGACCTGGCCCGTAGAACTGAGGAGATTCTTTTAAGTGGGTATAACCTGCTGATTGTAGAAACCGATAAAAAATAGGAACACCCATTTGGTTGATAGCAGTCACAGCAGGTATATTTCTTGAATTTCCAAGCGCTTCCGCCAGAGTTAAATCCCCCCAATACCGAAGGTCCGCATTTCTAGGGAGATAATTCCCACCTTGCGCCAAAGAATATGAATACTTTTCATCGGAAAAAATAGAATTAACATGATAAAGGCCTTTCTCGATAGCAATTGCATATAACAGCGGTTTTAGTGTACTTCCTGCATCTCTGTAAGCCAAAGTGCCATTTACCATACCATTCCCGTCTTCAAAGAAATTTTTTGAACCAATCATTGCTTTTAGTTCTAATTCATCATCCTTACCTGGAACTCTTTCCAAAACGATAGCAGATGCGTTTGATACATTCCATCTTTCTAATCCTTCTAATTCAGAATTTACAATAGAGTTTAACTCAAAATTCAACTCAGACGATAAGGAAGATACAAATTCTTCCGAGGGAATCGAAATCAACATTCGAATCCAATTGAGAAAATGTTGATTTTCACCTTTCCATTGGTCAACATAATCCGATTTAAATTTAGAATTATGTTGGATCGTAAGTTCATTCGGGTCTTTGATGATCGGAATTTCATAGGGAATTCTATCTCTCAAATTGAGATACCGAATTGAAAGTTCCTCTAATTTGGGTTGGTTTTTTCGGATTAAGACTGTTAAATACAAAGTTTCTTCAATCGACAAAAAACGTACATGTTTACCAAATAACGCAAGTGATGCGGAAGGAAATCCAACAATATTTGAGTGAATGGAAACTGAATTTAAATAAGCTTCTAAAATTTCTGATTTAGTAAGCCACAACTCATATCGAAAAGCCTCTATCAATTCAAAACCTTTCCGCAATAAAAAAGAATAATTACGAACTTCAGGATTTTGGATTCTTACGAGTTGCATCGTAAGGGTAGAAGCACCTCCCCTTTTTCCTTTAGAAAAAAAATAAGAGTGAAGAGAATTAATACCTGCCAAAATATCAACACCGTGATGGGCATCAAAACGTTTGTCTTCAGCAATCTTTAATATCTCTGGTACAAAACTTGGATACTCCTTAATACTTTCCCAATCCTGTTTTGTTTGGTTTTGATTTTTCCCTCGTCCGATTAACGTACCTTCTTTTGTTAAAATACGAACGGTTGTTTGATTTCTTAAGGAATCAAAAGAAATAGGCCGCAGCAAAAAAACTGCTAGTGGAGAAACAAATACTCCAACTAACAGTGTATAAAGAATGATTTTTTTTTTAGAGATCAATCCACTTTCACTCGAATCGTATTGGTATTTCCATAAAACTGCGGGTGATACATCAAAAATGTTTTTGAAGCTGGCATTATTGAATTTCCTTTGGCAACCGGTCTTAATATATAATTAAACTCAGTTTCTCCTCTTTCAATTCGGTCTTCTGAAAAAATCACACGGTCATCACGATATTCTTTATAACCGCTATAATAATTTTCAGTAACTTCAGTATCTTCTGCATCCGAATTTTTTTCAGTCAGAAAAGAGGTATTTACAATTTCTGTGTTACTAGGGATTGGATCTACAATCATTCCAAATGCTTGGTCCGAGTTACTTAGCACTTTTAATTTTACAAGATAAGTAGAACCTCTTTGTAGGTTTGTTACTTCTTTTAAGATGGGATCACCACTCGAGTCCCGTCCATCAATTCGATACAATGTTTTTCTAATTTCTAGTCCATTAAACTTTTGAGTAGTAGTGTCTTTTACAGGAATGTACATCAATCTAGATTGAAAGTATAATCTTCCTTCGGAACTTGTACGTTTAAACAGCAAAGGACGACTAGAAGGATCTTTTCCTTCAAAAAGACGATCAAAGGTAATTTCTTCTTTATAAATAGAATCTGATGAAGGAGAAAAGCTTTCATCAATCAAAGTTTTTTCACCAAAGATAGCCTGCCCTTCTGTGTCAGTTGAGGTTGACTCAAAACGATTTCTATATTCAGAAAGTGCCAAAGCAATGGTTCCCACGCTATGACTGTCTGCCCAGAAATGGTTTTGTCGATCCATCATAATTGATTTTACTAAATCGACTATTCTAGAATTTTTTGAATCAACCCTAAGTAACAATCTCAAATAGTTACCTAGAACTGTTGGCGAACTATAGTAAGAATAGTAATAATATTCATCATTTTTTTGTTTGATCGGTTTTAAACTGAATAATTCTTTTTCGTACGAAATGTACTTTGTGTATTCGACAAACAACTTTTTAAAAACGGAATCCGATTCATAAGATTCTAGTTTATGTGTTTCTGCATAAGCTGTTAGAAAAATACCGCGGGATTTTAAATTTAGTTCTTCGAAGTTATCTACCAATGTTTTTTCTAAAGAATGAACATCTTTCTTGTCTTTCGAAAGTACTGAGTATATTAAACTTAGAGTTTGATAGGAATTCGTAGATGTTTCTGTAGGATTTTTGACATAGTTTTGTAAGTATTGGATCGCAGCTTGGTATGCTTGCTGATTGGATCTTTTTCCTTTGTCTTTTGCAATCTGCATTACAGAAGCAATGTAAGCGGTTAAATATGGATAACCAGTTCTTCCATGTCCTTTCCATACTTTAAAACTTCCGTCAGCAGCTTGGAATTCTGACATCTCATCCAAAAACAACTTTTCGATTTGAGTAAAATCATATGAATCTTTTGTTGGTGCTTTGTATTGAAATTCTTTCAACAACTCTCCTGCACTCAATGAAAGCAAATAAGCCGATGTTCTTTGTTCCATACAAAAATAAGGATTTGATTCATAAAAATCAAAGGCAGATTTTAAGGCAGTAAGAGCAGTTCCCGACAAACGGATGTCCAACGATCCTTTATTGAGTAAAATAGAGTCTTTTTTAGGAAAAACTACTAAGGTTTTATATTCTGAATCGGTATAACCCGAAAATTGCACTGAAGTTACAGGATCAAATTCTTTGATAGGAATCGTAACTGCTAAAGCATCAGAAAGATCCGCCTTTTTCATATCGGCAAACTCGGTTGCGTTTTCCGGCTCCACTGAAATTTGATAAGACAATTGAATCTCATCTTTTGGATGATCCAGTTTTAGTTTGATGTACTGTGCTTCTGTGATTTGGAATGTTCTGAGCACTTCTTTTGTTTGACCAGCAGCAAGTTCTATCGATGACCATCCTTTCTCCTGTGAAAGGAATTTTGAATCGATTTTATATTTAAATTTTCCTTTTTTCTTCGTATTGTTTGTGATACTACCACCTAACTCCAAACTATCGCCAACGCGAATGAATCTTGCAACGGTCTTTTGTAAAACTAAATTCTTTTTGACGATGAATTCTGAGTTTGATGCTCCATATTTTCCATTAGAAGAGGAGGCAACCATAACTCGAAATGTTGTTAAGTTATCTGGTAAGGTAAAACTTAAATCAGCATTGCCATTACTATCTGCCGTAACAACTGGGTTCCAGTAAGCAGTGTAACGAAAATCTTTTCTTGCTCCTGATTCTGATTCAGCAGAAAATCCTCCTCCAGAATCTTCACCATAATCTCCACCAGGACTATCTCCTTTGTTTTCGTAAATATAATGTTTGATGATCATACTACGGAGTTCAAATGTTTTCACGATACTATACCAATATTGATAGAACATTTGTACTGGACTTTGAAAAGAATATCCAACCAAATCTAAAACCCCTCGATCTGCCACGGATACTGTGAGTTCGGCACCTGGATTTGTTTGGATCGATAGTTTGACTTGTTCTCTCGGTTGGTATTCTGCTTTATCCGTTTTGATAACCACAGGTGCTGTTCGAGAGGCTAAATTTACCTTCAAAGTCACAGATCCTGTTTTGGCTTTTGGAGCACCTAAGTCTTGTTCATTGAATTCTTTAATATCATCCTCAGAGAGTCCTTCTGGTACAGGTAATCTTCCTGACAACATAACAACATTTACATCTACATTGGGAAGATAAGATTCTTCGATTGGAATCTCAAGCGGGGAACTGTTTCCTTTCATTAAAAATGATTTTTTAAAATAAACAGAATCTCTTTCTACCGTGACAATCACCCTGGCATTCTGCAACGGAGATTTGATTAAGATTTTTGCTTTATCTCCGATTTTATATTCATTTTTATCAGAACGTAATTCGATGGAGTCATCACCACGAAAGTCCCAAGTGTAATAAGATTCTTTTTCATATGCATAAAAATCTACTCGCGAAAATACTTTATCCCGATTTAAAACTAAAATAGTATAACTTCCGGAATCTTTTGCTCTATAATCAAACGAAACTCCCTCCGCTTTCGAAGTGAGACTTTTTACTTCTACAACTTTTTTTGTTAGTTGGTTACTGCGAAAGAAGAACTTTCCAAGACCTTTGGAAAGAACGGAAGTCCAATCATTGTAGATAATATAGGCTTTTAATTCAGCACCGGCAACTGCTTTCCCTTGTAAGTTGACAGCGATTGCACTAAATTGGAATGGTTTATCCATTGACTGGTATCGATCATTACATTTTAAACCAACATAGGTTTCAGATGGATTGTAAGGTAAACTGGAAGACTTTGTAACAGATTTCCCGTCTACATCAAAAACAGAAGATTCTACAATCAAATTATACGGATCGGCTATTTCGATATTTTCTCCATCAGTGGCAAACTTACCTGTTAAATCGCTAATGGGAATGTCCAAATTAAAAAAACCTTTTGTATCTAAAACACCTTCAGATCCAGTTACATAGTCAGAATTTCCACTCGAGTATTCGTCCTCGTAATCGTTCCAAGTATCCGAAAAATCATAATTTGGATAAGTATCGAAAGATATATATCTTTTCCTTTTTAAAACCGAATAACTAATCTTAGCTCCTCCCATCGGAGCCCCAAACATATATTTTCCTTCTACTGATCCTTTAAGATTTTGATTTTTATTTACGGTATTGGCCAAATTTACATTCACCATAAAATTTACTGGACGAAATTCTTCTACTTGGAAGGTATCATAGGTAACTGAGTAATCTTTTCCTGAAACATAAACCGATACGGAATAATGCCCAAGCGGAGCATCAGAAGGAATCGAGTAACTTGTAAAAATGCCACCTTGTGCGGTAGAAGTTAAGTTTACATTCGAGATATCCTTTCCTCTCGAATCTCGAATTTGTACATTGACTACTTTCGAAGAATATGGAACCAAAACACCGTTTTTTCGATCAGCAAGGACTGCTTTAACCTCAACTCGATCTCCCGGTCGGTATAGTTTTCGATCAAAGTAAATTTTTCCTTTTACATGATTCTCTGTGTAGTAGTCACTATAACCTTCAATATGTGTTTCATTAAAATGTAAAAATGCTTTATCACCGGTAGGATCTTCTGCAATTAACACCGATTTACCGAATGCTTTATTGTCGCTGATAGAAGGTGTCGTACAATACCCATCTTTATCCGTTTTACAAGTTCCACGCAGACTTCCCTTTTCATACAAACTGATATCCGTGTTTGCAACTGGTTCCGCTTTAGATAAACTATGAACCCAAACATGGATCGTATTAGGATCTAACTTTGTTGTGATTCCTAAATTTGTAGATTGTAAAAAGATAGATTCTTTTTTGAACTCTTCCTTGTTATTTTCACCAATGACATTGGCACCTAACTGGAATGCGACCCAAGCTTTCGTATTTGGTTTGGATCCAAAATATTGGTCAATATCCATTCCTTGATTTCCAAAGGAATTTACTTTGATACCAGATTTCCAAACCGTCTTTTTCCAATTTAATTGGTTTTCAAATTCATAATACTTATCGCCCAATGTTGCCACTGCATTTACAAGAACTGGAATCGACAGTTCTGCAGAACGAATTTGGAATTCAGGTACATTCGAAATTGAGATTGGAAGTACTTTGTTTAAATTGGATTCAAATATATTTTCCCTTGATAAATAGAAAGATGGTTTCCTTTGCATCACAGGAAGTTTGAAGCTAACAGGCGTTTCTAAAAAACAATCATTCTCTGCATAAAACTTTTCTATTTTGATTTCATAAACAACACCTGGATCAAAGTTCCAAGTATCAAGAGAAAACTCGCGGCTTACATAATCTGAAAATTCGGTTTTTGGATTGGATGGTTTAGGGGAAATTTGAACTGCAGATGCAAAATCTCGTAAATTGGTATCTTCTGTAACTGTAAATCGATAGTCCCAAAGATCTTCTAAATATTTTAAATCAGTTGTGTCGAGTTTCACCTCGATACGACAACTACTTGGAAAAAAACTGCGCTTGATGGACCGAAAAAAACCAGAAACGGAATGGCAGGAACTTAGAAAAAACAAAAAACCAAAAGTAAGAACCAACTTACGCATAAGGACTCCGAAATTCGAATGTTCCCTGTTCTACGATGGGTACTTCCCATTGCCAACTCTTTCCTGAATGAAATGGAATTTCTTTCTATATTTTTTTATTCAGATCGGAATTTTCGCTATGCTTTTGTCATTTTGGAATTTGATTGATGACGATGTCCCTATCTCAATTCAAAAAACAATTTTTGGAATTAAAAGCACCCAACTCCTTCCCCATCGGAAACTACCAAGCCGATTGGCTAGGCCCCCGATGGTTCCAAACCGGCGCCCGCCTCAGTTTGAATTTTATGTCCTTTCGTCATTGGTGGGGCAAATCGTTCGATGGATCTGAGATTGCTTATAATCTTTTTTTACCTCCTAAAGCAACAGAGTTTCAAATGCGCCACCCCATGAAGTTGTCCATTGGAAAGTCGAGGCTTGATGGAAACCCAAGTTTAATCCTGGAATACACAAAAGAAGCACCTTTTCCTTGGCCCTATTTCGTAGATGAATTTCGGGTTTTGAATGAAAAGGAACTTTTGGGAATGAATTACAGTCTATTCACCCCTCAACTGGCCCTACCCTTTCTTATTAGAAAATCCTAATTTAGCATGTTAAATATTTTGAAAATTTCCGTCGAATTGACGGTATGGGTCTGCCTCCGCCATCTCTGGAAAAACAAATTCTCTCTGCAATGGAGGAGGTTGTTTTTTCGGCTAATTTTCCAGAATTAGAAATTCTTTATATTAGCCCTTCGGCAGAAACTCTCACTGGATACCCCAGAGAATATTTTACAAATGCACGAGATAACTGGAAAAATCTAATCCACGAGGAAGATCGTCCTATTGTTGAAACTGCGTTAACATCGCTTCACGCTGACGATAAAATTCAAGTTCGTTACCGAATCCAAACTAAAAATAAAAAAATCAAATTTATACAGTGCCAAGGAAAGCTGATTCGAAATGAAACCGGTGAAATTTTACGTTTCGATGGAATCATTACTGATATCTCCGAGTTACTTTCCCTCCAAGATATCATCAAAAATGAATCTGGAGAAATCAAACAGTTGTTACTCGAAAATAACATTCTGTTTAATGGAAGCCAAGATTCGATGTTCCTTGTGGAAGTAATGGATGATGAAAACTTTATCATCCGTCGTATCAATTTAGCTTATGAAAGATCAACAGGTGTAACTCAATCTTATATCCAAGGCAAAACTCCAATCGAATTACTCGGAGAAGAGTTGGGACGACCTGTCATCAGAAATTACAAAAATGTTTTAAATGCAAAAACAACAATTACTTATGAAGAAAGTATTCCGATGCCTGCGGGAACAAAAATTTGGACAACTGCACTCACTCCCATTGAAGTAGAAGGAAAATATAAATTCATTGTCGGCGCCAGTAAAGACATTACAGAGCAAAAACGGGCAGAAACCGCATTAAAGGAATCTAACGAGCGCTATGCTCTAATTTTGGAAGTCAGTTCTGATGGTTGGTTTGATTGGGATCTAGTCAACGATACAGTCATCTATTCACGCAGGTGGTGGTTAGAATTCGGAAATGACGATAAGGCTGACAATGTCCCGATTGGATATTGGAAAAGTTTGATTCATCCAGACGATTTGGATTGGGTTTCAGAATTTTTAGAAAACATCATGCTCTCACAAAGAGAAACATTTGAATTCAGCTTTCAGATGAAAAAAAGAAAAGGGAATTATGCTCATGTTTTATCAAGATGTTATATCCAAAGAGATTCTTCTGGAAATAAAATCAGAATGGTTGGTTCCAATACCGATCTAACAGAAACTAAAAAAATAGAATATACACTTCGAAAAGCAAAGGAAATGGCTGAAACAGCAAATATGGCGAAAGGAAATTTTTTGGCCAATATGAGCCACGAAATTAGAACTCCGCTCAATGGAATCATTGGATTCACAGAACTCTTGTTACACTCTTCTCTTACAGACGAACAAAAAGAATATTTGAGAAGTATATTTCTTTCTGGAAAAAGTTTGTTATCTTTAGTAAACCAAATTCTAGATTTTTCAAAAATTGATTCTGGGAAAATGGATCTAGAATTTATTAGTACCGATTTGATTGATCTTGTTCAGTCAACTGTTGATTTATTCCAAATTTCAGCGGCATCTAAAGCCATTCCTCTAAACCTTCAGCTGGATTCCAACTTACCAAAATTTGTTTCTTTAGATCCTTTGCGACTCCGACAAGTTCTTTCCAATCTAATTGGAAATGCAATTAAATTCACCCATGAAGGGAAGGTAGATGTTTCAGTTAGACCTCTTAAACAAGTAGGTGATATCATTGATATCGAGTTTGCAATTTCTGATACAGGAATAGGAATTGATCCAAACTCACAATCAAAACTATTTGATTCTTTTTCGCAGGCAGATACATCCATCACTCGTAAATATGGTGGAACTGGACTTGGTCTTTCGATCACAAACCAACTCATACAAAAAATGAACTCGCAACTAAAAATAGATAGTGAACTTGGAAATGGAAGTAGGTTTAGTTTTGTTTTATCTTTAGAGATGAACGCAACCGGATCTGTTTCTTCTAATTTGTTTGAAGAAAAACTGACAGCACCGGAAGAAACAGTTATTGTTGAAAATAAACAAATCCGAAACGATATTTTGATAGTAGAAGACAATGATTTAAACAAAAAACTATTATCAAAAATGTTATTAAAGAGATACCCTCATATACAACTAAGATTTGCAACTGATGGTGCTGACGCCGTCAAACAGTTCCAACAAAAACCTCCTGATTTAATTTTTATGGACTTACAGATGCCGGTGATGGATGGTTATACGGCAACTATCGAAATTCGAAAACTAGAAAAAGGATCAATCAAAAAAACTCCCATCATTGCACTAACAGCAGGAGCTTTTTTCTCTGTTAAAGATACGGCGATGGAGTCAGGAATGAATGATTTTCTCACCAAACCAATCTCCTCCGCCGATCTTTATGCTGCTCTTGAAAAATGGTTATTATCAAGCAGCGTGTAAAAGATATTCAAACGCACTAATAGCTGCTTTTGCTCCTTCACCCATTGCAATGATGATCTGTTTGTATGGAGTGTTTGTCACATCCCCACATGCAAATATTCCATCCACATTGGTTTTACATTTTTCATCGACCAAAATTTCACCAAATCGATTTGTTGTAACCAAATCCTTCACAAAACTACTGTTTGGTACTAGACCTATTTGCACAAACACTCCATCTAAAGGAATGGTTTCAGATTCTTCCGAAATTCTGTTCTTATAGGTTAACCCAGTTACTTTTTCCGTATTCGTTTGGATTTCCATTGTTTGCGCTTTTACAAGGGTTTTGATATTAGGAGACTGAGCTACCTTATCCAACAACACTTTGTCCGCATTGAGTTTGTCACCAAACTCGATCAAGGTGACTGATTTTACAATTCCACTCAAGTCTAAAGCCGCTTCTACTCCAGAATTTCCTCCACCCACAACAGCAACATCTTTGTCTTTAAAAAATGGGCCGTCACAGTGAGGGCAATATGCAACTCCTTTTCCAACGAATTCTTTTTCACCTGGGACGTTGAGTTCACGCCATTTGGCACCTGTTGAGAGTATTACAGTTTTAGTAACAATTCGTTCGCCTGTATTCAAATGGATTGTTTTTAAATTACCAGGATCAATCTTTAAAACTCGGACATTTTCTTTCTTTTTGATTTGGTTTTTGTCAAGTTGTTCAGATAATACATGAGTCAACTCTGGACCAGTCGTATAAGGTAAAGATATGATGTTCTCAATACCTAAAGTATCTTTTACTTGTCCACCTAATCTGTCTGCGATGACAAGGGTTTTTAATCCTTTCCGAGCCGAATACACTGCCGCAGTCACACCAGAAGGGCCTCCACCGATGACAGTGACATCATAAATATCAGATGGATTAGAAAGATCCTTTGTTTCCTCGTTCGACTCAGGAACAGAATATAATTCTAATAATTTATCAAAGATTACCGAAGCTTCTGCCTTTCCCGAAAGAAAACGTTTGCCATTTAAAAAAACAGCAGGAACACCTTGGATATTTTTTTCTTTTACAAGATCTGGATACATAGCTCCATCAATCATATTATGAGATATAGTTGGATTGATTAGTGCAAAACTATTAAGAGTTTGAACTACTTCAGGACAGTTATGACAATCAAGTGAGATGAATGTTTCAAAATACAAATTTTCTTTTAGTTTTGATACAGCAGAAAGAATGCCTTCCTCTAATTTGATTGGATTCCCGCCTGATTGTAAAATTGCTAAAATCAATGAAGTAAATTCATGACCCATAGGAATACCAGAGAATTCAATTCCCGTAGGTTTATCTTCAGAAAAAATTGCAAATCGGAGACCATCATTTTTTTCCTCAGAATGTTCCAATGAAACTTTTGAAGAAAGAGAAACGATATCTTTTAAAAACGCTACTAACTCCTCTCTTTTTTCATGAACACCTGAATACAATCGTATTTTTACAGGATTATTGATTCTTTCAAAATATTGTTTTACTTGTTCTTTTGTTGATTCATCTAACATAATAACCTCCCGATTTAGGCGGGCAATGCCCGCCTAATTAAGTTTAGATTTTTCCTACCAAGTCAAGACCTGGTTTCAATGTTGTGTTACCTGGTTTCCATTTCGCTGGGCATACTTCGCCATCGTTGTTTGCAACATATTGTGCAGCTTGCACTTTGCGAACGAGTTCTTCAGCCGAACGGCCAATTCCAAGATCATGGATCTCAGCAGTTTTAATCACACCTTCTGGATTCACTACAAATGTTCCTCTAAGTGCTTGACCATCATCTTCAATCATTACTCCGAATCCTCTTGTGATCTTTCCAGAAGCATCACCTAACATTGGGAATTTGATTTTTTTAATGGTATCACTTGCTTCATGCCAAGCTTTGTGAACAAAGTGTGTGTCAGTAGAAACAGAATACACTTCGACTCCCATTTTTTGGAGTTCTTCATAATGATCTGCTACATCACCTAGTTCAGTTGGGCAAACAAATGTAAAATCTGCAGGATAAAAAACAAAAACGGACCATTTTCCAAGTACGTCTTTTTTGCTGATTTTTTTAATAGCTCCGTTGTGGAAAGCTTCCGTTGTAAAGTCTGGAATTTGAGTGTTGATATTGGACATTGAATATCCTCCTTTGCTGTTAAGAAGAATATACCCTATAAAGGATCATTTGTAAAATAAATACTATAAATGATGAGATTTACAAAAGCTATTAGTTTAATTTAGTCCTGGTTGAGAGAAACCCCGATGATTTTATATTTTTCTTTTGAATGGTATTCCTTTGGAATTGCATCGAGAATTAAACTGGTAAGTTTTTTTAAAATTTTAGATTTATAAAAACCTTTTTTATAAACCAAACTAATTTCACGTGCCGGTTCTGGTGATTGAAACGGAACCACTCGCTCAGATGATTTTCCGACAGCTAACTTTGGCAACAAAGTCACTCCGATTCCCATATCCACCATTCGTTTCAGAGTTTCCACACTTCCACTTTCAATTTTCGCAAGTGAATTTCGATTACAAATTTTTAAAGACTGGTGCCTGAAACAATGCTCTTCACCCAGTACAAGCAAAGGATATTTCTCGATATGTTTCATAGAAACAGATGAAGATTTTTCTTTGGCATCTTTAGGATAATAAACAACAAAGGGTTCATAATAAAGCGGATGTTCTACGATGTTCGGAATCTTAAGCGGAGTGGCAAGTATACCTAAATCAATTTCCTCTGATTCTAATTTTTCTAAAATGGTTAGTGTGGGAAGTTCTGAAATTCGAAAATTCACCTTGGAAAATTCTTTTTGTAAACTTAGATAAATAGAAGGAATCAAATAATTACTGACAGTAGGAATGATTCCAATCGATATACTTCCCGCTGGTTCGTCCTTCCATTGGCCGGCAATTTCAAAGAGTTTGTCCGCCTCTTTCAATGTATTTTTAGCCTGATCCACCACAGCTTTACCTAATTTTGTGGTAATGACCGGATTTTTTTTTCGATCAAATAACTCAAATCCAAGCTCTTGCTCTACTTTCTGGACCTGTAAACTCAAGGTAGGCTGAGCAACTAAGCAATGTTCGGCGGCTTTTGCAAAACT
The DNA here is from genome assembly GCF_004770475.1 of Leptospira mtsangambouensis. Lineage (NCBI taxonomy): Bacteria > Pseudomonadati > Spirochaetota > Leptospiria > Leptospirales > Leptospiraceae > Leptospira > Leptospira mtsangambouensis. The sequence goes on from NZ_RQHK01000017.1 coordinate 25,597, forward strand.
CTTAAACTGATCCAAAGCAACGATATACCGAAGTTGAGTGATTGTCATTTAGATTTGCTCCAAAAAATTAACTAAACCAAACAAGAGATTGAAAATCAACTTGCTTTCTTGTTGTACACAACTAACTTTATCCGATAGTGATGAGAATCCTCTCATTTATTTTCCCCATTGTCCTTACTGCGGTCTTTTCGCTTTCCTCGGAACCACTCAAAGTAAGTTCTAAATACCTTACGACGATGTCGGAAGGTTGGACCTTTACGTCCCAAGGTTTAACAATCCCCATCCAAGTGGGGAAAGGGTTATCTTTACAAGGAATGGACCCACCGGTCCACGGAACCTATACAACCACCTTCTACTATGAACCAAACAATAAACCCCTTGGTATCTATTTAGACAGAATCCAAGAGGTCGACAAACTTTTTGTCAACGGTGTGTTGTTAGGAGAGACTGGAAAAATTTCAGAAGAAGGTTTGTATTTACCAAACTGGTATTACAAACGTTTATATTTTATTCCAAGTTCCGTCCTCAAAGAAAACCAAACAAATCTTTTAGAAATCGAAATCCATTTTCGAAACAAAACCTTCCAAGGAGGATTATTTAGAAAAATTCCAGTGATGGGAAATTACGAACAACTTCAAGAATTTATTATTAAGGAAGACGGACGTGATTTTTGTTTTATTATGTTATTTTTTGGAATTGGTGCTTACCAAATTTTTTCAATTGTTCTCAAAAGACAGGCAAAATCCAATTTTTACCTACTCCTTTCTACGCTAATTTTTGTTATGTGGAGATTTCCTTTATTAAACATAAGTTACACATATACTGATTTTTCTTTTTTCTTTTGGTTAAAAGTATTTTTTACTGCCCAAACTTTACTTCCGGTTTCTATCTTTTTATTTAGTTATTCTTTATTTCAAACTAAACTTAAACTCAAAGAACGACTGTTAATTTTTTTCCTTCTTTGCCTTGCTTTTTTGCAAACTTGGGAAATTGAAATTCCAACAAGAATATTGTTACTAAGGATTTGGGAATTCTCTTTAATCATAGTTGTTTTTTTTATTATAAGAGGAGTTGTTCGAGCAGCCAAAGCAAAAAAAGCAGAAGCTTACTTCCTTACCATCGGTTTCATCTGTATCTGCATTGGTACAACTATAGATATCATTATCGATGTAACATCAGGAAAAAACATATACTTAACACAATACGGTTTTTTAATTCTAATGATCTTATCGGGTGTTGCAATCTCTTACCGACATGCAAAAAACGAAAAAGAACTTTCAATACTCACAAAAGATTTAGAAATTCGTGTCCGTGAAAGGACTATCGAACTAAGAGAAAAAAACCAAGACCTCGAACAAGATTTATTTTTTGCATCCCAACTCCAAAGTTATCTTTTGCCAAAGGAACATCCAAACACGGTCGGAATTCGAATTCATACAACTTATTTGCCAATGAAACAAGTGGGTGGCGATTTATATGATTGGGTGGAATTAGATGAAAACCGTCTACTCTTGTTAATTGCAGATGTTGCCGGACATGGTGTCCCCGCTGCATTTGTTTCATCCATGGTTAAAGTTCAATTTAGAGAATCTACCAAAAATATCAATTCACCAAAAGATGTTTTAGAACATATGAACCAAGCATTGACCTCACTTGTTAGCAGATACTTTATCACAGCTTGTTGTGCATTGATTGATTCAAATAAAAAGACCATTACCTTTTCTACAGCAGGTCATCCAAATCCACTCATATACAATCGATCCAAAGGTAAATTCGAGTTTATGAATATCAAAGGTCCCATCATTGGCTGGAGGGAGTCATTTACTTACGGCGAATGGACCCATCCAATGGAAACTGGCGATCGTTACTTTTTTTTCACAGATGGCGTCACCGAAGCTCGTGCTGAAAATAAATTGTTTGGTGAAAGCAAAATACTTGATCTACTGGAAAGAGGAAAAGACAAGGATATAAAATCATTATCTCAAGAGATTATAGTACAAATTTCCAAGTTTTCGGAAGAAGAACTAAAAGATGATGTTACTTTTTTCTTTATAGATATAACTTAAAACCATGGAATCATCCACCTATTCAGTATTAATCATTGAAGATGAATATCCAGCAAGGATGCTCATGATGGATTACATCATGAACTGTTCGGAATTAAAACTTTCAGGAATTGCTGAAAGTGGAGATAAGGCCTTAAACCTACTACAAGACAAACAGTTTGATTTGGTTTTTATGGATATTAATCTTCCTGCCGTTAATGGGATGGATATTCTAAGAAAGGAACATAACAAAGGTACATTTTTTATCATTACGACTGCCTACAGCGAACATGCAGTAGAGGCTTTTGATTTGGATGCCACAGATTATTTATTAAAACCATTTTCATTTGAAAGATTTCGGAAATCTGTAGATAAAGCTTTGCGTTTTTTACAAGAATCAAAACAATCCAAAATCCAACCTACAAACAATAACACAAATCTAAAAATCCAATCTGATTCCGCCGTATTTCTTTTGCCGTACCAAGACATTCAGTTTATTTCTGCAAATAACAAAAGTTGTGTGATTCATACCTCTCAAAAGGATTACGAAACTGCAAAATTACTAAAAGAAATCGAGGAAAAACTGCCATCAAAACACTTTATCCGCATTCACAAAGGTTTTTTGGTTAATTTGGATTATGTGGCAAGTCTACGATATGATAAGGGCGGATCCTATACGATCCAACTAAAAAATGAGGATGAAACTACTTTACCTGTCGGCCGTTCCTTTGCTCAAAATCTAAAAGAAGCTCTCAAATTATAACAATTTTTTATTTCACTCCGGAATATGTAGCGTTCATTCCGAGTTAAGTAGTTAATCATCGTTAGTGCAAATATTCCGTTGACCAATCTCATAAAAATGGGATTTGGACAGAGACGGAGTCTTTTATGAAACAAATTATAACCATAACCGGAATCTTCTTTTTATCCTTTATTATCAATAATTGTGCGTCCTCATCTGTTGGGCTTGCTACTAGCAATAAACCAATCCCGAACACTCCTTACGAAACTGTTAAAACTGTAGAGAAAACCTTTACATGGTATGCATTGGATTTCATCATCTTTGGTTTACCTTTTACTGAACCTCCCGTCACCGATTTGTATGAAAAAGTTATGGAAGAAGATTCTGGTGATGCGCTCGTTAACATTCGTTACTGGAACGATAAATCAATTTTCGGACCTTTAACTCGCTATCGATTTACCATCAAAGGTGATCTGGTGCGTTTTCCATCACAAACAAGTACTAAAAACAAAAAATAGTAACACAAATGAAAACCTCCATTTTCAAATTTTTTATTAGTTTCCTATCTGCCTCCATCATGGTTATGGGATGCATTGGATCTCATGTTTCTAAAGAGATTACTTTATTTGATTCTGCAACTGTTGTTCGTTCCACAGATTACAAGATCCTTGGCAAAGGAAAAGGACAGGACTCTGCTTTTTATTTATTAGGAATGTTTCCTGTAACAAAAGCACCTAACGTAGAACTTGCAATGAGTCAAATTCTAGAGAAATATCCTACAGGAAAAACTCTTATCAATATCAAAATCCAAAGAGAAGATAAAGCATACTTTCCATTAGGTCTTGTAACAGTAGTCAATGTAACAGCAGATGTCGTTGGCCAACAAGAAGAAACGGAAAATCCAAACGCAAAAGGTAACAAATGAAAGCGCTGATTGGTTTTTTGATTGTTATCGCAGCACTCATCGTAAACTGCGGACCTGGTGTTGATCGTGTAGACACCAATGATGCACAAAGCCAAGTGTATGCTGCTGCAAAATTTGCTTCAGAAAAATGCGGGAATCCAATTCCCAATCCACCGTTGGTGATTGTTAATAAACCAATCCAAAGAAATTTAGATTTTTGTACAATTGCAATTACGCGTACAGAATGTCCGTTTCTTGGATATCCACTACCCTGCACGCTCATTTACCTCGAAAAAGAAACGGGAGATGTCCCTTGGTATTTAAACTTCAATGAACTCAGCAAAATTCAAATTAAATAAACTTTTTTTATTTGGGATTTTCCTTATTTGTTTCGGATCCCCAATATTCGCTGTGAGTATTCGTGCGAAACTCATCAATCCTAAAAAGGAAATTGCCGAAAAGAATTTATCTGTTTTAATTTTCGAAACAAAGAAATTTGCACAAACAGATGAAGAAGGTAATATCACTCTTGATTTTCCATCTTCCGGTGAATACACCTTGCGTTTGTTACGTGATACGGGAATCCAAGAAATTAAAATTTCTGTTGGATCCGAAGATGAATCTAGAACCATTTACACTGAAAAAAAAGCAACTGCCCCAAAAACTGGAATTGTTGTGGAAGGTGAACGAGAAAAAACTGTAGCCTCCCGTACCAAAGTTCGTTACGAAGAAATCAAAAGGATGCCAGGAACCTTTGGAGAAGCTCTTCGTGCTTTGGAAACTCTACCCGGGGTTATTCCCAATATTGGTTTTGGTGGTGGGGCAAACGGAATTATTGTCCGAGGTGCGAATCCAAATGCAAACACCTATCTTTACGATGACCTTCCTATTTTATACCCCTTCCACTTAGATGGATTAACATCTGTCATTCATAATGACTTAATTAAATCCATTGATTTATATTCAGGAGCATATCCAGCGAACTTTAATAATGCGACAGGTGGTATCATTGAAATCGAAACTGTTGACTCTGTGCAAAAAACAAAAGGTGCATTTCAAGTTTCCTTATGGAACACAACTGCTTATGCAGCAACACCCACTTCAGGTGGTAAAGGATATCTGGCGATTGCTGGTAAACTTGGATATTTGGATAAATCGTTAGGAGCTACAGGTTTATTGCCTGAAGGAATTCGACTTCCTCGTTATAACGATTCTCAAATCAAATATGTTCATAACTTTACACCCGAACACCAAATATCTTTTTATAATTTAACTGCACAGGATAACTTTGCGATTAACGTTCCAAACAAACCTGCAAATGATCCAACAGCTTCAGCATTTGCACTTCTTAGTGGAGCCAAAGCTAGTTTTGGACAAAGTTTCCGTACGACTGCACTTAGATATACCTGGATTCCTGGTGATAAATTTCAAAACCGTATTACATTAATTAACTTTGACCCAATTGGAGAATACAATGTTGGATTTGGAACCATCCAAGGAAAACAATACCAAAGAGGTAGTTATGTCGGTGTTCGTCAAGATGCGTATTGGACAGCGGCAAAGTTTCTAAAAGTGGATTTTGGAACTGAAGTTAGAAAGTTTTCCTTTAGAGATTATGGAACAGAAGTGGCACTCCGTGATCCAACAAATCCTTCACCTAACCCATACAATTCGGCAAATCCTGATTTTGTGGGTAGGCCAATTAGTATTCAAGGAAATTCACCATATTACAATGCATACACGACCCTTCATTTTAAATTTGGAAATTTTGTATTTGAGCCAGGTGCTCGTTACGACTATGTCCAAGTCACTGGCAATGGTGCACTAACACCAAGGGCAACAGCTTCTTACACATTCCCTGAAGTTGGAAAAGGGATGACGATCTACGGAAGTGGTGGTGATGTTTCCAGATTTCCATTAACCACAAACTTCAATTCAGAAACAGGAAACCCTGATTTACGTTTTGAAAGAGCACGAAAAGTAAGTGCCGGGATTGATCAAAAAATCGATCAAGTTTGGCAAGTGAAGATGGAAGTATTCAAAAACCAATTCACTGATACGATCATTGACGATCCTTATGTATCCACTCCTGTTGGTTTAAATCCAGACAAAGGACAATGGCTAACACAACCGATTGTCGCCAATCGTCCGTTAAATTATTCTAACAGGGCGTCTGGTTGGTCCCATGGTTATGAACTCTTAATCCGTAAAAATGCACGTCCAGGAACAAGAGATTGGTTTGGATGGATTTCTTATACTTGGTCTCAGTCATTCCAAAATACAAATTTATACCAAGTTTACGAAGGTGACAATTCGCAAGTAGGTGGGATTGAAAGGAAAATTCTTGCTGCATACTTCCCAAACTCAGTCGAACAATTAGCACCTTGGGATAGGACTCATGTGGCCAATTTTATTTATGGTTGGAGAATGAATGAAAAATTCCAAATAGGAGGAAGATGGAGTTACTTAACTGCAATTCCGACTCGTCCCGTTGTTGGAGATGACGGTGGTAAATTTTCAAATCCACTCAATGGCCTTACTTATTGGAATCCGCAATATTCAAATAACCCTTACTCATCGCAATATGGATATGTGAAACGCGGAACCGACTTTCATAGATTCGATATTCGGTTTGATATCTTTGAAAATTATTCTTGGGGATACCTAAACTGGTATTTAGAAATCGTAAACGTTTACATGAGAAAAAATAAAAACGGATATGACTTCGATAACTCCCGACCATTTTCTGCAACAAACCCAAAAGAAAATGACACCTTCGGAACCTTAGAACTTCCAGGTGGTACAGTGATTCCATTCTTTAACGTTGGTATGGAGGTACATTTCTAATGAAATATTCGATTCTATTTTTTGGAATTGTGATGGTGTTCTCTTGTGCCGAATCAAAAAAATTTGAAGATTCTTATAAAGAAACAGTTTTATTACAATACTTAACTACACCGAACGCTCCACAAGAAACATGTGAATCAGTGATAACCAATAAAGATTTATGTTTCAAAGCATATGCTACAGCAGTCGGTGGAAGTTTCACAGATACTCCATCGGCAACAAAAACAACAACTTGCCAAGGATTAATCACCACAACATATAAAAATATGTCTGGGATAGCACAAACCTGTTCTTTCAATTGCCAAGTTACTGATTGGAAATCAAAAACTTCATCTGGTTTTTGTGCACAGTCAACAATCCCGGCACTCATTGAATCGAGTCTAACTTCAAGTTCGGTAATTTCTTGTTTAAGATCTTGTTTTGCATCCACAAACAATCAAATTAGTAACGATCAAATACCATTATATTTATTATTTAATAACATTCAAAACGGAGGATAATATGCAAGAGTATGTAGAATTAGGGGAAGAATTAGTCTTTATAACAATGGCGGTGGCGAGTGTGATCGCTTTGGCAGTATTTGCAGAAAGGTTGATTTATTTCAAAAAATCTCTAGGTAAAAAAAACGAAGACTATTTAACAGAAGTTAGAACTTCATTACAAGAAGAACCAGAAATTCATTGGAAAACGGATGCTGGAGAAGAATCAATTTATACTCGATTCATTCAATTTGCTCTAAACCAATTGAAATTAGGCCGCAAAGGATTAGATGAAAGTTTAGATGGTCAAATTTTATCTGAAAAATTAGAATTGGAAAAACGTTTACCAATCCTAAATACTTTGGGAAATAATGCTCCATTCATTGGTCTACTCGGAACCGTTCTAGGTGTCATCAAAGCATTTTATGGTTTGGGAACCTTAGGCAGTTCTGGTGCGGAAGTTGTCATGCGGTCTATTTCGACTGCCCTCCTTGCAACAGCAGCCGGTCTTGCCGTGGCAATTCCAGTGGTAATGGCTAACAATTATTTTTCTCGTAAATCCAAAGTCATCCTACAGAATTTGGAAATTCTGAAAAAAGAACTACTCTCTTATCAAATGAATAAGACAAAGGTATAATTATGGCTGGTGCATCAGGTTCACAAGACGAAGAAATTGGAAGTATCAACATCACACCGATGGTGGATGTGATTTTAGTACTTCTTGTAATTTTTATGGTAACAGCAAACTTCCTAAAAAAAGAAAGTTTGAATATCAATTTACCGAAAGTTCAAGCAGCTGATCCAAACGTTGCGGAATCGGTCCAAGTAGCGTTAACCAAAACTGGCGCAATTCTTTTGGAAGGAAAAGACACAGACATTTCAGGTTTAGTAAGAAACCTTGAAAGAGAAGCAAAAATTAGACCTAACATGCGTTTAACTTTATCTGCAGATGAAAGCCTTCCTTATGGAAAAATTACGGAGCTGATGGGAATCATCCGAAAAGCGGGTGTGACTAAAATTGCCCTCAGTGTAAAAAAATGAATCGTTTCGCGGAATTATTGGATAAATTCAAACATTCCATCAAACAAAATAGAGAACGTATATTTCATCTTTGTTTGATTGGCAGTTTGTTTCTCCATACCGCAACTTACGCTGGTTACAAGATTAGCCAATTACGTGGCGATGAAGTGGTAGAAGAATCGAACTTTGAAGATGTAGACGTTAGTTTCGAAGAAATTCCACCGGAACTCATTGGAGGTACTTCCTCTCCAGCACCCATCGAAAAACAAGAATGGGTAGAAGGAAGTAACAAAGACAAAGCCGACGAACCAGATAACTCTGACATCAACCCAAACCAACTTTCTGGTAATGGAACTGATAAAGATGGATACTTGTTTTCGTTTAACGGAGACAAAATGCCGACTGCCATCATTGACTTCGATCTAAAGGAATACTTTCCTCCGCAAGCAAAAGCCGCAAACATTGTCGAGAAACAAGTTGTACTTCTTGTGCAGGTAAATGAAGATGGAAGTCTTCAGTCCGCTAAAATTGTGTCTGGTCGGGCTGGATACGGATTTGAAGAAGCTGCTATGAAACTCATCAAACGTGTTCGTTTTAGTCCAGGTTATGTGCAGGGACAACCTAAAAAAATGGCACATAGACTTCCTATTTTATTTTCCCTAGAAGACTAATATTCGTTATATGGGAATTTTCTGGAGCAGATTTTTAGAAAAACCAACTCTATCAATCTGCCTCTTATCTCTCGTCATCACTGTTACAGTAACTTCCTACGGTTATTCTGTATTAAAACCAACCGATAGTTCTTTAGCTGAATATTACCTAGCAGAAAATACGGAATACTTTGTTGGTGATATACCAGCAGATGACAATGGAACCATTGACTTTCAAAAAATGCATAAAGTATATTGGGAATCCATCTTCGGTTGGATCAATGATTCCGAACTCCAACGAATTACAGATTCAGAGTTTATTTGGTTACGTTCCAAAGCATTTCCAAATCACAAAGAGACGGAGGATCTTTTTTTATTATTAGAACATGGTGGATTAAATATTGAGATTTTTAATGAATACGGAGATTCCATTTTTAAGTATGGAAATTTTTCAGAACAAGAAAGACTGCCCAATATTTTCCAATCAAAATTTGATTGGGTCAAGGTTCCAAATGATGATTCAAAATATTACTATCTAAGGTTATACCATAAAAAAGGTATTCTTTTTCTAATCTCTATTGTTGAAAACTTAGTGGGTAAACAAACTGCTCTCTATAGAGAAATTGCTTTAAAAAATTTAACACCTATCTTCTTTCATTCTTTTTTTTTGATGATCGGAATTATCTGTGCTCTCGTTTATTTCATTGAATACAAAAAGCAATACAACATTCTCCTTGATTTTTCTGCATTTTCATTATGTTTCGGATTACTTGGACTCACATCCAATGTACTAATCCGATATTTATTTACAAATTCAGAAACATTATTCATTCTCACAACAATAGCATCCAATTTTGTTTTTATACCTATGTTGTCAGGTGTTCGTCGTCTTTTCGGCAGCGGAAGTTTTAGGGTTCTGGACATCTTAATTTATATAGATGTATTCATATGTTCTTTGACTACCATACTAGTTTTTTCTCTTCCTTTCTTTGATTTATCACATACATTGCTTATTAGCAGTAGAACTTTCTTTATCTTATTCAATCTTTTGAATATTCTAGGCCCAATTTTCATTACCTTTGAATCTTGGAAAAAAGGGAATCAGGAAGCATTTGGACATTTTATCGGATTCAGTGTTACACTTCTTCTTGTAATCCTAGAATTGTTTATTGCAATCAAATCAAATGATAACTCTACAAACAAAGTAGTTCTTTGGGGTGTCCTCTTTGGTGTAATCTCCCAAGGTTTTGCCTTAGAACGCACCATTTTTGCAAATAGACAAAAGGCACAAAGTTATAAAGAAGATTTGTTAAAAGCAGAAAAGTCTTTAAAAGAAAGCCAACTGAAAACTTTACAAACAAAAATGAGTCCACATTATTTATTCAATTCTTTGAATACAATTCATGCTCTTCATAAAATAAAACCAGAGTTAATCGGGGATGCAATCCTAAGTTTGGCAAATAATTATCGATTCATTTCTGATCGCACGGATAGAGATTGGATTCCTTTTGAAGAAGAGTGGAATTTTTTAGAAGACTACTTACATCTTCAAAAATTAAGATTTTATGATACAGTACAAATTGATTTCAAAAAATCTGGTGATTTTTCTTCGGTAGTACTTCCTCCATTATTACTCCAACCCATCATTGAAAATTCTTTTAAACACGGATTCCGTGGTTCCGCAGAAGAACAGTTCCAACTTTTCATTCATGCAAAAATGATAAGGGATTCAGTTTTTAGTTTTGTTGTTTATGACAATGGAATTGGAATTCCTGAAGATTTACTAACGGATAAAACAAAACTTTTAGCCAGGTCTCTTGGAAATATCAAAGAACGGTTAAGAAATATTTATTCGGAATTTAATTTTGAAGTAACGAGAAATTTCCCAGAAGGTGCACGAACAGAAATAGAAATTATACTTAATTCTCGGGTCCAACAAACTCTCTAAGTTTTGTGGCAAGAGCATTCGCAGAGACTCCACCAGGAAAATTGGCAATTGTATTCAAATCCTCATCTAACACATAAATAAAATTGGAGTGATCGATTCTGTAATTTTTTCCTTCGCCTACTTTTTCACGAACAATCCCAAATAAATCGGTAAGTTTAGTTAATGATTGCGCATTTGGAGAAAGTGCGGTCAAATTTTTTCCAGGGAAATTTTGAACGTAATTTTTGAGAGTCGCAGGAGAATCCCTGTCGGGATCAAGAGTTACAAAAATAAACCGAAAACGATTGGATTTTTCACCTAATATTAATGAGGCCCTTCCAAAGTTTGTCAAAGCAAGTGGACACATATCTGGGCAGTGCGAAAATCCAAAATACAAAACTGACTTTTTTTCAGACCAAAACTTTGGCTCCAATAAACTTCCATCAGGTTTAACAAAAGATAGGTGTTTCCACTCTTCTTTGATATGATCTTCTTTGGATTTACAAAAAAAACTAAAGGTAAGAACAAATAAAATAAATACTATTTTTATACGGCAACGATCCAACCCATTCCTCCATTTTCTGCCATATGTGTTTGGTGTGGATGGAACATATATCTCCCTTTTTTCTTAAGGACAAATTCAATCACAACACGTTCTGTTTGCCCCAAAGAGACAACATCAGAATGACCCTCAGGAACAACTGAACCTAAATTACGAATGATATCAAAAGTTTGTGCGTGTAAATGGAAAGTAATGATTGGTTCTCTTTCCATCATATTTTGAATATAAAAGCGCACTCGTTCACCCACAGGAACCTTCATAGGATATCTGTCATAAATGCCAGCAATTCCATTCCAAGTATAATAATCGTTCCTACCTTTACCTTTGGTATCCCAACCAGAAAATGTTAAAACAAATTCATGCGCAGGTTTACGTTTGACAAGTGGATCCACAAGTAATGCACCATACAATCCTTTGGCGGTATGTAACATAAGTGGAGGAACATGGCAATGATATGGATGAAGTCCGATAGGACCTGCTTCAATTTGGTAGGTCCTTTCTCCGAAAGCAGCAATGGGTTCCCATCCATCTTCTAAGGGATCATGTGTTCCGTGAAAATGTAAAGAATGGGGATCAGGACTTGAATTTTTGACATGGATACGGAGTGTATCACCCAAATTTGCTCTAAGGACTGGACCTGGGACAAGTCCATCAAAAGTCCAAGCGGGATAATTGATATTATGAGCAATATTCATACTCAGTGGAAAAAGATTTAAACTAAAATCTTTCACCTTATTTTTCGTATTTGAATAGTTAGGTGGATAGTAAAACCGCTCCGTATATTCTTCTTTGATAAAAAATGGCGGATGAGCCATGCTTCCATATGTATTCGTGGCTCGTAGACTTCCGCCTGCCCCAATTGAATTTTGGTAGTTATCACTGACTGTTGGCGTTGTGACAATTCCAAAGTTTGCAGCAGTGGAAGAACGATTCGGATCAGAAGGCCCACAGATTTCCTCAGAATTTCGAGTGTTATTTCTCATGGAACCAAACAATGATCCCACAAAGCCCATCACTCCAAACCCCAGTGTTGTTAAAAAACTCTTCCGATCCATAAATAAACTCTCTTTTCCTATGTCCTAAATGTGAGAAATTAAACTCAAAACCCAAACTAGAACAAAAACTCCTAACCCACCACCTACAGCGATTTGTTTGAATTTTTTTTCGTATTCCTTGTCAGCTAACAAAAGATAGATTGCCGGACCAAGAACAGGGATTACCAAGATCACAAGTGACCAAATAATCTGTTTTGTTGTGTCCATATCTTTTTGTTTAGATAATCCAAACAATGCCAAAGGTGCCCATACCATCGTTAAAACGAAAGGAAGGTAATACGCATAGGATCCGATAAAATAAGTCCAAAAACCTGGGTTTGCAAAAGTTGTTTCCATAAATAATCTCCTAAATGATTATACAGACGGTTCCGTTACCGCTGTCATCGCATAACCGGCATAAGCCAGAATTGTAAAGAAAAGCAAAATACCACCAAATACAACGGTATTCCGAACGACTCGTGAAACTTTAGATTCTTTTGAATATAAATAAACCAAAGAACCGATAAAAGGAACAAGTAAAATTAACCAAAAGTAAAAATCTAGTTTTGCACCTTTTAGAGAGAATCGATCAAGGATTGATAACCCTGTCCAAGCAGCAAAAATAGCAAATGGCAATAAATAACCCATCAAATGGAAATACCAAGTTTTTAAAGTACCTGGAAAATGAACTCTCCATCCAGAAGTATACATTTTGTTTGTCGCAACATCAAATTCTGCTTGGCTAAGTTTTGGTAACTCCGCTGTTTCAATCAAACCTTTGTTTGTTTCAAAAACATCGTGTGCAGGAATCACATTCGCCAAACTATCTTTAGGCATGTTCAGTTGAGCCGCAGGGATTGGTTGGTTTTTATAGGAACCTAACACAAATTCACGAAGGTTTGCTTGCACAAATAAAGCCAGTAAACCGATACTAGATGACATATCTCCTGTATGTGGATATCGAAGCCCTGAACATGATTGAAGAGATTCCAAAAATGGCGGACTTGAAACACCGTATGAGTTTCCTTCAAAACAGTTTCCAACGTTGACTGGACCACTCAGAGCGATGTCTCCTCTACCGGAATGATACACTTGATTGTTTCGAATGACGTTATTATTGGAGATCCAAATATTTTCGTCAATATTCATGGTCACTAAAATTCCATAGTTGTTATGGTTGAAAACCAAATTGCCTTCAACTAAGTTTTCGAGTGCACCAAGAAGAGCGATTCCATTTCCAATGGATGGATATTCCAATTTTTTAGAAGGAGCATTGGTATTGTTATTGTCATAGACAATGTTTTTCTTCACCACAATTTGTTTTTGTGGAGGAAGTAATTCACGATCCAATGTATTAGGTCCAATTCCCAATTGGTTTTTTCTCCAAATGGAAGACAAAAGATATAAGTTACCACTCGAATTTGTTCCAGAATATCCAAGAGCATTGTTTTCAGAAATTACATCATTGATAATCGCATTACATGGATTACACTGTCCAATATAGAATCCAGAATCTGGAGATCCTGATGCATAGGAATGTTCCATAAGTCCATCTACTGAATCAAATGCATAAATTCCATAATCGCCGTTGTTGTAAGCAGTTAGATAAGAACCGCGATATCCTTTTACACCAGTCCAATACACACCATTGAGTGTCGCATTACGAGTGGTTAGGTTTTCAACGGCAACACCGTCAGCACCAACAACCATAATTCCGTTTCCGCGTAAAAATTCTCCATCAATGATGGTTTCATTACGATCTTCACCGCGAATCACAATGGAAGGAGTGGTGACAGTTACTTCTTCTTTATAGATACCTTTTGCAACAAGAACTAAGTCTCCTGGGGATGCAGCATCCACAGCATTCTGAATGGTTTTGTATTGAGAAGGGACTTTGCGAGTCACACCTGTCCATTTTTTAGATATCTTCGACTTTGCAATGTTCGTCTGTGGATTGTAAGTGGCGTCACCAATGACGGCAACTCCAGTCATACCAATTTTACCATCAGGGGAAGCATGGAAGGAACAGAAATAAGGGAACACACCTTCTTCTGGGAAGAACACATCGGTATGTGCACCACGAAACATTGCCAAATTGCCAAATGTTTTCTCTGTGGACCAATCTTTGGTGATCGAGATAGCATTGTGAGGGTTGTTTCCTTCATTCACAAATCGAATTTTACCGCCTTTGAATGTCCGTATGACTGGCGGGTGGAAGGCATTGTCCATCATCGTAACATGGACGAAGGCCGAATTGGCAGGGTCTTCCGAACTACAATGATTCATACCGAACGTTATGAATACTGCAATGAAGATTCCCAATAAATATTTTTTGGTCTGTTTCATAGTTCTTTCCCAGAACATGAGGATTCCCTCACATTTGGAGAATTTTACATCTGTGTTAAAACTTTGTCAATGTTAAATCAAAGGAAGGAGGAAAAATATACAAATAAGAGATTTTGTAGTTCCGAAAGGACTGCCTTTTTTTCAGCCGGTTTTCCCTTTCTTTGCGCAATTTTAACGACAGAATCGACAGTTTCCACAATCATTAGAGAACTATAGTAGGCCCTTTTTTTATCCACCTTGGGAAACAAATAAAGAATTACTTTTTCCGCTAAGGATTTTGCAAACCGTTCGTTACTTTCGATATCAAGTTTTAACAATGCTGGGTTTGTATAAAGAATCGAATTGATCAAACGGTATCCTTTTACTTCATTTAACGCCCGTTCGAAGGAATGTAATGTAAAATCAATGAACTCTGGTGTAAATTTTTTTCTTTTTTTGAGTTCTTCGTCCAGAAGTTTGAAAAAAAAGTCATGTAGAATGATATAACATGATTCTGCATGAGAATATATAATGGATTCTTTGTTTGGAAAAAATTGATAAATAGAACCGACTGGTATCCCACTTCTCTCTGCAATCAAATCCGTTGTTAAATCGTCATACCCAACCTCACCTAACAACTCTATTGTTGTATCTACAATTTTTTGATACCTTTCCTTGGAACGTTTTTGTTGGGGAATTTTCCTTGGATTTAATTTTATATTCATTCTGATCTTAGGGCCACAATGGGACTCAATTTTGCTGCATATTCAGAAGGCCACCAGCCAAAAAGAATTCCGATCGTTATGGAAAATAGAAAAGCAAATCCAATAGAAGGAAAGGATAAAACAATACTCCACCCAAAGTATTCTTGTAAAAACAAAACAGATAAAATTCCAAAAACAAGTCCAACAATTCCTCCCGTCAAACTTGTCAAAGTGGATTCTATTAAAAATTGCATACGAATGTCTGATTCCCTCGCACCGAGAGCTTTCCGTAGGCCAATTTCTTTGGTTCGTTCCTTCACAGATACCAACATAATGTTCATAATTCCAATCCCACCGACAACAAGAGATACGGTTGCCAGTGCAATGAGTAAGGTTGTCATTGTTTGGTTTGTTTCAGAGACTGCTGATTGGATGTCAGCCATATTCATTACTTGGTAAATATTACCCATTGATTCGTTGGTTCCATGTCTTTTGTGTAAAAAACGTTTTAAAGAAGTTGTGAATTCATCTGAAGATTCTGTTTTTTCTAATTCCATTTCTAAACTGTCGACAGCATCTTTGTTTAATAACCTTCGCATGGCAGTATGCAAAGGCATAAGAATCACATCGTCTTGGTCACGAAATCCAGCACTCCCTTTTTCAGGTAAAAGTCCAATCACACGAAACAGAATTCGATTTACTTTTAAATAAGTTCCTACAGGATTTTTTCCTTCATACAGTTCTTTAACCACTGTATTTCCCACAAGACAAACTAAGGCTCTTTTTTGGTTTTCCTCTTCTGTAAAAAATCTTCCTTCCACAGGTTCCAAATTTCTTAACGCTTCATAATTTGGACTGGCACCTGTGATATAACTATTCCAATTTCGATTTCCAAAAACAAGTTGTCCTCTTCCGTTCACAACAGCGGAGATTTGTTTTACCTCTGGAAATTTTTTAGCCACAGCTCCTACATCAAAAACATCCAGGCGGTTGACAGTACCTGCCTCCAGCGAAACTCCCCCGCTACGCATTCCACCTGTTCTTACAATGACCAAATTAGCACCTAACGAAGAAAATTGTTCCTCTACTGATTTTTTTGCTCCCTCGCCTAGTGCCATCACTGAAATCACACAAACAACACCAAAAAGAATTCCAAGAGCTGATAAAAAAGTTCGCAAACGATTTGATGATAAAGAAAACAAGGATTGTAAAAAAATTCCTTGGAATAGAGGCCAACCCGTTTTCCGTTTCAAATTTGTTTTAGGAAAGGTAACCAATTCTTTTTTTTTCTTTTTCCCTTCATCGGAAACAATCTTTCCATCACTCACATGAATGATTCGATCGCAAAACTCTGCCATTTCTGGTTCATGAGTTACCATCACAATGGTTTTTCCTTCCCTATGAAGGCGTTGTAATTCCAACATGATTTCAATTTTACTTTTGGAATCTAAGTTTCCAGTAGGTTCGTCAGCAAAAATAATAGGTGGATCGACAAGCAGTGCTCTTGCGATGGCAACCCTTTGTTGTTGGCCACCTGAGAGTTCATTGGGAGTATGAAACATTCTACTTTCCAAACCCACTTTTCGAAGTTGTTCTTCAGCTCTTATTTCTGTATGATCCACATTTGTATACAAAGAAGGTAAACTTACGTTTTGCGATGCATTCGATTTTGCTAACAAATGGAATTGTTGGAATACAAATCCAATCATACTGCCTCGGACATCTGACAATACATCAGAAGATTCTCCACTGACCGTTCGACCAAACAAACGATAGGTGCCAGAATCCACATGGTCCAGTAGTCCCATCACTTGCAAAAGTGTGGATTTACCAGAACCGGAAGGACCCATGATCGCCACAAATTCACCTTGCGAAATTTCTAAATTAATTCCAGAAAGAACTGGAAACTTTGAATTCCCGATTTTATAGGATTTATTTAAATTCTGAATTTCAATTGCTAACAAAAGTTATCTCTTGGGCATTTTAGGTGAAGAAAATGGACCGTTACTACCGGACTTTTTTTCTTCCTGAATTTTTTTCTTTCGATATACTACTTCGTTTTCTTCAAGTCCGGAGAGGATCACAGTATTTTGATCATCACTCTTTCCAATACTAACAGAGAATTCCACTAACTCCCCTTCTATCTTTTTTAAAACAATACCTTTCTCCGATTTCCCTTTTACAAACTCATTGGCAAGAAGCAAAACATCTCTTTCTTCGGAAACAATAAAGTCAATTGTTATCGACATCCCACTCCTTAGATATTCAGGAATGGTTTTTAATTCCAAGTCTACATTGTACATAGTCACATTATTTTCTGTAACGGCTTCATATCCAATATGTGTTACCTTAGCTTGGATGACGGCATCTGAATAAGAATCAACAGTTACATTTGCGAGTTGGCCAATTTTTATTTTGGAAAGATCTGTTTCGTCAACTTTTGCTTGGATCATCAAATTATCTGAAAGAACATAGAGGATATCTTGTTGGGTTACTGTTTGCCCAGGACTGATGTTGGATGCAATCACCAAACCACGTAAAGGTGAAATGACTGGCGTTGGTTTATAAAAATCTTCCCATTTTTTAAGTTCTTCTTCCCCTTTGGCCCTAGCAGCATCCAACAAAGCTGCCCTTTCCGTTGAACTCATCCATGCAATGATTTTGCCACGTGCTACGTGGTTTCCTTCATTGACTAAAATGGATTCCACACGCCCGGCAATTGGTGGTTTGATCTCCAATCGATTTTTGGGGATGGCTGAACCTGTGGCACGCACAGTAACAATCAAATCTCCACGAAACACTTTGGAAGATTCTAGTTTCATATTTGGTTTTGATTTCCCAAATCCAAAAAAATAAATGGAAAGTGAAATGATCACCAACACAACTGCTATCAAAACAAATTTAATCTTCATCAAAACACTTTCCTAAATTTCTCAAATACGTAGCTTCTGCCAAACCTAAATCCCGTTTGCCTATCAATAGATTTTTTTCTCGGTTGATCAAATCGTTTTCGATGATATCCCAATTTTCAAAACTGATCAGTCCATTCGAATACTGTGATCTGGCTATCATGGCACGAATCTCCGAAGCTTTATAAAATTCTGTCAATACAACCAACTGTTCCGATGCATTTTTGAAATTGAGATGTGACTGTTCTAAGGAAAATGTCAGAGAGTTTTTTTTGGCATCTCTTGTATGAATTGATTTTTCATATTCAGTTTTTGCAATTTTAACATTATAATAATCTCTTCCACCATTGAACAATGGATAGGTTAAGTTCAAACCAAAACTATAATTTCTTGGTTTTGGTAACCATACATCATCTTGCCTGGTGACAGTCGCGCTTAAATTCAGATCAGGATAAAACCCTGCTTCTGCCACACCAATATTTGCCTGTGCAGCGCGCACTTTGGATTGTTCCGCCATTACAGAGGGATGTGACTCTAACAAGTTTTCCTTTTCTTTTTCCGAAAACTTTTTTTCCAAAACTGGCTCATACACAAATTCTGAATTGATATTGATATCCAAACGATTGGAGATTACTCTCTCCACTTCATTTACATTACTTTCAAACAATCGAAAGGCAGAAGACACTTCAAATTCGGCTTGTTTTACAAAAGATTCACTAAGTAAAAAACTTCCCTTATGTTCCCTACCCACTTCATATCGAAGTTTTACCAAATCACGATTTTTTGTACGTCGGTCTTTGATTTTTTCTGAAAGTTGGTGTAATTCTTTGGCATACAACATCTGTGCGTAACCTGACTTTAGTTCAAAACAAACTTTCAACCTAGAATCATGTAATGTCTGTTTGGCTGCTTGCAACAAAGCTTCTGTTTTATCTATTCCACTTTTATCCTTAAATCCGGCAAAAAGGTTTTGGTTGGTGCTAAGGCCTACTGAATAACGATTGATTGCCGTTGGTCTTGATTCCCCTGAACTGGTTTGTTGGTTTGTATTTGAAGCTGTTCCAGCCGATCCATTGATCAAAGGATCATTCACAGTTCCCGATCCACTAAAATTGGCGGACGATTGTCTTGCTGAAGCCAAAACATTTACGGTAGGTAAATAAGAAGCGTAACTTTTTTCGTTTTCGAAAAAGGCTTTGTCGTAATCTGCCTTTGCCGATAAAAATTCAGGATTGGATTGTAAGGCTGTTTGCCAAAGTTCTTTAATGAGAATAGGTTTTGCCGAAAGGGTAACAACTGACCCTGTTGTTACCAAAACAAACAATAGAATACGATGAAACTTCACTATATAATAAACCTAAGTTTGATTACAAAAGTTCCCAAAAGTTTGATTTTAAAAAAAATTACCAACTCCCGGAACTCCCTCCTCCTCCAAAACTTCCGCCGCCACCGCTAAATCCACCCGAACGAAATCCTCCACCACCACTCGACCAACCACTGCTTCCTGAACTGCGGGAAGTTCCACCAAATACACCTTTTTTCATTCTTTTCCTTCCATGTGGCGTTAACAAATGGTAGAGTTTATATAGTCCAATTCCAATCGCATAAGTCAAAAATACAGAAGCACCTACATTGGCACCATGAATTGCTGTTGGAAATAAACTCCAAAAAGGAAACAAAAAGAAGTAGATAAACCAACCAATATAAGGTGCATTAGCTGCTATATAAGTAAAAATACCAAGAATAAACAAAACGAAAATGGAAACAAACACCTTTACTCCAAAAGGAATTTCTTCTTGTCCATGTGATAACTCTCCCAAAAAAGACAATGGACCTAAATGGGAATAATCATCGGGAATTGGAGCCGTATAAGTACCTTGGATCGCATCAATAATTGCATTGATACCATTCTGAATTCCAGATTGGATATCTCCTTTTTTAAAATAAGGTTTTATTTCTTTTTCTATGATATGGTGACAAAGAACATCCGTTAGATTTCCTTCCAATCCATATCCCACTTCGATCCGTAATTTTCGATCGTTTATGGCAATTAACAATAAAACTCCGTTATCCTTTTTCTTTTGGCCTAATTTCCATGCCTCCACAACTTTCATGGAATATTCTTCTATTCCTTCACCTTCTAATGACGGAACCACTAATACCGCAATTTGGTTGCTGGTTTTACTTTCATGTTCTTTCAGTTGCCTTTCTAAAGCGGAAACAAAACCAGAATCCAAAGTCCAGGTTTCGTCCACAACTCTACCAGTCAAAGTGGGAACGTCTTTTGCTTGGATGAAAATGGGAAAAAAGAAAAGAAGAGAAAAAACCAATACTCTCTGCATACAGGAATATTGGTTTTGAAACTAGAAGTTACAAGAATTTTTTGTTACTTACTTGTGGATTCGTGTGGCTCCATAATAAGTCGAGATTGGTTTTAAATCCTCAAAACCAATTAGATTTACTTGCCCACCTCTTAATTCATAATCTCGTTTGAAACTTTGTAGAAACTCAATAGCTGAAAATCCAATCATCTTTACGTTTTTATCAAACTTTAAGTCCACTCTTTCACCGGGAGTCACTTTCCTAAGTAATAATTTCAATGAAATCATATTCGAAAAAAGCAATGCATGTTTTACATACAACTCATGGACTTTATTTTCAGATTTTACAGTAATATCGGCGACAAAAATATAACGAAGAGGAACTCCGAAATAAATCTGAATTAAAATTGCTGTAACAATTCCACAGAAAACACCAACTAACAAATCTTCAACAATCGTTAGAACTACAGTGACTGTAAAAATAACAATTTGGTCCCAACCTTTGTCGTATGTTTCTTTAAAAACATGAGGAGAAGCCAATCGAATCCCCACCATAATCAAAATACCTGCAAGTGATGCGAGAGGAATTCTGTGGATGAGGCCGGGCAAAAGCAAAATAAAAAATAACAAAAACAAACCATGAAAAAAGTTCGACCAACGAGTTTTGGCGCCATTTTCCATATTGGCCGAAGACCTGACCACTTCTGCGATGATCGGCAATCCACCAATCCAACCTAAAAGAAAGTTTCCTGCACCCTTCGCCACAAGTTCACGATCCATATTGGATTTACGTCGATATGGATCTGTATTATCAACAGCGGTTGCAGTTAACAAAGATTCAATGCTTGCGATGAGTGCGATTGTGATCACCATGACCCAAAAGATCCCATCTTTCCATCTGGAAAAGTCAGGGAAGGTAATCCCATCATAAATATGATCAGGTAGATTTACTAATTTTTCAGGTCCAATTTTATAAGTTTGATCGAGTAATGTATAAGAATGTTCATCTGCTAAATCAAAAACCAATCCGAGGACTATCCCCACTAACACTGCGACTAGTGGTGCAGGCAATTTTTTGACTAATGGGTTTTTGATTTTTGCAAGGACTGCAATGATCACAATGGCAGAAATTCCAATAATGGCGACTTCGGGATTTACAAAAGGAAAACTCGAAGGTATTTCTAAAAGTAATCCACCGATAGTTTTTGCCTTCGGGGTTATTCCCAGAGCTACATAAAACTGTTTTGAGATAATGATAATTCCAATGGCAGCCATCATTCCGTGAACAACTGAAATTGGAAAATAGACAGTTAAATTGCCTGCTTTCACAAGTCCCAAAACGACTTGGATAGCACCTGCAATTACAATGGCCGCAAGGGTGAGTTCAAATCCAAGTTTTGGATCTCCACCACCAAGAACCATAATCGAATTCAAAACAACGGCTATGAGCCCAGCGGCTGGTCCGTTGATTGTTAGGTGGGAGCCACTCAGTAAGGAAGCAATGATTCCACCAACAATCCCCGAAAAAATTCCAGCCATTGGTGGTGCTCCCGAAGCAAGTGAAATGCCCAAACATAGCGGCAATGCAATCAGAAACACAATAAAACCGGAGACAATATCAGATCTCCAGTTTTCCTTTAACCCGGGTAACCAATCTTTTGGTTTATTTTGATTGTTCATAGCGAACATCCTCTCTATCTATCTAACTATCTTTATTTATATGGCCTTTTGTTTTTCGAAATTGGTTCGGGTTCACACCGGATTGTTTTTTAAATTCTAAATAAAAAGCGGATCTGGATCCAAATCCAGATAGTTTGCCAACCTCAGCAATATTGAGTTCTGGTTTTTCATTCAGTAAAATCATAGCCTCTTTGATTCGATATTGGTTTAACAAAGATGGAAAATTGAAGTTGTATTCTGAATTGATGAGTTCGCTTAGCTGATGGTAAGAAAGACCCATTTTGGATGCGATGAGCTCTTCGTTACATGCTGGATCAAGGTAGATTTTTTCTGCGCCTAACAACATCTCAAGTTTATTACGAAACTCCGTTTTATCTAGTTTTGTAGTTAACGATCTGTATCTTGTCTTCGATTTATCTTTTTTTTCGTAGTTCCGCAAAAACAAAAAAGATCCCGCAGTTAAGAAAGGAAGATAGAACACAGACGCATAAATAAAAAACGGCTGATATGGATAAAAATCGAAATGGAACAATGTCTTTAAGAAGACGGAAAAAAGAAAGAAGAACCAACCAAGAACGTAAGATCTATTTTCACTTTCTTGATTTACTAACAAAGATTCATGAGTCTTATATAAGTGATAGGCAGCAGTTCCGAAGATAGATAGAACTAGAAAAATTCTAAATTCGTAAACACGTGAAAAAAGAGGAACAAGGATGTACAAAAATCCTGCAAACCCTGAAACCCAAAACAAAATAGTCCGAGAAACACGATTGCCGACAAACTGATCAAAAGAAGCTAAATAAACAAAGAAGATGAAATGATTAATCGATAAAAAGATGTAATAAGAATGCCTGATTAAATTGTTAGTATTCCCAAAAATTGATGCAAATTCTTTCCCGTGCACTGAATACACAAGAAGAAAGAACATAAGAAAGTGTATTAAAATGGATATGTAAACTTTTTCTTTTGATTTAAAATACTCTGATAAAGCCCAACCAAAAGAAACTATCCCAACCATTGAAAAAAATAAAAAGGTCAGAAACCGAAACAAAACGACAGAACGGTAACCTGCCTGAGAGACTGTTCTGATCGGGAAGTTCAAATCTTCGTTGGAAATTAGATAGATATAAAAATAACGACTCTCTTTAGGGCGGAGGGTGACATTGAAATGAGGAAATGGAGAAAGTAAACCCATCCAATCTTCCCAAACGTAACCACTATAGGAATCTATGACGTTCCCTTCCGGACCCTCCGAACAAAGTTCCACAAAAGGAATGTTAATCCATTGGATGAGCACGCTGAATTGAGAATCCATTTCCAGTTCATTCAGTAACTGAAACCGGACCCATTGGCCACCTTCCTCCCGTTTTCCCCTCATAGCATCCGCGCTTCTGTTCTCAATCCAGACCAAATTTCGCAGAGATTGGATCGATTCGTGGCTACAGTTCTTAGGAACTTCTGTTTTTTGAGGTACTAAAAATTGGACATCGCGGCTTATGTTCCGCCCGTAGAAACTTTCAGGCTTCCACAAACACCCACCCAATCCGGCATAGATTGCCAATAGGAGGATAATTCGGACCATTTGTTTCATCTGAATCACCAGTCTTCGTGTTATCTACGCATGAGAAAGCGATTTCGATGTTTAATGAATTTTGAAATGAATTATTTTTTGTCCAATTTTATGATTTTGGACAAAATACATGTCTAAAATGATGACAAATAGAGGGATGAAATTATGGATTTCCACGCAGCACTCAACAACATTTTAAACCCACCGGTACTCTTTTTCTTTTTAGGAATGGGTGTCGTATTCTTCAAATCAGATCTAAGGATTACGGAAGGTGTCTCCAAATTCCTATCTTTGTATCTTTTGTTCTCCATTGGCTTCAAAGGTGGTCATGAACTTTTCAAATCCCCTTTTGCAGAAGAACATTTGTTAACACTCATCGCCTGTATGTTTATGGCATGTTTTGTTCCCATTTATTCTTACTTTATCTTCAAAGCAAAACTGGATCATGCGAACTCTGCAGCCCTTGCGGGAAGTTTTGGTTCGATCAGTGCCGTTACCTTTGTGACCGCAGGAGCTTTCTTACACAGCTATGGATATGAATACCAAGGTTTTATCGTAGCAGGAATGGCTCTTATGGAATCACCCGCGATTGTTCTCGCAGTGATTTTGGATCGTTTGGGTAAAAAGAAAAACCATGAAAATATAAACGAAAAAATTCATTGGAAACAATTACTCCACGAAGCTTTCTTTAGTTCTTCAGTTTATATTTTGATCGGAGCACTCATCGTTGGTTATCTATCTGGTGAATCTGGTTGGAATACTACAAAACCTTTCACTGAGGATATTTTTAAAGGACTTCTCACTTTCTTTCTTTTGGACAAAGGAATTGATGCCGCAAGACAAATGCGCGAACTAAAGAAAGTTGGATTCTTTTTGGTTGGATCAGCCATTGCCATCATGGTGATCAACGTCGTCATTGCGATCCTACTCACAAAAATCATTCAAATGCCTATCGGCGATGCTCTGATGTTCGTAGTACTTTGTGCTTCCGCATCCTACATTGCAGTACCGGCAGCCATGAAGGAATCTATTCCCGAGGCAAATCCAAGCATTTACCTAACAGTAGCTTTATCAATCGTGTTCCCAATTAATATTATTATTGGAATTCCCTTATACTTTTATATACTAAAAGTAATAAGCGGAGTCGCATAATTTGAGAGAACATATCACTTAAGGAAAAGGAGATATCGCATGTATATTTCAAAAGGTTATTTCTATTTTCTACTGTTAGCGGTTTTTTTGCCGCTAACAGTGCCAAAGGCTGAACCAACAGAAACACAAAATTCCGAAGGAACAGTTCAGACTCCCAAACCTTATGTTTCAACAATGAAAGAAAAAGGGATCGATCCTGAATACAATCGGCATATGTTTGTCGAACCAGAGTTGTCCAAACATTCCGCCAACTCGCAACAATTTTGGTTAAATGATGTATTACGATTTGGATTGTATTTAAGACCCAGACAAGAATCCAGATACAATTTGGATTTTAATGCCTCTGACAAAGGTTATATTGATAGAACCATCCAAACATCTTCCATTTATTTTATTTTTGACCCAAGTCCTTATGTTCAAGCTAAGGTAACACTCCAAGATGCTCGAGTTTGGGGAGGAGAATCCCCCGCATCCTCTGGAGACATCCGAGCTAATTTTTTTAACAATACTGCAGATCTTTATTCAAAGAACCAAACTAATGCAGTTTCTCTAAACCAAACAGGAGTTAGAGAAGCCTTTGTGACTCTCAACCAACTCCCCCTACATTCTAAATTACAAGTGGGAAGGCAAATTTGGGCTTATGGAGACCAACGGATGATTGGTGGAGGAAACTGGACAGTGAACGGCCTCTCTTTCGATGGCGCAAGACTCATGTTCAATTATGAGAATTTTAAAATCCACTTTTTAATGGCAAGGCCCTACTGGACACAAAGCGGAACCAACGGTGTAGTATCTGCCAATGATCCTAAACTCAACTCGGCAGCAACAGGAACAGATACAACACTTCTCGGAACCTATAATAGTTTTACCATTCCTGATTGGGTGACTTTGGATCTTTATAGTTTAGGAGTGGTTCGCAAATGGAAAAAAAATCCAATCAATCCTGTGACTGGTTTGCCTGAATCTTCGAATGATGATCCTCAAGCTATGAATCGAAGTAAACAAAACCAAAACCTTATCACAACAGGATTTCGTCTGACCAACAGAACCAAAGGAAATTTCCTTCCAGAAGGAAAATCTTGGGACTTCACTTGGGAATCCGCTTTCCAAACAGGAACCAGTGGCAGACGAATCCAAGACCCGTATTTAAAAGAATATCTGCCCAATGAATATGACAACTCGAGGACCGAAAGAGAAAAATATACAGGACAAATGCATGTGTTTCAAACCGGATATACTTTTTTCAAAAAACTACGGTTAGGTGGACAAGTTTTATACGCATCTGGTGACAAAAATAGAGCTGATGCGTCTGTATCCACTTTCCAAACACTGGCCAATCCAAGATTTGGAGTGATTCCCTATTTTAATAGTGTGGCTGGGATTTCAGAAAACATCAACGCACAAAATCTTTATTCAAAGTCAGTGAGTATCAGTTATAAAACCGATTCCTTTGGAGAATTCCAGGTCACTTACTTCCAGAATGATAAAGCAGAAAAACAAGATGCTTGGTATGCCATCAGCGGTGCTGCCAATTCCACAAGTTCTCTGGGTGAAAAAAATCCTTATCCAGTTTCTTCCGACAAAGGCAGTACAGAGAATTATTCTAATAATTCATACTCTTCTCCTTATGCCCTGGGAAAACGAATTTATACGGAAGTGGATTTGACTTGGCACGGACAAATTAACGATTTTGTTTCCTTATGGATGGGATTTGGGTATTTGAATGCGGGGGATTCGGTGCGTAATTATCGAAATAGCAAAATCCAATACAATACGACCACACAATCCTTTGAATGGAACCAAAACTACTTACAAGGCAAAAACCAACTGGCACGTGACGCCTATATGGCCTATGCCCAAATCAACGCTGCTTTTTAAGAAAAACGTTCGATTTTTAGATGGATTTGAATATGATGGAGGTCAGATTGATTCAAGTCCATGTTGGAAGCTTCAAACAAACAAAGACGGATTCGCAATAGCCTCTCGCGTGAGGAAATTAGAAACGTTTCCCTCCTAATTTTAAAGGAAGAAGGATTGGAAGGTCTTTCCATGCGAAAGATTGCCAACCGACTTGGTTGCAGTGTTGCCAGTCCTTATTCCTATTATGAAAGCCAAATTGACCTTGTCCAAGACTTGATCAAATCAGGTGAGGATGAGCTCCTCTCCATGTTAAAAAAGGCAAGTGCGGAAGTAGAAACTAACTCCGCCTTCCAACAATTAGCTGCCATTGCCCGTGCCTATTTTAATTTCGCAAGTAACAACCGAGAGTTACACAAAGTCATGTTTGTGACCGACTACGGCGGAGTACATAGAAAAGCATTTCCTCAATTACCAAAAAGTTATCGTTTCTTTTTAGAAACGGTTCGCATTGGATTTGAATCCGGTGAAATTCCGTATCCAAAAAATGAATATCCTGCCATCGCGCGATTGATGTGGAGTTGGATGTATGGAGTGATTGTTTTGGATATGACTGGAATGCTTCGAAAAAGAAAAGGTTCAGGAAACCCCATTGAAGAAGGGATTTCCTATTTCCAAAAACTTTTGAGTAAAAAAGAAATCTAACCTACTGGTGAGATTTTTAACCCATCATTTTCATCTTCTAACATTTCTTTGGTTGTATCAGATATCGTAACAGAAGTTCCTTTATCTTTCAACCGAATGAGTTCACTTCGGATATAACTAATGGTTTCGGGCGCATCTGTTACTTCCCAAATTGGATTTCCAACGGACAATCGAATGGGTTTATTCAAATTATAAGCATCAAGATACAATGGAATGATTGGTAAATTGTATCGTTTACTCAAAACAACCATACCCGGATATAATTTTCGACTTTTACGAAATCCTCGGTACCAAGTTCCTTCTGGAAAAATACCAATTCCTAAATTGCCACGTCCAATCCTTCGTTTAAAGTCTTTGATTGTTGTTGGATCAGACTCACTTCTGTTGAGTGGAATCAAATCAATGGACTTTACAATTCCTTTCACCAATTGTTCTTTTCTATGTAACCATTTTCTTTTTTTCCCTTTGTTGGAAACACCAGAATCGTAACTAGTAAGTGCAGTTGTATAAATTCCATATCGTTTGAGAACCCCTCGAATCACGAAGGCATCATAAGGCATTGTAATTGCTTTTAAAAACTTATTTCTTGGTTTGATGTGGTTTGAAATCAAAATGGCGGATTTTCCATTTAACTTGCGTAAGATATGGTCGTTTTGAATTTCAACTTTTTTGTGTCCGTACTTCAAACGCATTGGTTTCACAACAATCCACATCAGCACAAATCCAATTGATCTTCCTACATAATAGAACATAACTTTTCCTCTTATACTGTCAGTGCCCCAAAATCCAAATTGGTTGCAAAAGTTTACACAAGATTTTAGCTACAATTCCAAGTCATTTCTGTTTCAAATGATACTTATCCGCATGATCTTGTTGGCTTTAAAAATTTGACAATTCCTCCTTTGGCAAAAATCTGGGAAATACCTTCAGGGAGGAAACAGGTGAAATTCCTGTGCTGACCCGCAACTGTAATCCAAATTAACATTTGGTGAGCCAGATCTTCCCCGTAAAGTTTACCTCGCGGTCATGGGGCTTTACACACTGATTCCAAATGCCTTCCATTTGGATAAGGGGCCCCGAAGGAATCGGGGCACCCGAAACAATCACAAACAATATTTGTATTTTAAGTTCGTTTACTTAAAAGTTAACTACAGTTTGTTTATCATTGGCCGGAGTTCCCCAAATCTTAAACCATTAGGAGACTTCTATGAAAAGAACTTTTAAAACCACTGCCCTATCCTTGATCCTTCTCGCGCAACTATTCGCATGCCAAACAGAAAAACAAGTTTCTGAAGCAGATGCAAATAATAAACTATTAGTTGGACTACTGGCAGGAAGTGCCGTCTCTACATCATTTTTATTGGAATACAATGGACAGTGGAACGCTGGTTATACGTATAATGCAAGCGGACAAATGACAGGAACTCCAAACGGACGACTCATCATTGCCACAAACCCAGATGGATCGGGAAGTATCATTTCTGGATTCAATTCCAATGCAAATTACTTTGGTGGTGGAGATACAACTTACCGAATTCTTTCTTTTGATAAAGCTACTCGTAGACTATATTACCAAAACACACCTGGTGGAAATAATTTTGCAAACTCTACTTTTGGAAGAATTGATTATACTCCTGTCACTAGTTCAGGTTGCGAACTAGGTGCTTCAAAATGTTTTTATTTTTGTGAGGCTGTTTCTGGAAAAGCAACACTTGCAGAAGTACAAGCAAGTACGGTCACAAGCAATTCAACGAATTATGCCACCAATGGTTGTGGTGGATTTACATTCAGCAGGGCTCTTGCAAGAACTGAAAACTCAACTTGGACTGGACTTTAAAAAATAGTTTCTAAAACTAGGAGAAGTGATGCAAAAACATTTAAACACAAAAACGTTATGTCTAATGTTCTTAGTGATTTTTGTATCCTCCTCCTTTTGCAAACCATCACCTTCGGCAACAGCCGAAGAAAATCTGGTTGCCTTATTGCCTTTACTCAATGCGGCAAGTAGTGCTAGTTCTTGTCCCAAATCCTCTCTTCCCTCAGATATTTTTCTTGCCACAACAGTTATTAGTGCAAGTGCCAATGTCTCTGGATTTTCTGATCCAAACAAAGCGATCAATGGAGTCTGCGGAGCAGGCGAACTTGTAGGATCCTTAGATGTTTATGCTTTAGACATCACAGGTCCAGGTGCCACAATTGTTCTCAGTTGGGGTGGAAAAACAGTAAAGAATGTATTCGGTGACGATTTTATTGTTTATGACAATAGTTTTCGTATTTCCGATGATACAAATACTTATGCAATGGATCCCTCAGTGATTCAAGTTTCGATTGATGGAACAAATTATTGTGGATTTAACCCAAGTTATTCGGGTGCCAATGTCAACTTAATAGACAGTTGGACAAAATTTGGTGGACTCAGGCCAGTTTATTACAATATGACAACAAAACCATATACCAATGAAGACTTATTCATCAATACAGGTGGATTGTTTTTGTTAGGTGGTGGAGACGGCTTCGATTTAGACCAAATAGACGAAAATGATCCTAACGACTCAGGTTGTAATGGAGCACTTGTCACCAATATCAAAACGAATGGATTTAAATTTATCAAAATTACGTCTGCCAGTAATGTGAATAATCCTGGGAATCCAGGGAATAAATTCCCATGGCCCCCAGGCAGTTACAATGGAAGTGATATTGATGGTGTGGTGGCCCGCGAGATTCAGTAATTCATTGATCACTTTCTAAGATCCATAACACCTTCGAAGTTCCCCTAAAAAAAACAGAAAAAACCAATCCGTATTTCAGTTGACCGATCTTTAAAAAAAGGTTCTTTTTTTAAAACCACTTCGGGCGTGTATCCATTTTTGAGTGAAAACCAATACACAAACATACCCATCCAGGATGAAAGGGAGGCAAAATTGAATCAAAAGGCACCCATCATTTTGGGGGATTACCACAGCATTCCAGAAAATTTGCCTGCTGATGGCCAACTTCGATTGATCTTCCAACCAATTGATATGACATCTTATTGGAGACGGTGCGGACTTACTGCAAACTTTGTTGCCGGATTTTATTCCTATTGTTACGAAGCAAGTGAGACCAAAGCCAACTCCCTCTCTACCATCATTAACGAACTTTTGGAGAATGCTTCTAAATTCTCAAAATCGAAGAATGGCGAAGTCAACGTAGAATTGAAACAATATGGAAATCTTTTAAGGATTGATGTTTTAAATGTAGCGTCAAAAACCTTACGAGATAGTTTTGAGCTTTTTGTAAAAAAACTCATATCAGAAAACGTGGAGGAGATGTATTTTTCTACACTCGAAACCAAAGAAGATGGTGATACCAATTCAGGACTAGGACTTCTCATGATGTTAAAAGACTACCGTGTCCGTTTTGGTTATAGTTTCACTGAGATCGATGCCGATACTCATGAAATCATAGTAAGAGCAATTATCAACGTAGAAGAGATATAATAGGCGAAGCTTCATGGAAATCAAAGACTTAGATTACAATATAAAATACGACGAAGCCACTAAGACTGTCAGATTCACAGGTTCCATCCGCTTGCAGAACTTACCAGCTTATGAACCTTTAAAAATATTTTTAAGAGATGCGGCCAAACTTTGCCAAGGCTCATTATTAACCCTGGACTTTCGAGATTTACAATTTGTAAACAGTTCAGGAATCACTACCCTATCCATGTTCATTATCGATTCCAGAAAAAGTGCAGCATGCCAAATCAAAATCCAAGGATCTCTTAACGTTTCTTGGCAGTCAAAATCTCTATCCAATTTCAAAAAACTTTGGGACCAAGTGGTTTTGGAAATTTCCTAAACCACAAATTCTCACACCTATATCTACTCCCCATTCTTCTCGAACTACATTCTATATTCGAGAATTTGGCGGGACATTTCATCCAATCTCTCTATCGAACTCTCACATTCATATTACTACATTAATTAGAGTGTAAGATAAATCCCAACTTTATCATATCACTAATTTCATTAACACCAAAACGAACATCCTTGTTGTCTTCTCTTTAAAATATAAAAAATCATTTGCAATTTTAACAAAATAAATAAAGTTAATAGTGATTCTCTTTATTTTCCCAAACGAAATATAAAGGAAGAAACCTTTACTCTATGCAGCAATCTCCTTCCAACGAAAACCGATTCGTCCTTACTAACTATTACAAAAAACAACTCAATGAGATTGCCTACCAAGGTGAATTTAGGGCTGAAATTTTCGCAACGAAGTTTCGATTCTACTTCCTTGGAATGATATTTATCTTTTCCACTTTGGGACTACTTTCTGGCCGTCCTGTAGTAGAATTCTATTATCAAATTTCCTCTATCTTAATTCTTCTTTGTTATAACTTTATTGTTCTTTATTCGTTAAATAAATCTGGAAAATACCTCAATATCTTTAAATTTCTCTCTTCCTTTTTAGAGATATCTTTACTAACTTTTGTTATAGGTTATACCGCACAGGCTCAAAAAAACCCAAGCCTTGTTTATGCGGCTCCTATGGTTTATGTTTTCTTTATTCTCATTGCACTTGCTTCCATACGCAATAATACGAAAGCGATTATCTCAGCAGTGGTTGTCTTGATTGTAGAGTATGCATTCTTAACCATATACTTCTATTCAGATATGTCCGATTTGAATACAAAACTCATCGAGTTGTCTTCCTATCTAAAACCAAACTTTTTAGAAGAGAACAGCACATTCTTTTTGGTAAGTGGTGTGCCGATGGGAATTTTTCTCATCCTTCTCTACATGATCGTTACTGGTGGATTGATATTATATGCAATCCAAAATACTTCTCGTACGACCCATGAACAAGCAGACTTAATTTTTAATGCGGAAAGACAGGCTATCCTAGAAGAGAATATGCATCTCGGCATGGAATTGGAAGTAGCGAGGCAAATCCAAGCAATGGTTCTCCCTCGTAATGAAGAACTAAAAGACATTCAAGAATTAGAAATTTCCGCCAGAATGGATGCGGCGAAGGAAGTGGGTGGAGACTATTATGATGTAATCCACCATGAAGATGGAACAGTATATGTTGGGATCGGAGATGTTACAGGCCATGGTCTTGCATCTGGGGTTGTGATGCTCATGACTCAATCTGCATTCATCACCACTTTACGTTCCAAAGTTATCTCTTTGAGAGAATCTCTTCGCTCGATTAATTCCATTTTGTTTTCCAATATCCATGTAAGGATGAATGATATCCGTAACCTAACACTCTCACTCTTTTCTTTTAAAAATGGAGTGTTTACAACGGCTGGACAACACGAAACAATTATGGTTTACCGCCACGCTTCTAAAAAAACAGAAATTATCGATACTGCTGACAACGGTATGTTAGTTGGTCTTACTGAATCCATTGATGAATTTATACACGAAAAACAAATTCCACTCCATCCAAAAGACATCATCCTTTTGTATACAGACGGTGCTACAGAAGCAGAAAATCCCAAAAAAGAACAATTTGGTTCGAATCGCTTGATCCAGTCTCTGGAAAAACATGCAGAACTTGGAACCACCGATGCAATTTTAGAAGCAATCTTTAAAGACATTTACGTCTTCATTAACGGAATGGATGTTTATGATGACATTACCATCATGATCATGCGTAAACGGGGATAAAAGCGGAAGATACCAACGTATGCAGAGCGGAATTTTTTCTAGATAAACACATGTGGCTGATGCTCGGGATTTCCTAAAAAAGGATGCAACCAAATCCCTGATAGACGGGTCCAGTGATACAAAAACAGAAAGGTAAAATTGGTGTCAAATGTGTCCGCAAATCCATTGAATCTTGCCACTTTGATAAATTGAGCACCAACCCCGAAGAACGCCCATTAATGCAACAAACGATAGAAAAAGCGCTTGCGACTTTTACATAAATAGTCTAGATTCCATAGTTGAACTAGGACTATGCGAAAATACGGCAATTTTCAGTTTGCAAATCAAATCAACAACCAAGATCCCAATTCCAAATTTCAAATCCATTTAAAACCTTTGGATTTAATGCGTTATTGGCGGCGAATCGGAATTCTTTCCGATTTTATCGGATATTTTTACGGATTTTCTTTTTTACCCAATGTTCCTACCGAATCCATAGATATGAAAAATTCAGAGATCGTGAATTCTATCTCTACCGTATTCAATGAACTATTGGAAAATGCTGCAAAATATTCTTATGATAAAAAAGCAGATATTGAAATTTCCCTTATCCATAGAGGCAAAACTTTTGAAATGTATGTTCGTAACAAAACAAACGAATCAAATGTTTTTGCTTATGAAGAAAGTTTAAAAGAAATATTTTCAGCAAATGACTTAGAACCTTTGTATCTTGAAAAATTGGAAACAAATGAAAAAGATATTCAACGTTCAGGCATAGGTCTCATTTTGGTTTTAAAAGATTATCCAGTAGAGATGGAAGTAACTTTCGAATCGGAAGACGAAGACACAGTCATCACAAGTCGGGTCATCTACTTTATAGACGGGTTCCCTCAATCATAATTTCTAAAATTTGATTTACCTCTTTTCGAAAGGACTCTTCTTCCTCTTTTGATTTGATTTGTTTCCACTTACGTTCATTCAGCACTGCAAATCCATGGACCCCACTCCAAAAACTCATCATCAAAGTATCAGTAGGAACGGAGTTTTTTAACTTCAAAGACTTTTGGCCATACTCCACAATTTTGAACATTCCCAGATAAGCAAGTTTCCCACATTCTCTCAATTCATCAGAAAGAGGATCTCCTGATACATAAATCTCTCCACCAAACATCAGTTCTGTCCTTCTTGGATTTCTAAGCAGTAGAAAAATATATTCCACACCTGCCATTTTGACTTTTTCCAACGGATCCTCTGAATGGTTCCAGGCTCTTTCCATTGCTTCCGTTAATTCCCGAAAACCTTCCGTGACAAGTGCCTGGAGGAGATCCATTTTTTTCGGAAAATGGCGATAGGGGGCCGTATGACTGACTCCTAATTCATTCGCAATATCTCGCAAACTCAAAGAAGAGACTCCAGTGGTTTCTAAAACTTTTTTGGAAAGTTCCAAAACCTTTTCTCTGAGATTTCCATGGTGGTATCTACTTGCTTTAGCAGAACTGGAAGGACTTGGTTTAGGGAGAGTTTGTTTTTTTTTGGCAGGTTTCATATAAAAAATGTTTACGGCGTATACATTTAATGTTGACAGAGTCTACATAGATATATACACTGTCTACATTATGGAATTCGATGACTACAGAAAACAACCACTTTTTTGGAATGGGATCGCTATGGCAGTACTCACTGTTGCCATCCTTCCTCTCCTATTTTTGGACACAAGAACCCTTTTGGGCGCAAATGTCTGGATCAAACCTTTAAAATTTTCCCTTTCGCTGGGATTGTACTCTTTTACCACAATTTGGGTTTTAGTTAAATTTCTAAAAGATTGGAAATTCAATGGCCTGATTCAAATGGTCTTAACCATTACAGCTCTTATCGAAATTGTTCTCATCACCTTACAAGCCTCACGTGGTGAGATGAGTCACTTCAATGTTACAAATACTTGGAACCAAATTGTTTATTCCGTTATGGGTACGAGCATTTCCATCTTTTGGGTTTTTCATCTTTGGATGAGTTACCAAATTTTTCGAAAACAATCTATACCTAAATCGGTGAAAGAAAGTTTAGTTTGGGGATTAACCATTGCTGGGTTTGGAATGATCATTGGGTTTTTTATGACTTCTCCTCGCCCTGACCAACTAGAAGCGATGAAACAAGGAATTTTTCAAACGAGTGGCTCCCATAACTTCGGAACAGGAAACCCAGGTGGTTCCTTATTTTTCCTAGGTTGGGACAAAAAACTAGGTGATATGAGAGTTCCACATTTTTTTGGAATGCATGTGATGCAAATCTTTGTATTTCTGTCTGCGTATTTACTTGGTAAAAGAAATTCCAATCAAGATCTAGTATTCGTTCGGCTCACCGGCATTTCATTCTTAATCATGAATGTAGTGATGGTCATCCAAACTATAAATGGAGAATCAGTTTTTTATTTGAATCCTTTGTATACTAGTATTTATGGATTTTGTATTTTGATGATTTCTATTTGCTTTTTCAAATTAAGTTCACAACCAAAAGAATTTCAAAAGGAAGTAATTGTATGAACCCTTCGATCATTTTTAAAATTGCAAATGGAATCACACTTCTTTCATGGCTTATTTTGATACTTGCTCCAAACCAAACAAAGGTGATTCGGCTCTTAAGAGTTTTTGTGTCCGGACTTGTTTTGGGTGGAGTTTATATATTTTCAATCCTCATTGGAAGTGGAGAAGCAGAAGGGAATTTTTCTAGTTTGGAATCGGTCAGATCCTTATTTGCCAATGATTACTTTTTACTGGCAGGTTGGATCCACTACCTTGCCTTTGATCTGTTTTTAGGAACCTGGGAAGTGGAGGACGGATTAAAAGTAGGAATCAACCGATGGATTCTTGTTCCCGTTTTGGCCTTAACTTTTTACTTTGGGCCGGCTGGATTTGTTTTGTACTTGATTCTACGCACGATTAGTCGTTTGTTCATTAAAAATAAAAAAACAACCTAACCACCGTAAACATCCAAGAGAGAAAGAACGCGTTGGGATCTGTTCTTTTTCTCTTCATCACCTTCCAATTCAGCAATTTCCAAATTTTCAAAAGCTAGGTCTCTTCCCGTTTTTTCATCCAAAGTTTTTGCATTGGATTTGGCTCCAGATTCCAATAACAAAGCAAGAACCGCAGAATTTCCAAATTTGCATGCTTCATGAAGAGCCGTACTACCACTGTTATCTGCAGTATGAATATCGATACCGGCATTGATTAATCTTTTTGCCAAACTTGGTTCTCCAAAAACAGAACACCAATGCAATGGAGTCATTCCATTGACTGATTGAAGATTAACTTTTGCTCCCCTTCGAATCAGCTCATCCATAAGAGCCGTTTTTTCTTGTAATCGAAGTGTACTATCTTGGCACAATTTAAAAATTGCAGTTTCTCCATTGGCATCCAATTGGTTGGGATCTGCTCCTCTCTCCAAAAGTCGCATACAAGATTTGTATTTTGCCCGGACAAAAGACTCTTGTAAAAGAGAAAACCCCAAAGGATTTCGAATCGGATCATTTATGGCATAGTCGAGAGAACCTACTGTACGAACAAAGGAATCCAAAAGATAAATATCATCTGAATCTAACCAATCCAAAGTTTTATCATCATTTTTCGATTCTAAACTAGAACCTAAATTGATTTCATAACCGTCCGGAAACTTATGTTTGAGAAGCGGTATAAATAATGGTTCTCCTTCAGAATGACAGACAACATCATGAATGAGCCGCCAATGTTTTAGGGTTGGCACAACTTGGTTGGAAAGAAGAAAAATCAAAGTTTCATTTAGTTTTTTCTGTGTTAGTTGGAACACAACTTGTAAGTTCCCTTCTTTAAAATGAACTTCTGAAATTGTAGATTGGTTTTCTGGCCAATGGTAAATAACCAAAGTCAAAAGTTCATCCTTCGCATGTTGTTCCAAAAGAGAAAACGATTCTTGCAGTGACAAAATATTTCCTGATAATGCATGGATTTTTGCTGCCAGTTCATTGGAAATAAAATCAGGAAGTTTTTTATCTGAATCTCCGTGTTCATCAAATTGAATTTTGTAGATATGTGTTGCGGTAAAACTTCCGTGTAACAAAGTATTCCACTCATCTGCAATTGCTAAATACAATTTTCCTGAGACGGAATGGTCCTCAAAAACATCTACAGTAATCGAAAGCCTTAGTGGTGATACATTAACATTTT
Organism: Leptospira mtsangambouensis; assembly: GCF_004770475.1. Taxonomy (NCBI): domain Bacteria; kingdom Pseudomonadati; phylum Spirochaetota; class Leptospiria; order Leptospirales; family Leptospiraceae; genus Leptospira; species Leptospira mtsangambouensis. The sequence continues at coordinate 62,868 of NZ_RQHK01000017.1, forward strand.
GATTAATAATAATGTTTAACGATTTCGATGGAGATTCTGTTGTTATATCAAAAATAAAATTCTTTAATCGGATGATTTCAGGTAATCCGGAAATTGAAATGCGTAAATCGTTTTCATTTCCATCCTCATCTTTTAGAAAAACAAGTTCCTCGTTTGACCAGTCCGAGATAAAATCAGTTGTGTATCTGCCAAAAATTTGACCTTGGAGTTTATGATCTGGAATAAAATCCTTAAAATTTAGATCATATAACACGAGTGAGTCGGAAGACTGTGAAGAAAAGTCAATACGGTAATCAAAATGGTTCCAGGCAGAACATTTTTTGCAGCGATACTTTCCTTTTTTACCTTCCAATTTGGAAGTTGAAACAGAATGACCGCTAAAACAATTAGAACAGGATAAGATCGTTTTCATATTTCGCTTGTTCCGATTAATAAAACAGGAGAGTTTTGACGGATCAATCGAAAATTCAAAACTTCTAACCATTCAGGCAGGAATTCATGAGACAAAATCATTATTTAGTCATTGGAGGATCGGGAGAGGCGGGCCAAAGTGCCATCACTTGCCTAAAAGAGAAGGATCCATCTGCTTATATCATAACATCGACTACAACAAATGAACCTGTGTCGAATGCCGATCTTACATTTTTCGATAAATCAGCTACGCAAGGACTTTCCAAAAAAATCCAAGAGGATCTACAAAATCATAAGATTCAGCCCAATTTTAAAGCCATCATTTATACTCCAGCTCTCGGTGAGGTAGGGTTCCCCATCATTGAAAGTACTCCCAAACAAATCGAAGATACTTTAGGAATCAGTTTTTATCCTCTTTTGGAGTTGGAAGAAACTTTCAATCCAGAACTTTCAGTTGCTTATTCCGCATTTTATTGGTTGAGTCATACTCTGTCTTTTTATGGTTCGATGGGAATCGCTAAATACAAAGGTGACCTTTGGGCTTTGGCAAATCCCCAAAAAAGAAAAATTGTAAGGGCAGGAACATTTTTCTCAAAGAGTGTTCGAGGGATATCCATTGTCCTCCAACGGACAATGAAAAAAACAAATAATCCTGACCTTCTAACATTAAAAAGTCGGTATGAAAACTCAGACCAAAAATTTTTGGACTTTTTTCTTTCTTATGCTTGGGAACATGAAAAGGAAAGCTTTCAAAAACAATTTGAAACACCATATCGCCCAACAGAACGGGAAGATTTAGGTCGCGGCCTAGGCCTCGCCTTGGATTCGACAGAACCCATTGTTACAGTTCTCGGAGATTGGACTTGGAAAGAAACTGAACTCCCCCAAGTTCCTAGTTGGTTCAAACAATTCTAGTTGTAAGTTTTGATCTTCTTTTCCTAAATAGACCAATCGGTATACATGAGGTGTTTTATGCGTCGATTGATGTTTCGTAAAAAAGGTATCTTAGAATGGGAAGAGACCCAACCACTTACAATCACCGGTGAAAACCAAGTCATTATAGAACCCATTGCCATTGCCCGTTGCGATTTGGATTTACCCATTCTTCGGGGAGAAACTCTATTTCGTGCACCGTTTCCTGTGGGCCATGAGTTTATAGGCAAAATCAAATCTGTCTCAGAAGACCTAACCCATTTATATTCGAAGGGAATGAATGTAGCAAGTTCCTTTCAAATTTTTTGTGGAACCTGCCCTGCTTGCCTGAACCATCATTCCAATTCCTGCGAATCTGTTCCTTACACTTCAGGATTTGGAATGCCACCAGGCGCTCATTCCTTTGGCGGTGCCATTGCTGATGAAATCAAAATTCCATTCGCCAAACAAATGCTACTTGAGATTGATCAAAAAATCAATCCAGTAGGAATTGCTAGCCTTAGTGACAATATTGCTGAAGTTTGGAAACTTGCAGGTAGATTTTTAAACAAAAAAAAAGATCCAAACGTTTTGGTTGTTGGCGGACATGCAGGAAGTATTGGACTTTATACAGCTTTATTTCTCCACCAAACAAAGAAAGCTGAAGTGATGTATGTTGATACAAATCCCATGCGAATTCAATTGGCAGAATCCTTAGGAATCCCTGTAGAACATTTTGCCCAATTTCCAAAACCAACAAAAAAGTATGATTTGGTTTGTGATGCATCAGCTGACAAATCAGGTTGGGATTTTGCAGTCCGCTCTTTGGGACGAAATGCTATTTTTAGTTCAGCGTCTATCTTTTGGACGAACCAATGGGAAATTCCATATCTTGAAATGTACAACCAAGGTGTCGAAATCCATTTGGGACGAGTGGAGTCCAAAGATTCCATGGAGGCGTTGTATCCTTACATTCAGTCTGGTGAATTTACTCCAGAAAAAATTGTTACAAACCAAGTTTCCTTTGATGACGCCAAGGATGCTTGGTTAGAAGAATCAATCAAACTTGTGATTACAAAATGAACTAAGTCCAATCTATATGAAAAATTTTACTCTTTATTTTATGAAAAATCAAATTCCAAATCGTAATTTTTCGGTTTGGATTTTTTTTATCCTGATCCATTTTTTGATCCAAAACTTATTTGCTGATTCCATTCAAGAACGTTTTCCTCCTCCCAAAGAATTCAAAAGAGTCAATTACCCAAATCATAGTTTTGCGAGTTTTTTACAAAACTATCCTTTAAAACCGAAAGGAAGTCCAGTCCATCTCTTTGATGGAAGGACAAAAACCAATGAGGTCCATGTTGCTGTTTTAGATTTTCCTCTCCTCAATGCCGACTTAATCCAATGTGCAGATGCAGTGATGAAACTACGTGCTGAATATTTTTATTCCTTAAAACAATATGAAGAGATTCATTTTAAAATCAGCAATGGGTTGGATGTTGGATTTCCGAGGTTTGTCAAAGGTGAAAGAGTCCAAGTGAATGGAAACAAAACCCATTGGAAAACAGGCAAGTTCAAAAAGGGAGTTGGAAGAGATGTATTTGAAGAGTATTTAAAATTTATATATAGTTATGCCGGAACCATTTCCTTAAAATCTGAATTAAAGAAAAAACAAATTTCTGACTTAAAACCAGGAGACGTTTGGATTGAGGCCGGTTCCCCTGGACATGTAGTAATGGTTGTAGACCAAACAATAGGAAAAGATGGACAAACTTTATTTCTTTTGGCACAAAGTTATATGCCTTCACAAGAAATGCATATTCTAAAGTCAGAAAGTAAATATTCCCCTTGGTTTGAAATTCCACAAAACCAAACTTTTTCGACGCCAGAATGGGAATTTCCTACAAAAGAAATTTATGGATTTGTAAAATGAAATATTGGATCATCAGTTTTATATTATTAACAAGCACAAACATCTTCCCTGAAAGTTATGAAGAAGAAGTCATCCAATCTATTGAGTCAATTCGTACAATCAAAGCATCCGACGACAAAAGTGAAATTGAAAATTTTAATTCACTAATGGATTCAAACTGGAAAAAATTTTCCGAAAAAAAATCCACCTCACTTCCCATCATCCGAACAAAACTAAAAGATGAATTATCTTCTAATTCACCAAACCAAATGGTGTTACTCGATTTAAGCTGGTATTTGGCACTTTATAATCCAGAAGAAGAACAAATTGATCTCATCAAAAAAGCATATGAAACGATTGATTTTCAAAGTCCAATTATCATACAAAATACACAACAATACTTTCGTTTGGCATTATTCCTAAGTGAAAAACAAACTCCAGACTTTCTATTCTCAATTGACAAAAGATTTTTACAAAATGAAAGTAAGTCTTTTTTTATTGCGCAACATATTGCCACGGTGGATGCACATGCACAAAGAACCCATCTTTACGGAGTCTATGGTAACCAAAGTGTTCCACATTTACTTAAAATTCTCAAATCAGAGCCGAACCCAAAACTTAGACAATCAATTACCAGCATCTTAAGAAGAATTTGTACACCAGAATGTGCAAACGATATCTATACAATGTTAGAAACAGAGAATGACCACATCACCTTTGTGAATGAAACTTACATTCTGCTTGATAATGCTGGTCCAATTGGAAAAGAACTGTATCTAAAACTAAAACCAAAACCAAAATCTCTTTCTAAAGAAACGGAAAACTATTTTTTTAGTGAACAAAATTATGTAAAAAACCAAAGTTATGATTTTTTAATTGCAAAATTAAAAAAGAAATATGGAGAAAGTTCCAACAATTTTTCTGATTCCAAACTGATGAATGAAATAGAAAAAATGATTCAAAATAAAGGTGAGTCTCACACAATTCATCCGTTGGATTTTTTTTCAAATTCGATTAATCATCAAATTTTGATTAATAAACTTATCGAAGCTCGTAGAAAGTGTTTCTTAAGAATCAACCATCACGGTATGCAAGACATTGATATCAATAATTTCATCCTAAACACACTCTACTATAAAGAACAAATACCCAATGAATCAAATTAAAAATATTGCCGTCTACTGCGGATCCGCACCCGGATTTGATCCCAACTTTATGACCGCAGCATACGAATTAGGTGAATATATGGCCACTCAAAATATTGGCCTGGTATATGGCGGAGCCAGCGTAGGTTTAATGGGAGCAGTAGCCAACGGCTGTTTGTCAAAAAATGGATCGGTAACGGGAATACTTCCCAAATTTTTGAAAAAGAAAGAAATCGAACATAGTGGACTCGGTAAACTAATTCTCGTAGACAGTATGCACGAAAGAAAACGAAAGATGTTTGATTTGTCGGACTCCTTTGTCGTATTACCAGGCGGTTTTGGTACCATGGAAGAGTTTTTTGAAGTGATCACATGGTCTCAGTTAGGTTTACATCACAAACCCGTTGTTTTATTGAATTGGAATGGATTTTATAACCCACTGGTCCAAATGTTCCAAACCATGGTGGAATCTGGTTTTTTAAAAAAAGAAAATATGAATCTCGTGCTAATCCTAAATGAAACGAAGGACTTACTCTCTCATTTACAAAACTATTCTCCCTCTAAGACAGAGAAATGGTTGTCGGAAGATGCCATCTAATGGAGATTCACTGGCAAGGGTCACAGAAGACAATGCTCTCAAGGTTGCATACAAAACAGTTTCTAAAATCACTTTCGCTCATCATAGGTCTTTCCCTCTCTATCGGATTGTTCCCATCCCTTTTTGCCAATCCCGACCAATTTTACGGGGATATTTACTACGTCGACACGGTCAGCCAAAATCGAAACCGGACACAACAAAAACCAGACCTCCACGTTCCTACCGTTCCCGCCAAACAAGATATAACGGTCTTCTCCAATATGCCCACGGACAAAACCGCTTACCCATATATCCAAACAACGATTAACTTTGTCGAAGGCCATCTGTCCTTAAAGGCATTTTTATCAGATGGAACGGAAGTCGCATATTCCACAAGAGGGGAACACCTTCGTTACTCCAAATGTTACGGTGACTTGTGTATCATTGTCTCCCAGAAAAACCTGTTAGGTGTGAGTAATACAAGCACTGAATGGGAAAAGGGACATATCTTTGGGGAAGAACGATACGAAGTGGCAATGGGTCACAAAGCGGCCCTTGTTGCAAGTGATCGCAAACTTTACATATACAACAGTTATACGAACCATTGGGAAACCATTAGCCTCGAACAAGAAACCCTGAGTGCCTTTGCCAACCTATATGATAAAGTGGCCATCATCACATCCCGCCGTATCATTGTGATGGACCTCACCACCGAGATGCAATACGAACAAAATTTACTCCTCCGACAGGTTTATCAATTTGAAATGCGAGATGGGTTTATTAATTTTTATTCTGGTAGTAAACTATGGATGTTTCGCCACCAAACAGAGGAATTCGAAGAAGTCGATTTGACTGATTAAATTAAGAACACAGTTGTCTAAATTTCACACATTTGTAAGCATATAAAATCATAAAACCAATTCATGAGATTTACCTTACCGATAATAATTGTATCGCAATTTTTATGTACGTCACTTTGGTTTGCAGGAAACTCAATTATTTCGGACTTAGCCAATGATTTACACCTCGAACATCACTTTTTGGCTAACCTAACAAGTTCAATACAGCTTGGATTCATTATCGGTACATTAGTATTCGCAATATTTAATATTTCCGATCGTCTTTCTCCATCATTAGTGTTTTTCATTTGTTCACTTTTGGCTGGACTTTTTAATCTCGGAATGACATTAAAATCAATCCAACCTATAGAAATTCTTTCATTCCGACTTTTAACTGGTTTCTTTCTTGCTGGAATCTACCCCGTTGGTATGAAAATAGCATCTGACTACTTCCAAGTTGGTCTCGGAAAATCTTTAGGTTTCTTGGTTGGTGCATTAGTATTTGGAACTGCCTTTCCTCATTTATTAAAAATTTTTACAATCGGATTCCCATGGAGGTATGTTTTGTATGTAACCACAACTTTGTCGTTATGCGGTGGATTGAGTATTTTGTTTTTTGTTCCCGATGGACCTTATCGCAAATTTGGTCAAAAATTAAAATTTGCTGCATTTACAAATGCATTCAGGAATAAAAATTTTCGTGCAGCTTCCTTTGGTTATTTCGGACATATGTGGGAACTATATGCTTTATGGACTTCTATCCCAATGATTCTGATTTCATATAACAGAAATTATCCGAATTTAAATTTGAATGTACCATTACTTTCGTTTTTGATCATAGGATCTGGAGCCATAGCTTGTGTTTTCAGTGGATTGTTTTCCACGCGATTTGGTGCAAGAAAGATTGCTACTATATCACTCTTTTTATCTTGTTTATGTTGTTTGACTTCTCCATTTTTTTTGTCATCTGAATCAGTTGTTTTATTAATCATATTTTTATTTTTTTGGGGGCTCGTAGTCATCGCAGATTCACCAATGTTCTCAACACTTGTGGCTGGGAATGCTCCGGAAGATTCAAGAGGATCTGCATTGACAATAGTAAATTGTATTGGATTTTCAATCACGATTGTAAGCATCCAACTGATCAGTTTTTTCACAGAAAAAATCAATTTTCAATATCTTTACTTAATACTTGCCATAGGCCCCATCTTCGGCCTCTTCGCTTTATTAGGCAGGAAAAAAGAGGGCGCCTCACTTTGATTTGTCGTTTAAATATCCCGCTATGGCTTGACCGCGCTTTCCGCTCCAATCTTTCCGATTTGATTTGTTACAAATATCTTTTCTCTCCGGAAAGGATTTCCGCTACAATCGCTGGCGCGGGGATTTGTACAGACATAGAAGAAAGATAGTCTAAACCAATGCAAAGGACTTAAAACTAAGATTATTTCATCTATATCCATTAACCTCCTTTAACACCTGTAAAATATCGACCTTCTCTCCTTTGGATTGAATCACAAAAGAAGAAATACAATTTTGCGATAATGTTTTTTGAATTTTGACTTTGATCCCGTTCGATTCAAAAACAAAAGAAACATCCTCTTGTTTAAAACCTAAATGTAAAAAACCATTTCGTATTTCCTCTGGATTTGCCGTCTCTAAAATAAACGATTCCATTTCCCAAAGTGAAGTTTTAGATTGTTCTTCGAATTTTTTTCGTAAATCATCACTTTTATATTCAATAAAGAAAGTTTGGAAATCTCCCAAAAAACGATCCAACATTACAATTTCCGAGATGACTACCTCTTCATTCTTTGCATTAACAACTTTTTGCTCCATAACATGAGAAACAGTAAATTCTAAATTTTCTAATTCACGTTTGGTAGTAGTTAAATCTAATTCGGATTGTAATGCAAATCCTACAAATTGATTGATTAGAAAATTCGTTTCCTCTTTCTCTGTTTTGTTTTCATACCAAAGGATTTCCAGAATTCCATTTTGGAAGGCAAACATCCCACTCTGGAAGGGTCCATAATTTGTTAAAGGTATTAGCGTGGTTAACTGAAATCGGTTTTTTAAAAACTGAAATGTTTTTTCTGGTTCGGAAGAATAAAGAAGGAAATGGTCGAATTTGGAAATCATGACAATCCTATGTTTTATATATTGCGAAGAAACAACGATTCTAGTTTTGGTTCCATGCAATTACTTTTACACCGGGAGAATAATGGTATAAAGAAGGATGATTGAAGTCTAGGTAGTCATTAAACTTCTGATACTTTATTTCTAAATTTTTTAAATCGCAATGATATAATTCCCAAGGTTTATGATGAACCTCTAATGGATTTGGATTTTCAGAATTATCTTTGTACAAACAATATCTTTCCGTTAACCATAAATAGATCCCTTTCAAATTTTCATTTTTCTTTCCAATGGTAAAATCAATTTTTATTTGGCTTCGTTTCCCATTCAAATAGCAAAAGTTAGGTGACCTTTCTATTTTAGAATGTTCATAAGGCAAACCTGATAAAAGTTTTGCCAAAACTGTCGGAATTAATTTTTCTGCTTCAATACTTAAAAAATAGACACCTGGTTTGTTTTTATGTTTTACATATGTTCGTAAATTCACTTCATGAAAATTGGAAAAATACCGAATAGGAAACGAATTTCTAATATGAATTTGATTCATTGTAAAAGCCACAACGGAAACGAAGTAAGATCCTTCAAAAGAATCCAATTCTAAAAAATCGGGAACCAATTTCCTCAAATCTTTCTCTTGAATTTGGTAATGTAAAAATAGAACATCATTCCATTCCTGATACCAAAACCAATTCCTATTTGGCATTTCCCAAGGCCTGTGTTTTTTGTATGATATGATATCTTTGATTTCTTCTTTCATTGGTTTATCCGCAAAGTTCGATTGAGCTACATGATATAATTTGTTCATCTTTATTTGGCAATAAGAGAAAGCACAAAAATGCACTCTCCTCCCGTCTAACCTCCAATGTTTCCCGAAAGACCTGTTTGGATTTGGAAGGGTGATCCACAATTTGCCTTGTTGCAACTGGTCCTTCTTGTTCTTTTCTTTTATCTAAGCTTTCGGGCCAGTGCTTACCTTACACATAGAATGGAACTGATCCGTATGCACAGCAAACGACTCGATCGGTTGGCATTTCGAGCAGGTTGCAACAGGGAGGAAAGAAACCTCCTCCAATCCTTCTACTCCCAACTAGATCGCCGCCATCGTGTTTTACTGGCACACAACCACGCAAAAGAATACCTCCGCCAACATTTGCTTCAATATATATCTTCTTTGGAAACAAATGATTTTCCCAGTTTCCTTTCTTTGGTCGCAAAATTCCTAGGAACGGCAAACGACCCAAGACCAATTTTTGGCCTTCCTGAATTTGCCATCGTACAATCTGGGCAAAGGACTTATTTCGCACAAGTGGTTGATCCAGGCCTCGGAGAAGTCCGACTGAAATTGGGAGTCCAAGGAGCAAACCTTCCCAAGGTGGCAAACGTGAAGGTCACTGTTTTTCGAAACCCCAAAGGACTCCAAACCATTCAGGGAGAGGCCCGGTGGGAGCAACCGGCCTCACTTTATTTCCTTCCGACCCACTCGCATTGAAAAATTGACCAAATTCGATTCGCGCTTGAAAGATTCTTTCGAATAAAATTAATGTGACATAAGTCCATGAAGTGGAATCGCATCAACCAAAATGACGAATTGTTTTCCCTACTCTTCGTATTCCTGTTTTCCTTTACTTCCCTAATTTGGAACGGCAACTTCATGGTAAGAGGGATTGCCAGCTTTCAGGGTGTAGGCGACTTTTTTTCTGGGTCCTTTGATTCCTTTGGATCTTTGATCAAAAGTAGTTATAACAAACTCGAGTCTTTTGAGCGGGTCAGAGAAGAGCGCGATTCTTGTTTGAACGTCATGGAAGAATACCGCCAACTTTCCAAAGATGTAGAAAGATTGAAGGCAGAAAATGCCATTCTCAGACAAGAGTTAAACTTTCCTCTTCATTTAGATTACCCTTCCGTAAGAGCAGAAGTACTGAGTGTTCGTTTGAATGCTATTTATAGAACCATCATCATCAACAAAGGATCGGAAGAAGGAATCAAACCGTATATGCCTGTTGTGGCTCGTTCCCTCGACGAAAAAGGGAAATTCACAGAAGCCCTCGTTGGTAAAATCATAGCCGTTTCCAAAGGATCTGCGGTCATCCAACCCATCATCAATTCCAATTTTTCTATGGGAGTTGCCATTCCAGGAACCAACCTTTGGGCATCACTTAACGGAAACAGTGGTCGCGGAACAGATGTTTTGTTAGACTATATTGATTCCGGAATTGTGATCGATCCAAAAGCCATCGGCAATTTCCCTATGGGTCCTAACCCTCCACCTACTTCAGCAGGTACAATGTTTACGGAAGGATTTAGTAAAATTGGTAAGGCTGTGTTTAGTTCCGGCGGATCAGGAGTTTTCCCACCAGGAATTCCAGTAGGAACCATCATCGAAGAAGGACCAAGGAATGGATCCTTTAAAACTGCCATCTTACGTCCGTTTGTTGAGTTTGATAAACTTTTACATGTGATTGTTTTGAAAAAACAACCTGAAAAATGGAGAGAAGAGTGGCCGGCGGAAAAAACAATTCAAATTGACGGTCCTTATTTCGGTGAAATCGATTTTCCAAAAGAAAAAGATTATAATAAAAAAGGAAAAGAACCAGAAAAAAGACAAGGTAACTTTCCTTCTACTTTCGGAACTCCCCAATACACAAAACCATCTGTGAATGCAACTGTACCTGATTCTACTCCTACTACCCCATCCACTCCTTCCACACAAGAAGGCCCTAAGGAGGTGGCACCATGATTTTAGATAAACTATTTATCATCATAGGATTATTACTCTCCCACTTCCTCAACGGATCGAATGTGTTTGAATTAGGAAATGCCATTCGACCAGACTTTATGGTCATCTTCGTTGTCTTTTTTGCATTAAGGAAAGGACCACTTTATGGACTATGGTTAGGATTTTTTGGAGGGCTTCTCACCGATACATCGCTAGGTGGTGAAATCGGCGGAGACAATATTGTTTATTACAAAATTGGACTCCATTCTTTTTCTTATGCCATCATTGGTTACATTGTTGGAAAAGTAATGAGAAGTTCCTATACAGAGAACTATATTTCAATTACGATTTATATTCTAGGATTTACTTTAGTTTCAAGACTCATTACATATCTTTTGTTTTTGATGTTCTTTCACTCGAACCAAAGTTATTCCTTTTTGTATGTTTCATTGTACAATGCATTCATTGGACCAGCACTATTCTTTTTATTTTCTTGGGCTTTCCGATTGGATGCAGACGAGGTTAGGCAATGAGCCAATCGGCATCTGAATTTCGTTTAGAAACAAGTTTCCGCAAACGGCTGTATTTTTTTACGGGGATGGTTGTGTTCACACTCACCGCTTACATCCTTCAATTGTTTAATCTACAAATTGTCCAAGGAAGCGAAAACTCATTAAAGGCCGAACGTTTTGTCCGAAGAAGTGAGTCCATTCCCGCTGACCGTGGAAATATTTTTGATAGAAACTTTCTCACGCCAGAAACAAGCCAACCATTGGTTTCCAATTCTGCCTCTCTAGATGTAATCCTTAATACAAGTTTACTCAAAAACGATCCAAGAAAAGTAAAAGATTTTATTTACAAATTCTGCGAAGCGCTTTCCATCCCCATTGTTTATTACGAAAAAGAACTCCAAGACTCGCGGATGATCAAAAAAATTCGTTCACGCGAACCTTTTGTACTTTTAGAGGGAATTTCACGGGAACAACAAGAACGAATCCTTGTCCTCGATAACATAAACAAATATGTGTATTTGGTTTCTTCACCTGCACGTGTGTATCATATGGGTCCTGCCCTTTCCCATGTGACAGGTTATGTGGGGAAACCAACAACCAGCGATTTACAAGAAAAAGAAATCAAAACCTACCAACTCATTGGAAAAGGTGGGATCGAATCCCTATACGATACAACCTTACGTGGCCAAGATGGATTTAGAATCCAAAAAAGAAACACGGAAGGAAATATTGAAGAAGAACGTGTCATTGAACATTCTGTCCCTGGTAATAATTTAATTTTAACCATTGACCGTGATATGCAAATTGCCGCCTATCGTGCGTTAAAAGGTGTTCGTGGAACGGTTCTTGCCATCAAAGCAACCACAGGTGAAGTGTTAGCAATGGCATCCAATCCATCTTATGATCCCAATATCCTTTCCGGAAAAAATAAATTGGATCGTTCCAACCATTTCACTCGCGTGACGAACAATGGTGGTTTTTTAAATTTAGCCATTCAATCTAGGTTCCCACCAGCTTCAACTTTCAAAACGTTAGTGGGTCTTGCGGCTATGGAAAGCGAACATAAAATCAATTATGATCCAAAACAAACATTTTCCTGCCCTGCAAGTTTCACTCTCAAGTCAACCTTCAAAGGTGTTCCTGACCAAGTGTTTTACAACTGGGATAAAAAAAATCACGGCGAACTCAATTTAGCACAAGCATTAGAAAAATCTAACTCAGTATACTTTTATCAGTTAGGTTACAAATTAGGAGCGGAACCGATTCTCGCCTATTCACGGTTATTTGGTCTAGACAAAAAAACAGGTATTGACCTTCCAGGGGAAGCAACAGGATTCATTCCAAGTTCTGATTGGAAAAAAAGAACTTATGGAAACAAGTGGTTCGATGGTGATACGGTCAACCTTTCCATTGGGCAGGGTTTTATTTCTGTAACTCCGATTGAGATGGCACTTTTTTATATGGCTGTTGTTAACAACGGAAAAATCTATAAACCTTATGTTGTTTCAGAGATTAGGAGCCCTCTCGATAATTCTTTGATCCAAAAAACGGAACCAACCATACTCAGAGACATCCCTCTAAAAAAATCCACTGTCGAAGCACTGAAAGAAGGATTGTATTTGGTTGGTTATTCAGGTACTGCATCTGGTGTTCTCAACTCACCAACACTTCCAGAAATTGCAGGAAAAACGGGAACGGCACAAACAAGAAGAAGAGGAGCTTCCTCATCTAACCATGCTTGGTTCATTGGATATGCTCCAGTGAATGCGCCACCCGAAAAACAAATATTAGTTGCTGCCTTCGTAGAATATGGTGTGGGTGGTGCGGCCTCTGCGGCTCCAGCAGCTCGTGAAGTATTCAAAGCGGCTTTCCCACCAGGTTCTTTCCCAAGAACAGATAGGTCCCGTGCCAAATCAATGGAAGAAGAAGCACCGGTAGAACAAGAGGCATTTTAATGGCAGATCGTAATACAGAAAAACTAGATTTTTTTCTTATCTTCTCTGTTGTCCTTGTGGCAATGGCAGGAGTTCTTACCCTATACACACAAGAAGCAAACACTGCGGATGGACTTGGGCGCTGGTACAAACAGTTTACCTTCGTGTTTGTGGGACTCATCTCCATGTGGTTTATGTCAAGGATCAATTACCAGTTGATTGGTTCTTATGCACTCTTTATCTATATCTTCTCAATTGTTTTACTTGTGCTTACTTTAATTCCTGGAATTGGATACCTTCCTTCTGGTCGTGGTGCACGTTCTTGGTTAAAACTAGGACCCATCACTCTCCAAGCCTCCGAGTTTTCAAAACTAGCAACCGTAATCCTTCTTGGCCAGTATTTGGTATTAAAAGAAAAAGAAATGCACAAAATCACGGTGCTTATCATTCCATTTATCATTTGTTTGGTGCCGATGCTTTTTATCATTCTGCAGCCAGACTTTGGAACAGCAGTTTCATTTTTACCAATGTTGTTTACAATGTTATACTTAGGTGGGGCCGACATTTTACACGTTGGATCCTTACTTACATTTGGTGGAATTTCACTGATGGTTCCCATGTACCTTGCGTACTCACAACTAACACTCATCCAACCACTCATTGATTTACTTCGTAAAGATAACAAAGTGGAACTTGTCTCCATCGTAAACCAACTCCAAGGTAAAATTTGGTTAATTTTAGATGGGAAAAAAGTATCTGGACTCACTTTGCCTGGAATTGAGAACCCAAAAAATTTGCAGATGATCCGGGAAGCCGCAGAAATTGTCAAAGATGAATATGCGAGTGTCGGATATAAGATTTTATCAAACGAAGCGTTTATGTTTGGCCTGGGTGGGACACTGGCTCTCATTAGTCTTGTGATGATTTTTATCCGGATTGCTCGTGGTTCCAAACACTTAAGAAACTACTACATCACCATTGGAATTTTAGGACTCTCCATCCTTTCTGCTATTGCCGTTCACAAATCCATTCCTTTCCGAGAAAACCAGGTCATCCGTCTCACTGCCTTTCTCAATCCTGACCAGTTCAAACAGGGTGCAGGTTACCAACTTCGAGCTTCCAAACCCGCTGTTGGCTCAGGAAAGGTTTTTGGAAAAGGGTTATTTCATGGAGAGATGACCGAAGGGCGCGTTCCCCATGTTCCCGAATCGGGAACAGATTTTATCTTTGCTTCTTGGGCAGAACAAACTGGATTTTTTGGAAGTGTTCTTCTTCTATTTTTCCTTATGTCCATCCCACTCAGAGGACTCCAAATTAGTTTTGAAAGTAAAGACAGGTTCGGATCCCTTCTTGCCGCCGGGATTGTAGCCATGATCTTTTTTCATATTGCCATTAACGTGGGAATTGTAATTGGACTTCTCCCCGTAACAGGTGTTCCACTCACGTTTATGAGTTATGGTGGGTCGCATTTGGTGATGGCAATGACGGCCGTTGGAATTATTTTATCCATAAAAAAACGTAAGTTTGCAAACTAAGATCCACCATGAAACCAACCAAAAAAGTATTGGGGGCAGAAGAGTTCTTTCAGACCAAAATCAAATTAGAAAATGAATTGATTCGTCTGGAAGAACTGGAGAGAGATTCAAAAACTCACATTACTTCCATGATTGAACTTTCGGAACAACTGATCCAACTTTCAGAATCCAACGAATCTCCATACTTTTTACAAAGAAGCAAACGCCTAAACACTGAAATTCATAAGTTCAAAATCAAAAATGAATACAAACAAAAGGAATTTGATTCACTTTTCCATATCTTAGAAAAAATCAAATCAGAAGATAAAATTGAATTTTTGGATTCGGCTTTAAAAAATCGAATCAATCGCATTGCAGTTAACCTTACTGAAAAAAAACAGAATCCATCTTCACAACAGAAACTCAGTGGGAAATTAGTTTTTATTTGTTATGTGTTAGAAGGTGTGAATTTTTTAATTCCTAAAAAAACATATCGAATCCTCCGTGATATTCCCGCTTTCAAAAAACAGTTACGTATTAGAGAAAAATTAATTCCTCTGTTTCCTGGGCCTGGATTTGTTTTAATGGAAGAAGGTGAAAAAAAACAAAAGAATGTACTTCTGATAAAGGACTCATCAAAAAAGGAACATGGGTTTTATTTTGACGAACTAAAAGAAGATTGGGCGGTCTCAAAAACTTCTTTGGAAGGATTGTTGGAAAAAGATTCTACCAACGGACAAATTTTAGGAAAAATCAAACGAAAAGGAAAATTATACCACTTAGTTAAAATCTAAGATACGGATACTCTCTTCTTTATCTTTTGTTAGTTGGTTTTTTAATTCTTCCAAACCACTAAATTTTTTTTCATCTCTAATTTTATGAACAATTTCTAATTCTATTTCTTTTCCGTACAAATTGCCATCAAAATCGAAAACATTCACTTCCACATGAAGACCTAACCCATCGAAGGTGGGATTGTGTCCGATGTTAACCATACCTTTGTGGTCATGGCCATCAAATTTTGCAAAACAAGCATAAACGCCGATGGCAGGTAACAACTTATCTTCTGGAACTTTGATATTGGCTGTGGGAAATCCAATTGTCCTTCCTCGTTTGGCACCTTCAAACACGACGCCTGTTATATGATAATTTCTTCCGAGAAGAATTTTTGCCTCTTCCATTTCTCCTTTTTCCAAAAAACCACGGATCAGTGAAGATGAAATTTTACTTTCCTTTTTTAGAACCGCTTCCTTTAATTCGACCGCATAACCGTATTTAGTTTTATTTGAATCGAGAAGTGTAAAATCACCACGGCGTTCTGCTCCAAAAAAATGATTATAACCAATTACGATATGTTTTGCATTCAAAGTTTGGATCATGATCTTTTCCAAAAAAACTTCTGCAGACATTTTTGAAAGTTCCAAAGTAAAATCTAAAACAACCAAATAGTCGATTCCAAACCCGCGAATGAGTTCTTCTTTTTCTGATTCGGAAGAGAGATATTTGAAATTTGGTTTTTTCCCAAGAACCACAGATGGATTGGGAAAGTAAGTAACCACCACAGAAGGTAGGCCTAAATCCTTAGCCTTCTCCACAGTTCGCAAAAGTAAAGTCTGGTGGCCCACATGGATTCCATCAAAGTTGCCGAGTGTCAAGGAAGAGCCGTTTTGAAACTCGTTTTGGATCGATTCTAAAGAGCGAATAATTTTCAAGGGGGGACTTGTCTCGTAATCCGATACTTGTACTAGGTGCTTCCATTGAAACTACGAATCCTTCTCCTTACGGCAATCTTTTTATCAACCTTGGTTTCGTTGTTCGCAAAAGACTTCCAAATTCCCAAACAAGAATTTGGTTTGGAAGAGGGTTTACTCCCAGAAGACATTTCTACCTACCCCGAACTCAAAACATGGGCGATTTACCAATCCTATGAATTGGAACCAGATGCACCCTACTTAGGACTCCAGGATTATATCTGCCGGATGGTGCCAGAAACTGGCCTCCAATTCCTTTTAGAAAAAACGATCCAATCCAAATCTACGGTTTATCTTTATTTGGACATAACTCGTTACAGACCGTTAAAAGGTTCCAAATTCAAACCGAAAAAATTAAACATTCTTGTGAATGGAAGGCCCAAACTTTCCATCTATGCGGACAAAAACCAAAGTTTTGTGAACCCTGTTGAAATTCCCCTCGAACCTTCCGAATACCCAGACGGAAAGATTTATGTCGACCTTGTGCCCAGTCACAATTCCTTAGGACGGTTTTGGGGAGTTTGGGATGCGTTTGTTTTGGAAAATCGGTTGGATGCGAAAGACTAAAGCAAATGCCTAAACGGCATATTTTTCGCGGTATTCGTCTTCACCAATGGTTTGGAAGTAACTGGTAAGGCCAGCGACTTTAAAAACCTTCTCAATGGCCGGTTTCATATTGGCAATGGAGAACTTTCCTTTGAGTTCTTGGACATAATTCAGCTGTTTGATGAGCATTCCAATTCCAGAAGAGTCAATGTAATTGAGTTTCTCTAAATTGATGATTACGTGCAGATTTTCAGTGGGCTGAGTCGGAACATTGGTTTCCAGGAAGTTTTTAAAATCCAGGGAAGTGTAAATGTCCAAACTTCCAGAAATGCTGATCACGTAGGCGTCGGCATTTTTTTTTAGATTTATTTCCATGGGAGACCTACCGCAAGGCTCGGGTTTTTGCGTTTTTTATCAACCTTATTTTTAACAAATTAATGATTTCATTTCAAAAGTCGAAAATATATATAGAGTCTACTATCTGGGAGTTCGTATGCGTATCTCGTTTGTCCTAATTTTATCCTTCCTACTCACCGTTGGCCTTTTTGCTGCGGATGAAAAAAATGAACCTGCTAGCCAAGCAGATTCCCAAAAGTTAAATCCGGATGGTAGTATTGCTCTCATTCCTTATAATGCAAAGCAACAACAGAAGATTGAACGAATTGGTAAAGAAGTGGATGATTATCATGCCGTGATCAATGAAAAGGTAAAGTTCCTGAGTTTCGAAAAGAAAATCAAGGACAGCAGATATGGCCAAGTCACAAACGCAAGGGAAATCCACCTTCCATTTGAACCTCGTTATGTTATGCATAGTCGCTTTGTTATGAAACTGAAAGGTGGTGGTGGAGCCGAAGGCGGTGGATTCTCTCTAGATGAATTGTCCTTTTGGTCAAGAAAATCACTCACTGAAAAAGGCAAAGACCCAGTCACAACTTATCGTGAATTAAAAAATAATGCAAGCGGTGGAGTGAAAGGACTAACACTTTCAGTTCGTACTGTTACTAATGCAGATGACAATACATTAAGTTTTGAGTTAGAAAAAATCCAAAGCCCTTGGGAAAGATTGCGTTTGGCAACAGCCTATCGCGATAGACTCCGCGAAGTAGCAAGAACCATTGACAGATACATCCAAGCAAAAGGTGGTTTGGAAACCAGAATGGTTTCTGAATCCGTTATGGAAATTTCTGTCAGCGGTGATTTCCAAGAACCATAGTCCAATGAGGGTGGAATGAGTTTTTCCATACCACCACAATCTTCCAACCTTTACGAAGTCCTAGAGATTCCCTTTGGTGCCACGACGGAAGAGATTAAAACCTCTTTCCGTCATCTGGTAAAACAATTCCATCCCGACAATCCCTTCACAGGCTCCTATTCTAAATTTCAAAGTATCTATTTTGCCTACCAAACACTAACAGGGGATGGGCGGAAACGTTATGATGAAGAATTTAAAAAAAACTACGCTCGCGAATTCTTAAAACGCAAACTCGAAGAACATCCCGTTGTACTCCCAGTTTCTCGTGTAAGGTTCACAACAGGGATATTAGAACTCGCCAAACGTGGATTAATGAGGAAGGGTTTTCGCAACAAAGATAGACGTAAAGTCACGGGAATCGATTATGATTTGATTATTGATTTAAAAGAATCGGAAATCATTCGTCCAGTGATTGCCGTCATCCCACTGACTGTCAGAATTGTTTGTAGGGATTGTATGGGAGGTGACCCGCATTGTCCCGCATGTAATGGACGAGGTAGTTATAAAGGTTACAGAAATCTGAAGGTAGAATTTCCAAAATCTGCTCTTGTGAATGGAAAAATTTTTGAATTTGACCTATCCAAATTCCGACCAGATTCCTTTACCCATTTTAAGAAAAAATTCCTACGTGTGAAACTCTTAGTACATAAAAATATCCCTTTACGAGCAAAGAGTACTGTCTAAAAAGGAAATCGATGGAAAAGATTCCCAAAGTTCTATTTGTAACCCCCCTCTATAAAGAAAAAATCTGGGGAGGAAGAAAACTCGAAACATTTCTCGGCCGTAAAATTCCAGAAGGATCCATTGGGGAATCTTGGGAAGTTTCTGTTTATGGATCAGACGTTTCCCCAATCAAAAATATAGAGTTCCATAATACTCCACTAACAGACCTTATCCGAAAAGCACCAGAATCTGTCCTTGGAAAACCATTTACAAAATCGGGATTACCTTTACTTGTCAAGGTCATAGATGCCAAAGAAAAACTTTCCGTCCAAGTTCATCCCGATGACGATTACGCACTCAAATACGATCCCAAATCAAATGGGAAAAAAGAATGTTGGTATGTTTTATCTGCTGAACCTGGAGCTGAACTTGTAGTCGGTTTCGATACCAATACGAGCAAAGAAGAGTATGAATCCCTAGTGAAACAGAATTTAGGCGAAAATGTTCTCAGGAAATGGAAAGTAAAACCTGGTGATGTTTTTCTATTAAACCCAGGAACTATCCATGCCATTGGTGGTGGTGTTTTACTTTTAGAAGTGCAACAATCTTCTGATTCAACATACAGAGTGTACGATTATGGAAGATTGGGTGACGATGGAAACCCAAGAGAGCTTCATTTAGAAAAAGCACTCGCAGTTCTCAATTTTCAAAAATCAGATGGTTCTGAAAAACAAACAAAACAACTGATCACATACCATCCTTTTCCAAGATATCTTTTTACCTCTAATGACAAATTTAGATTGGAATCTTGGGAGTTCAACCAAGCCCAAAATTTCACCTTTTCAAAATTAGGTGACCCTGTAACTTTTGGAATTTTTTATACTGTCTCTGGATCTATTTATTTTCCAGAATTCCAGAAACTTGTAGGACCGAACGAAACGTTTATGATCACAGCAGCTGGGTTTTCAGAAACTATCTCTGCCTTTGCGGAAACTGGTACGAAGCTAGCATTTATGTCTGCCGGTTCAGATTCCGTAAAATATCAATAGTCTACCCTATTGACATTTTAATAGAATGAGTATAATAGATGCCAGAGAGGTATCTATGAAAAAAATAATTTCCCTATTACTCGTGTTAGCATCTACATCAGTATTTGCTTTGTCTGACTTGGAAAACTTGATGATTAAAGAGGCAAATTCTCCAGAAAGTAAACAAGCTGCACGTTCTTATCTCAATGCTATGGCAAAAGAAAAAGAAGCAAGTGCGAAGAGACACGAAAAAATGGCGGGCAACAAAGGTGGAAAAGCAATCAGTGAAGCAAAGTTTAAAGAACATTGCTTATCACTTGCAAAAGAATTTCGTATAGAAGCAGAAGAATACAAAAAAGCTGCAGATGATTTGAAATAAATTTCTATCTTTTACTATTAAGTGGGCAAAGGAATTCGATCTGTTTCTTTAGGAACTTTCGGAAATTCATCTTTTGCCCATCTTTCCTTTGCTCTATCGATTGTTTCTTGTTTAGTCGAAACAAAGTTCCAAAACAAATGTCTTTTTTCCGTAAGTGGTTCTCCACCAAGTAAAATCAAACGGCTATTTTGTTTGGCCTTAAAGGAAACAGAAGTTCCCTTTTCAAATAAAACCATGGATCCTACTGTATAAGATTCCCCGTTGGATTCAATCGCACCTCGGGACACATAAAGTCCCGCTTCTTCTTTATCAGAAAGAACCCAATTGACAACATCTGCGTTTTGTTTGATTTCAATATCAGCATATATCAAAGGGGAATGGACTGTGGCGGGGGAATGTAATCCTAAAAAACTACCACCTAATAAACGAAAAACCAAACCTTCTTTTGTTAAAACAGGAATTTCTTGTTCCGAAAAATGTTCAAAACTAGGATCTATTTCTTCTTTATCTTTCGGCAAAGCAATCCATGTTTGAATGCCTTCTAATATTTCGTATTTAGGATCAAATTTTGAACGTTCACTGTGAACGATTCCTGATCCGGCTACCATCCAATTGGTTTCATGTGGACGAATGTCCATTTCCACTTTCAAACTATCACGATGAGTGATGACCCCATCATACAAAAAAGTTATGGTAGCAAGACCAATATGTGGATGCGCTCGGACCACTAGCTCTTCTCCGGTCACTACAGGTACTGGACCAAAGTGATCAAAAAAAACAAAGGGACCTACTGAACGTTTCTCCATTGCCGGAAGAACACGTCGGATCACAAAATTGTCACCTAAGTCTTTTGAGTGTCCAACAAGAGATTTTGTCATTAGCGTTTAGACTTCTTTACCTTCGGTTTTGGTTTGGATATTTTCTTTTTCGCAGTTGGTTTTTGTTTTTTGATTTGTTTGGTAGATTTGGTTCCAGAAGTTTTGGATTCTTCTACCTTACCTACAAAAAGACCAATGGCTTCTTTGCCTTGGGTCCAATGTGCTTTGTTTCGAGCATTAAAATAGAGAATAAAGATTTTTTCTGTTTCCGAATACTTCACATCACAAGCATATACATGGCTTGCTTTCCATCCTCTTCCTGTAGGTCCAAGGATAGGTGTTTGGTTGATGCGATCAAAATGAATTCCATCTTCACTTTGTAAAAAGAGAATGGCCGAACAGGATTCTTTTCTAACAGGGTTCCAAAAAATCCCATTTTGAAATCCTAAGTAACGTCCTTTCCATTCAATCACTTTGATGGAACCTGCACCCAAATTACAAAATGGATCCATCTCGTTCGGAGAAAGAATGGGATCAGAAAAATAAGAAAAAGGTCCTAGTGGGGAGTTTGCTTCGGCAACGGTAATATGTTTTGGTTCACAAAATCCACAATCCGGGATAAAAACGAGAGAGGAAGAAAAGTACATTCTGTACTTTTTCCCAAACTTCACCAAACAAGGATTACTGACTGATTCTCCATATTTTGGATCTTTATGAAAGGGAAATTTTGGAGTAATGACAGTTTTGGGCGAAGACCAAGATTTTAAATCTTTACTGGTTCGAACTTCGATATGAGACTTCCACTTCCGATAAGGAAACCAAGACATAAGGACATGAAGGAATTTGTACTTTTCGTAGTATAAATAATAAGTTCCATCTTCCAAAAAAATAAAAGGACGCATGGCATTCCAAACCACGGTTTTTCTCTTTTTCCAATGGATTCCATCTTCCGAAAGGAATTCTTGAACCCCAAAAATATTGTGAGCAAAAAGATGCCAAAGTCCATCAGGGCAATTTTCAGGGAATAAAAAACTCGGATCCGCCAAAACAGGGGATGGGAATCCGGGCTTTAAAATAGGATCATCTTGGTAAAGTTGCCAATAGATATTTTGTTTGTTCAATCGAAATGAATTTCCTTACTTTTCTAAAACAACTTTCAGGTTAGATAGTCCCTCTTCAAAGTCTTTTCCGATCAATTCTTGAAAATCCATAAAAAGGCAGATCAAATTGGAAGGGTAAGGCATCGAACCATCAAACCCCCAAATGATTTTGGATTTTTTTTGGTCCAAAGAAGAAACCTTCATATAACTGCGTTCAGTACCTTCAAAAGGTTCAAAAAATCTTAGTTCTGTTTCCATCTCTAAGGCATCCACATTGATCATTTTAATCTCTTGTTCCCCAGTTCCGACTTCTTTGTCTAAACTTTCCCAGCGAGAAATAAAACCAACGGTTCCATCTAAACCCGTATAAATTTTCTTCATACTAGGATCTTTTTTTGCCCATACACTGTACTGGTCTTGGTTTTTCAACATTCGAATGTACGCAAATACATCAGATGCTGGTTTGTTAATGTCGATGGAACGTTCTACCTGGTAACCAGTAGGTAAGAAAATAGCTACAACTAACGGGATCGCTATGATCCCGATGATTCCTATGGAAATTTTTCTGCCGAGTGTCATAAGTTCAGTATCTTATCTATTTTTTGGATTTAGTCAATTTATTTACCCACGCGGACGTAAATTCCAACTGAAAACAAGTAGGAAAATGGCAATCAAAGTGGAAACAAGGATCGCATATAACGCGACATCCCAAGAGTAGTTTGTGGCAAGGATGGCAAGACCCTTTCCTTGTGCCGTTCTTCCCAAAGAACCAAATAACCCGATAAAACCTGCGGCAGTTCCCACAGCTTTTTTCGATGTAAAATCCATACCAGCCACACCTAACAACATCACCGGTGGATAAATAAAAAGTCCAATGAGTCCAAATAGTATGTAATCAATCCAAATGGATCCGGGAGGGTTCAACAAAATACCTAAAAAAGCAAAGAAAATAGGGATAATACAAAGTAAACTGACCATTCCCCTTCTACCATCAAACCGGTCTGATACCCAACCCATTAGAATCGTTGAACCAATCCCTCCAAATTCCAAAATGAGTGTGGAATATCCACCACCTAGTAGGTCTGCTCCTTTTGTTTCTTTTAAGTAAGTAGGACCCCAATCAATCAAACTGTAACGAATGATATAAACAAAAAAATTAATAATCGCAAATAACCAAATGTATTGATTCGATAGCACTTGTTCAACAATCAATTGTTTGGTGGTTAATTCCTTTTCATGGTCTTCTTTTTCTTCCGGTGGATAATCATTTCGATATACTTCAATGGGAGGAAGTCCTTCGGATTGAGGAGTGTCTACAAGGCGAATGTATAAATATACGGATCCAACAAGTGCGATGACACCTGGTACAAAAAAGGCATATTGCCAACCAAACTTTGCTGCCGAATGGGAAGCGACCACTCCAACGATCCCGCCTCCAATATTATGTGCAATATTCCAAAATGCAAACGTAGTACCTCGTTCTCCAACCGAATACCAGTGACCAAGGGAACGACCGCATGGTGGCCAACCCATTCCTTGTACAAGACCGTTAGCACCCCATAAAAAAAGATGAATCCAATAATGATTCGCAAATCCAAATGAAAAATTCAAAATGGCAGTAAGAAACAAACCAACAGCCATAAACTTTCTTGGATTGGAACGATCGGAGAGTGCTCCCATTAAAAATTTTCCAATCCCATAAGTGATGGCAGTCACTGCGAGGATATCACCTATCTCTGTTTTCGAATAAGATAACGCTTCACCTATTTCTTTTGAAACTGGAGAGAAGTTATTTCGAGTTAAGTAATAGGTCGTATAACCAAGAAAAGTCGATTCCAAAACACGAAACCGAAATTTCGGATAAAGGGTTTGGATTTCTTTTTCAGATTTTTTGGGTATGGACGGAGCAGGAGCGAACCATAGGCGAATGGTTTGTAACATAGACTAGGAAGATGAAAGCCTAAAGAGAAGGAGTCAAGTCGATTCTCATGAAAACAAATATACGAAACGGTTTTATTGATACTGTGGGAAACACCCCACTCATCCGCATCCATTCCCTAAGTGAAGAAACCGGATGTGAAATTTTAGGCAAGGCAGAGTTTTTAAATCCAGGTGGGTCTGTCAAAGATAGAGCTGCCTTATACATCATCGAAGACGCAGAGAGGAAGGGACTCCTAAAGCCAGGTGGCACTGTAGTGGAAGGAACTGCTGGGAATACCGGAATTGGACTCACCCATATTTGTAATGCAAAAGGTTACAAATCTGTCATCGTCATCCCAGAAACACAATCCAAAGAAAAAATAGAAATGTTACGTACGTTAGGTGCAGATGTGACACTCGTTCCTGCGGTTCCTTATGCTGATCCAGGAAATTATGTACGAGTGTCAGAACGGATTGCCAAAGAGACTCCCAATTCCGTTTGGGCCAACCAGTTTGATAACTTAGCCAATCGGAACGCCCACTTCGAAACCACTGGCCCCGAAATTTGGGAAGAGACCCAAGGGAAAATTGATGTTTGGACCACTTCCCTCGGAACCGGCGGGACCTATGCCGGGACAGGACTTTTTTTCAAATCCAAAAATCCGAATATCAAATGCATTGTGGCTGACCCTTACGGGTCGGGAATTTATTCTTTTGTCAAAACAGGACAAATCGTCATCGAAGGATCTTCAATCACAGAAGGGATTGGCCAAGGTCGGATCACCAAAAATATGGAAGGGATGCCAGCCGATGACGCCATCAGAATCCACGACAAAGAAGCCCTAAGAATTTTGAACTTGGTATTAAAAAAAGATGGGTTGTTTATGGGTGGCAGTGTGGGGATCAACTTGGCCGCAGCCTACCAAATTGCCAAAGACCTTGGCCCGGGACATACCATCGTGACTGTGTTATGTGACAGTGGTGCCAAATACCAATCCAAAATTTACAACGAAGAGTTTTTAGCTTCAAAAGGACTGCTTTAAACCAAACAGAAGTTCGCTTTTAAAACCGATTTAAATGAAACTCCTTCTCAAAAGATTTCGGTCTTTGGAGTTTTCAAAAGATTTCATCTAACCTTAGATACTTTGGAAAGGAATTATCTGGACTTTATAGATTTCAACATTTAACTTTTCGATAATAGAAAGAGTCGTTAAGGAAATGCGGAACCTATATGAAATCATATTCTCATATGTGGAAAACAGAAATTGATGCTGTGGCGGAATACATCCAAAAAATGCAGAAATAACCTAATCTTTGTTATCTTCCTAAATTCATAAACAAAGTGAACATTTCACAAGCAGATGCTGAACCCAATTCACAAGAATCACTCAGTTCTTCTAATGCCATTGTTATTTCTTCCGATTTTTTAGTTTTTAACCTGTCGAGAGCACTAAGTTCCAATTCTTTTGCCTTAGAAATTAGTTCTTCAGGTAGTTGTAATTTCCAAGGCATAGGTCTAGTATTCCAGGACAAACTGTCCAGAAATTGACTAATATCTTTTTCTATTTGCGGATAAACGGACTCATAACAAGTGATTAAAATAGTAAATCCGAATTTATCTTCGGTAGCTGTGATATAGTGTTGTACAACTGTATCTTCTTTATCTTTAAAACTCCCGAACATTCCTAAAAATTTATAAACATTATCAGAGTTAGGAATTTTCTGTAAGGTAAAATTTTTACGAATATTGGTAACCATACTAAACCGTCTAGACTCAGCATGAAAGAGAATCGGATGGAGTGGCATTTTGTTTTCTGATTCTTTAAAAAGGATCACAAGAGCTGGAATGATTTCTCGGCCCGATTCTTCTTTTAACGGCAAAGTTTTAAAATGGTCAAACTTTGTTGTGATTCCATTGGACCTACGTTCCGTGAGAAACCATTTCGAAGGAAGATCAAAGGAAATACAATTGGTTTGGAAACAGGAGCGCCAACGAGTTAGATTGGTTTCTGCAAAAAGATTTGTTGTCATTAACAAACCAATCGCTACTAATCCAAAAATCCTAAGATTTGGATTCATACTTGTAACTCCTTTCTGTCTTTAAAAAAGTCCAATGAATTTGGATTAGCAAGTGCGTTTTTGTTTTTTACCTCAAGTCCAGCAACCGTTTGTTTTACGGCGATCTCTACTTTTTTTCCATTCACTGTGTAAGGAATTTCAGGAACTGAAAGTACTAACGAAGGAACATGCCTTGGAGAAGTTTCCAGTTTGATACGATCTTTAATTTTTTTGATCAAACTTTCATCCAAAAGTACACCATCAGCTGTTACGACAAATAAAATCACACGTACATCATCTTTATAATCTTGTCCAATGATGACGCTATCTTTCACTTCAGGAATAGTAGAAACTACAGAATAAATATCAGCTGTTCCAATCCGCACACCACCAGGATTCAAAGTGGCATCAGACCTACCATAAATCACCAAACCATTTTCAGGTGTGATGGAAGCAAAATCTCCATGACACCAAATATTATCATAGGTTTCAAAATAAGCAGATTTGTACTTTGCTCCCGATTCATCATTCCAAAAGAATAGTGGCATGGAAGGAAATGGAGTTGGGCATACCAATTCCCCTTTTTGATTCGAAACTGATTTACCCATATCATCAAATACCTGCACGTCCATTCCCAATCCCTTACATTGGATTTCACCTTCAAACACAGGTAAGTTGGGATTTCCCAAAGCAAAACATCCATTTAAGTCGGTTCCACCGGATATAGAAGATAATTGTACATCTTTTTTGATATTCTGATACACATATCGAAATCCAGAATTTGGAAGTGGTGAACCAGTTGATAAAATTACTTTTAATTCAGGCAAAGGAAATTTGGATTTTACATTTATATTTTCCTCTTCCAATACAGAAAGATACTTGGCACTAGTTCCAAACACTTTGATCGATTCTTTTTCAGCCATTGACCAAAGAGATTCCCAAGATGGATGGAAAGGATTTCCATCAAATTGATAAAGTGTTGCCCCTAACGCCAATACTGACTGAGACCAATTCCACATCATCCAACCGCAAGTTGTGTAATAAAAAAAACGATCATGTTTGGATACATTACAATGAAGCGAAAGTTCTTTGGTATGGTTGAGTAAAACTCCCCCGCCCTGCACAATACATTTAGGAAGACCTGTTGTCCCAGAGGAAAACATAATGTACACCGGATCTGAAAAGGAAATAGAAGTATAAGACAATTGATCAGAAGGTTTTGGTGGAGAAATTTCATTGTATCGAAATGGATTTTGTATTTTCCCAAAATCTTTGATGGGCTCTACAAAATCATAAATTAAAGTTTGTTTGAATTCAGAGTTTGTTGATTTGGCCAATTGAATGGATACTTCTTCCAATTTATCAACAATTGGAATTTGTTTTCCTTTAAACAAATAAGACTCAACAGAGATTAATACTTTAGGATTAATTTGTTCAAAACGATCAAGAATTCCCCTAACACCAAAATCTGGTGAAGCACTTGACCATATAGCACCTAACGAAGTGGTTGCCAACATTCCAATGGTAGATATAGGAGCATTTGGTACAAGGCCAACAACACGGTCTCCTTTTTTAACTCCAAGGCCAAACAAATGTTTTTGCAATTTTAGAACTTCTTGTTTTAGTTCAGAATATTTTAATTTTTGGACCTTTCCATCTTCCGAATAAAAAACTAATGCGAAGGAATCGGGATCTCCCACTTCAAGTAAATTTTCTGCAAAATTATAAAGTGCACCAGGGAACCAAACAGAGTTTGAAAAATGTAATCCTCGTTCGAACGTCTTTTGGGGTTCTTTATGTAACTTTAAACCCGAATAAGACAACCACTCCTTCCAAAATAATTCAAATTCATCCACTGAAAATTTGTGAAAGGAAACATAATCTGAAAATGATTTTGCAAACTTTGTTTCTAAATGCCCTTGGAAACGGAATAAATTGGTTTCTTTTGAACTCGGTGTCCACAGTGTATTTTGAGTCGCCATGAAGACTGATCTTCTTGGATTTGATTTTTGACGCAAGTATGATTGTGTAAAATGACTGGTAGAAAAAAATATCGAGGAAATTCTAGGGAAAATGCTGTTCAATTCCATTGATTATTTTTTCTTTTTTATCGCCTGTTATATTATCTATTGGATTTTACCTTCTCGTTTTCGAAAATACATCCTCATAATTTTTTCGCTTATCTTTTATGGGTATTGGAGCGGTTCATTTTTAATACATTTCGTAGCATTTATCATCCTCACTCATCTCTGTGTTCTCGGTATCCTCAAAACCAAAAGCAGAATTTTTCTGATTTTGGGCGTGGGAATCAATTTGATCAATTTATGTTTTTTCAAATATTTCCTAACATATATAAAATATTTAATGTTAGAGGGCGATTTAACCATTCCCTTTTTCCAATCCTTATCAGAAATTATCTTACCATTAGCGATCAGTTTTTATACATTTCAAATGATTGCATACTTGGTAGATGCATGGAGAGGAAAATTTACAGAATCTCCGTTCGTTAACTTTTTATTATTCATTTTATTTTTCCCACAACTCATTGCAGGCCCCATCATGAGGCACGATGATTTTTATGATCAAATCGATCATTCCAAACTTTCTTTGGATTTTGTACAAAGGGGAATCCTACATATCATTTCTGGTCTGGTTAAAAAAGTACTCATCGCAGACCAACTCGCAAAAATCATCAATCCCGTTTATATGAGTCCGGGCGAATACGATGGAATATCAATATTGTTAACCACCGTTGCATTTTCTTTTCAAGTATATGGAGATTTTTCCGGATATACAGACCTTGCAAGAGGTTCTGCTTTTCTTCTTGGATACGAAATTCCAGAAAATTTTCGTTCCCCATTTTTATCGGTTAGCTTCACCGAATTATGGAGCCGATGGCACTACACACTTTCTACCTGGATCAGAGACTACTTGTACATTCCGTTAGGCGGAAACCGAGTTTCGGAACTAAGGTATAATATCAATACCATCATCGTCATGTCTTTATCTGGTCTTTGGCATGGAAACACTTATACATTTTTTCTATGGGGATTTTTCCATGGAATTTTTCTCTCCATCGAAAGATTTGCATTTGGAAAACCAGATCGAAAGTCCATGACATTCACAAAGCAAGTGTTTGCCTCCATTTGGATATTTGCTATTTTTTGTATCCTTGCAACTTTCTTTCGAATTGATACATTAAAGAAAATTGTAACATTTTGGTCTGCAAGTATCAACCTTACTGGAAAAATCATTTATCGACTAGACTTTTGGGGACTCATCCTCGCAAGTTATGCGATTCAAATTCTAGAATTTAAAAATTATTTTTCTGAACGACTCAAACCATATACAAATTGGATTATTTTTATCCTTAGCTTTTTTGTATATTTGGCCCTTATCAGGATCGAATCACCAGTAGAAACATTTATATACTTTCAATTTTAATGGAAACTTATGAAATTTAATCGAATCTATTTTTTACCATTTTTTATACTACTGAGCATCATTGTCGTGGATAAACTTATTTGTATCCCTGATGTTCGAGAAAGTGGCCGGAGAAATTACAAAGCTGGTCAAAATATATTACTTGGAATGCCCGTGATTTGGGATGAAAATAAAAAAATCCAAAATAGTGGAAAAAAAGTAGCCGTTGTTACAGGAACGTCTCGTTCAGAACCTTTTCATGAATGGGCTGAAATTCCTGTCAATTCATCAACGATAAGCGAACCAGTGTATTTCGAGACACGCACTGCTGTAAAAGCTTCTGAGTTTTTATTATACTATTTATTAATCAAATCAATGACAGATGCAGGTTTTAAACCTGATGTAATGTTTTTAGAATTTTCGGATGAAATGTTAAACGAAAATAATATCTACACCTACAAAACGAAATGGGCCGAATTGATGTTACACGAAAATGAATTACTCGATATTTATGATTCGATGAATTCTGAAATGCAAAGAGATATCATTGCACGTCTTTTGTTTTTAGGTTACAATTATCACTTCAAACCAGTTGTCGCTGCGAAAAATCTACTCACAGGAAATCGCATTACAAATGATACTTATTTTATCGGAATTTCGTCTTATATGAATGTGAAAAGACCATTCACTCCAGATAAAGCGGGTTATGAGATCAATCAATTTCCACCAAAAGAATTTCAAGAAAGAATCATTGAATATGCTGAATCCCGCAAAGAGCATTTTTTGAGCCGTTTCCAAATTTCAGAAACAGAAACGAACTTTTTCAAAAAAATAGTCGAACACGCAGAAAAACACAATATCCCGATGGTCATCTGGGAACCACAAATCCACCCATATTACCAAGACATTCGACACAAAATTACGAATGGAGGGATTTTTAAACAATACATCCGCCAATTTGTGGATCCAAATTCAAAAAATATCCGCTACATTAGTTTAAATGAAGGAAATACGAATTGTAAAACGTATGTAGATTGTAGCCATGTTTCGCCCGTCTGTGTTCCAGAAATTGCAGATAAGTTATTGCAAACCGCAAAGGAGATTCCAAACTATAAGTAACCGTATGAAGGCAAATTTGGAAAAACTTAAAATTTGGAGGCGATTTTCCCTATTTAGTTTTATCCTATTATTTTCCGCCAATTTTATGTACCAACGCATCGTTGACAACGAGGTCAATTGTGGACTGATTGGTTCTCCCGAAAGCGGTTGCCCATACGCTTTTTTGGATCATGCGTTAGGTGTTAATCCGGGGCACGATTTAAACGAAGATGGGGAACATACTGACCATGTGTGTTTCTCTTGCCCATGTAACTTCATAGTCTCTTGTTCCTGGGATTTATATCTTTCTCATATACTCATCCAACTACATAAAGTATATATCCAACAACCTGAATTACAGATTCCAAACCTCGTAACAGTAAACAGTTTCTTCCGCCCTCCCAAACAAAACCTAACTTAGTAAATTCGCAATTTTATTTGCGTGAACACTTGGGAGGTTCCATGACTTTTTATTTTTTCCCCAAACTACAAAGGATCCATCTGCGTTGTTTGGTTTTTATCTGTATCTGTATATTCAATTTACCAATAAATCCAGAATCAAATGATTCCAATGGATATAATTGCGATAAATACAATTCTATTTTCGATCTGAGTCAATGCATTGTAAGGAAACATCCTGATTATCGCATTGAAGAAATTAAACTAAAGGAAATTTCAGGAAGAAAAAAAATAGCATCCTATTACTTTCCTGCGAATCCCGTTTTTACAAGTTATGTGGCCACAAGGAAAGGAGAATCTACTGGCCCAACACTTTTGTCTGGACCAAATTCTGCAAATAACTTTCAGGTTATGGTCAACCAAGAAATTTTTACAAACGGCAAACGAGAGATAGCGGTTCAAATTGCAGATGAAGAATTCAAAGCTCAAGTCTTTCGTTTAGAATCTGTGAAAAGAATCTTAGAATTTGATGCATTAAAAAAAATGACTCGATTTCGATATCTACATTTAGAAGAAGAGAATAGTTTAAACAGCCTAAATCTTGTTAAAGAATTAAAAAAAATATCCAAAGCAAGAGTTAACGAAGGCTTATCTCCTGGGATTGATGAATCTTTATCAGAATCAGAAGAAATCCGAATATTCAAAATTTGGAACCAAACTCATAGACTCTCAGAAAACTCGAAATCCGAATTAGAAGTATTACTTGGGATGCCGGTAGAATTGGATTCAATTAAAATGCAATACTGGGTGATGCCGAGTGATTTACCAAAAGAAAAAGCAGATTTAATTCAAATGGCCATGCAGATGCGCCCCGAACTTTCCCTTTCCGAAAAAGAAATTGAACTCGCAGTTCTTCGGCAAAATGAAGTTAGGCGCCAGAAAATTCCCAATGTGTCTCTTGGAGCTTTTGCCCAAAACGATGGATTTAATGAAAGAGTGGTCGGTGGGATGTTAACGTTTCCAATCATCATTTGGCGTGATTACGAAGGAGAAAAAATCATAGCTTCTTCGAAAATTGATAATTCAAAGGAATTAAAAGAATCTGTTTCTCGCAATATAAAACAAGAAGTTTTGTTTGCGCTAACAAATTACATAAACCTTTCAGAAGAAATCAACCTTTATGATGAATCAAAAATGGAACGTGCTGAATCAGATTTAAAAAATCTTCAAGAAGCCATCCGATTTGGAAAAATTAAAATCATCGATGCCATTAACCAACAACGAATTCTCTTACAAACAAAACTAAACTACCTAAACACCAAATCGGAATTTGAATTATCTCAAATTGAATTGGTTCGTGTTTTAGGTTTACCCATCCATTCACTAGGAATGAACCAATGAAAAAACAAACAATCATACTCCTTATCTCTTCTCTTGTCATTTTGATTTCTGTAACCATCTGGAAATTACGAGACACAAATACAAATCCTGAGACAACAGAAGAATCCAAAAATACTGTTAAGTTGATGGAAGAAAATCGCAAAAATCTTTCCATTGAAACAGAAATTCTAAGTAACCAACCCATCCAAACGAAAATTGAACTGATTGGAGAAACAGAAGCTGTTCCTGATGCCATCATTGATGTTCCTGCAAGAATTTCTGGACGTATTACTTCGGTTTCTTTTGTCGAAGGTGATTCTATCAAAAAAGGAGAAAAATTGGCAACAATTGATTCTCCAGAACTTGCAAAACTTAGATCTGCTTATTTGGTAGCAAAATCAAAATTTACGGCAGCAGAACAAAACCTAAACCGAATCAATTCATTAGTGAAAATGAATTTGGCAGCAAAACAAGAGTTAATTGACGCTGAAGCAAACTTAAAAGTGATTGAATCCGAAAAGATTGCTGCTGAAGAAAACTTACGGGCCAACGGACTTCCCATTGATAATGCAGCATCGGGAGTTTATACAGTTTTTGCACCAAGAACTGGATTAGCGCTTTCTAGAAATGCAATCCCTGGTTCCATCGTATTAGGAAATCAAATCCTAACAACCATTGCGGAACTTTCGCAATTATGGTTTCAGGCAAAGATATTTGAAAATGATTTAAAATATCTATCAGAAGGTATTTCAGGTAAAATCATTTTAAATGCTTATCCTGATTTCGAATTTGACGGAGTTTTAGAACATATCGGGGAAAAAGTAGACCCCGAATCAAGGACTGTTCACGCTCGACTTGTTTTTAAAAATAAAAATCACAAAGCCAAGATAGGATTGTTTGGAAAGGCAGTTTTAAGTGTAAACGGTAGATCTGGAATTCAGATTGGGAATGCCGCAATCCAATCTTACCAAAATCGAAAATTTGTATTTGTAGAATCACAAACAAATCTCTTTCAGTGGGTAGAAATTGAAGCTGGAAGCACAAATGATGGAAAAACGGAAATTCTTTCTGGAGTGTCTGAAGGAGATAGGATTGTAACCAAAGGTGCTTTTGAATTAAAAGCAATTCTCTTCAAATCTACGTTTGGTGGGGAATAAACATGGAATTTTTAACAAAAATTGTACAGGTTTCCTTACAAAATCGATTGTTAGTCTTAGTTTTCACAACATTACTTGTGTTTGGCGGAATTTATTCATTAAAACATTTAAAAGTAGATGCAGTTCCCGACATTACCAATGTTCAAGTACAAGTGATCACTACTTCACCCGCACTCTCAACCCTTGAAATAGAACAGTACATCACTTTGCCAGTGGAACGAGCCATCACAGGGATTCCAAACCTAATTGAAGTAAGGTCTGTTTCTCGATATGGATTTTCACTAGTCACAGCTGTTTTTGCAGATGGAACAGATCTATGGAAAAGTAGACAATTGGTCAGCGAAAAATTAACAGAAGCATCTGAAAACATTCCTGCGATTTTTGGAAAACCCGTTATTGGGCCTATCACCACTGGTCTTGGCGAAGTATTCCAATTTACCTTAGAAAGTGAATTGCATAGCCAAATGGAGCTCACCACTTATTTGAATTGGTACATCAACCCAACACTCAAAACTGTTCCAGGAATTGTCGAAGTCAATAGTTTCGGTGGAAAAACGAAACAATACCAAGTCATTGTAGATCCATTTAAAGCAGCTTCACTTGGCGTTTCCTTGAACCAAATTGTGAATGCAGTACAAAGTAATAATCTTTCTACAGGCAGCGGATATATCGAAAGATCCGGCGAACAGTTGATTGTTGGTAGTGATGGTTTATTAAAATCAAAAAATGACTTTGAAAAAATTCAAGTAGGAAAAATGGGAGATGGGTTTCCTATATATTTAGATAACATTGCAAATATCATAGAAGGACCTCGGCTACGAAAAGGTGCTGCCACAGCCACAGGTAAGTCGGAAGTGGTTGGTGCCGTGACTCTTATGTTGCTGGGTGAAAATTCACTAGAAGTCACAACAGCGGTAAAAGATAAAATCACACAAATCGAAAAAACACTTCCAACAGGAATGAAAATTAAACCATATTACGACCGTTCCATTATGGTGAAAAATACACTAAATACAATTGTTTGGAATTTATCAGAAGGTGCCATCCTTGTGATCATCATTCTTTTTCTAATGATCGGTGATTTTCGATCAGGGCTTGTGATCGCATCGATGATTCCGCTTGCAATGTTATTTGCCATCAGTCTTATGTTTTTACGTGATTTACCAGCCAATTTAATGTCTATGGGGGCCATCGACTTCGGACTCATTGTGGATGGTGCGGTAATTCTCATTGAAAATTCACACAGGAGATTGGGGTTAAAACGAAAGGAACTCAAAAGAGATCTGACTGATGCAGAACAAAAAGAAACTATTTTGAATGCAACGATCGAAGTTAGAAAAGCAACCATTTATGGTGAGATTATCATAGGAGTTGTTTACATTCCTATCCTTACTCTCAGTGGGACCGAAGGTAAAATGTTTATCCCCATGGCAACAACCGTTTTATTTGCGTTACTTGGTGCATTTTTTTTGACACTCACCATTATTCCCGTTTTGGCTTCCTATTTTTTGAAAGGAGGACATATAGCAGAAGCAGAAACTCCTTTTTTCCAAAAAATCCATCAATGGTATACACCTAAGTTAGATTATTGTTTGAGAGAGTCCAAAAAGGTTACCTATTCGACCATTGGAATCTTAATTCTATCCATCTTTTTATTTTTCCGTTTGGGTGGAGAATTTTTACCAAAATTGGATGAAGGAAATTTACTAATCGAAGTTAGCCGATATCCTTCCACCACTTTAACAGAATCCTTACTATCTTCCATTAAAATTGAAAAAACTATTCTTAAAGAAATTCCTGAAATCACAGAAGTGGTTTCCAGAACAGGATCGCCTGATCTTGCTATCGAACCCATGGGTGTTGAAAAAACAGATATGTATTTGGATATGAAACCAAGATCCGAATGGAATCTTACCAAAACTGAAATCGAATCCAAGTTACAAGAAATCATTGAAAGGGTCGCACCACAAGTGGCTTATGGATTGTCTCAGCCGATTGAAATGCGTAACAATGAAATTATGGCGGGAATTCGTGCCGATGTCGGAATCAAAGTCTTTGGTGATGACTTAATCCAACTAAAAACAATCGCAGAGGAAATCTCTACCAAAATCAAAAACATCCCTGGTGTTGTAGATCTTAGAATAGAACAACTGTATGGACTTGAGTATTTAAGAATCAAACCTAACAGAGAAAAATTGGCAAGATATGACCAATCAATATTAGATGTGAATCGAGTTACAGAATCTATTTCTTCTGGAGTTCCTGCGGGGATTGTTTACGAAGGAATGAAACGATTTGAAATTGTAGTCAAAACGGACGTTGGACAAAATCTAGAACAAATCAAAAACATTCCTGTAAAAGTTGGGAAAAACACATTCGCTCCGTTACACGAACTATCGGAGATTCAGATTGAAGATGGACCTGTTCAGATTTATCATCAAAATCAAAATCGTTATGCTCTAGTTCAGTTTAACATTCGTGGAAGTGATATGGTTAGCACTGTCAATGCCGTTCAAACCGTGTTACAAAAAGAAATTAAATTTCCGCCAGGTTATCATTATACAACTGGAGGAGAATTTGAAAAGTTTGAATCGGCAACAAAAACATTGTATGTTGTTGTTCCAATCACACTGATTATTATTTTTTTAATCCTCTATTTTGCGTTTAACGAAATATCGGCGGCAACGATCATTTTTTTAAACGTACCTTTTGCCATCACAGGCGGAATTTTCGCGCTTTATCTCAGAAATTTGCCATTCAGTATTTCTGCAGGAGTGGGATTTATCGCCTTATTTGGAATTGCAGTACTCAATGGACTCGTACTGATTAGTTTCATTCGTAGTTTGGAACAATCAGGTAAAAAGAAAGAAGATGCGGTCAAAGAGGCGGCCATATCACGACTACGGCCAGTCCTAACCACTGCCCTACTTGCATCAATTGGATTTATACCAATGGCAATTAGCACATCACCAGGTGCAGAAGTCCAAAGACCTCTTGCAACCGTAGTGATAGGAGGGTTAGTCACAGCTAGTGCACTGACCCTCTTTGTTCTTCCTTTAGTTTATTTGAAGTTTGCAGCAAAAAAAGTTTTCATACTATCAAAAGACGCATAATCTGCTTTTTGATTATAAGCAAGACCAGGTAACCCTTGTTTTTCGGAACCTGGTCGAGTGAATCCATGAACTGCACCAGGATGAGAAACAAAAGTGACAGGAGCTTTTGCATCAGTGACGGTTTTCACAAAGGTTTCCACAGAAGCCTTAGGTACAAATGGATCGTCTGCCCCATGATGTACTAAAACTTTACTTTTTATCTTTTTGGCACCCGTTGCCAAATTTTTGCTACCAAAAAATCCATGGAAAGAAACAACTCCCCCTTTTAAATCTGCACCATCTAATGCTAGTTCAATGACTCCTCCGCCACCAAAACAATATCCAATAGCACCAATTTTACTCACATCTACATTGGGATTCGATTTTAAAATATCTAAGGCTTTGTAGATTTTTTTAAGAATTACTTTTGGATCCCCATTCGCACCAGAAAGTTTTCCAGCCTCCACATGATCCTTTGCAATGATTCCTTTTCCATAAACATCCATCACAAATGCAACATAACCCAAATCAGCTAATTGTTTGGCACGTTGTTTTGGATAATCGTTTAAACCCCACCATTCATGGATCACAAGAATTCCGGGTC
The DNA here is from genome assembly GCF_004770475.1 of Leptospira mtsangambouensis. Classification (NCBI taxonomy): domain Bacteria; kingdom Pseudomonadati; phylum Spirochaetota; class Leptospiria; order Leptospirales; family Leptospiraceae; genus Leptospira; species Leptospira mtsangambouensis. Next base: position 100,147 of record NZ_RQHK01000017.1, read on the forward strand.
GTTTGCCTGTAATGGAAGAATCAACGGCGAGAAAACCTTCATACGTTTTCCCGTCCAATTTATATTCCACCGGACTGCCTGTGACTGTTGATTTAACGGGTAGTTGTGAAGTTGGCACGCTTGCACATTGAATGGCAAAAACGAGCGTAAGAATGGAAATCAGTTTTTTCATACATCTCCTGTTCTGCCAAAAGGAGGGACGATTTAGTCCCGAGGCAGAGATAGATTTAGAATTTTAATTTGAAACTGTAAAAAAGAAACCTTATTTTCTGCTTAGTTCTGTCAGAATTTCAACTTTAGAGGAATCCAATCACTATGTTCTTTTTTGTATCCAAAATTAAAAAAATTCATTAATGAACCGATCGGTTCATTAATTACAATCATTCAATTTTTTTTGTTATACGAATATTTTTTAATCGCCTCACATTCATAAATTTTATCTTCTAATCCAAAAGGAATTTATATGATCCAAAGTAACTATTTTCAAACCAACGAAGACTTAAGGGAACATTTCGAAGATTTGATAGATTGGAATGAAATTGTACCAATCTACGAAAATCAATTTTCAGATTCCAAGTTATATTTAGAAAATAATAACCCTAAACTAGAATACGCACCATCTAATGTTAGTGAGGCGAAATCGTTTTATGAAGAAATTCTAAAATCTTGTGGTGAAATTAGTGGGATGTATGTTTCCCAAGTTGCTTCCATTGTAGATTCGAAAGGACTTAAATTTGAGAATGGAAACGTAATCCACCCACAAGAGATGGTGGATGTAGTCCAAATGTATCACGATGCAGGACTTGGTCCGGCAGCTTTCAAAAGAAAATACGGCGGACTTGGAACACCAAGTATCATCAAAGCGATGATCGCTGAGTTAATGTATAGATCCGATAGTTCCATTACAATAGCAGTGGGAAGTATGGGCCTAGCCGCTATCCTAGAAGTTTGTGCAACCGAAGAAATGAAGAATGAATGGATTCCAAAATTAATTTCAGGAAACTATACTGTCACCATGGGACTATCGGAACCGGACTTTGGATCTGACTTACCAAATATCACAACCAAGGCAATCAAAAAAGATGATAAGTGGTTTCTGAATGGAACCAAAAGATTCCAAACAGTTGCTTGTGGTATCAATGGAAGTCCAGGAATCACACTTACTCTTGCGAGAACAGGAACTCAAGAAAGCGGAGCGCGAGGACTTTCTTTTTTCATCGTTGAAAACAAAAACTACGCCGTACAAGGAATTGAAAAAAAATTAGGAATCAAAGCATCTGCAACATGCGAAACCGTTTTTGAAAACAGTGAAGGCCATTTGGTTGGAAAAGAAGGTTTCGGACTTGTGAAATATGTTATGGGAATGCTCAACGGCGCACGCCTCAGCGTATCTTCCCAAGGAACGGGAATCGTTACAGCAGCTTACGAAGAAGCTCTCAAATATGCGAAAGAAAGAGTTCAATTCGGAAAACCCATTTATGAAATTCCAGCCGTACGTCGTATGTTGGATCGAATGGAAAGGGAATTGGCGGGAATGCGTTGCCTCATGGTAGAGGCAGCATATTCCGTAGATAAATACTATTGGTATGAAGATGGAAGGACACCTACCCCAGAAGAAACAAAAACCGGAAAATTTTGGGAGAAGGTAGCAAATACGCTCACTCCTATTTCCAAATACTATAACTCTGAAATGTGTAATGATCTAGTATATGACGGATTACAAGTATTAGGTGGTGCAGGATATACAGAAGATTATGATCTTTCTAGACTTTATCGAGATGCCAGGATCACCAATATCTATGATGGAACCACACAAATCCAAGTCAACGCAGCCATTGGAGGAATCACATCAGGGATGAGCCCGACAGGTACATTTCGTGCTTACTTAGATCATCTTGCAAAAGGTTCGGAATCAAATCCAAAACTTCTAGAAGTTCGAAATCTTTTTGAGTCCATTGTGGAAACATACAAGTCGATCGAAAACCAAGAGACCAAAGAAACATTTAGTTTTGAAGTAGTCGAATCAGCAGCAAGAGTGGTAGTCGGCTACTTAATGGAAAGAGCAAAAAACAAATCTTCGAAACGAAAAGATTTACGCACCACCTGGTGCAAAGCCTTCCATGCTGATAGTCTGGCAATCCTTTCCGCAAACAAAATCAGACTCACTGAAAGATAAAAAAAAGGGTCCTCGTCATGAGGACCCGAAAGAAAGGAAAGGGATGAACTCACCACAATGCGCTAGTGGGAAGTCCAAAATTGTTCAGGTTAAGTGAGAGTAACGGATTTCTCTTCTGCAGGAAGGGAGATCTGGAAACTGGGTTGTGAAATCATACCTTTTGGTTCCAAATATACTTTTCGATTCCCCATTAATTTTCCCGCGATAGAATCTGGAAAAGAGTATGCAATGATTCGTTTCCAAACAGAAGCAAACTGCTTTAAAAAACTTCCTGTGTTGTAGTGTTGACCATACTTTGCACAAATTTCTTTCAAACGAGGTGCAACTTCACGATAACGTATCGCTGGCATACCAGGGAACATATGGTGTTCAATTTGGTGACTTAAGTGGCCAGTCATTGTATAAAACAACTTACTACCTTCCAAGTTAGACGAACCTTTGAGCTGTCTTAAATACCATTGTGCTTTTGTTTCACCAACAATCTCTTCAGTAGAAAAGGATTCTGCATTTTCTGTGAAGTGACCACAGAAAATCACTGCATATGTCCAAAGGTTACGAATTAAATTCGCAATCATATTCCCTAAAATGATTTTTGGAAAATTAAGTCCGGCAAGTACTGGAAACAATAAGTAATCCTTTACAACCTGTAGTTCAATTTTTTTAAAGAACACTTTCTTAAAATCTTTTAAGGTTCTTTTATTTCTTTGTTTTTTGGGAATTTCTAAGTGTTCAACACGGAATCCATGTGCACCAATTCCCCATTGAAAGTTCATAGCAAGGAATAGATTAGTGAAAGGCTGTGTCAAATGAACCGGCTTCCATTTTTGCCCTTCTGTCAAACGTGTAAAATTATAACCATAATCATGGTCTTTGTTTAAAACATTCGTAAAGGTATGGTGCATATAGTTATGATAAAATTTCCACTGATGTGCATCACAGACGATATCCCACTCGAAAGTTCTTGAATTAAAACGTGGATCGTTCATCCAATCATATTGACCATGAAGGACATTATGACCAAGTTCCATATTGTTGATAATTTTAGATGTCGCCAGTAACAAAGTCCCAGCAACAAAAGAAATTGGTTCAAAACTAAAATGGATGAGTCCTCTACCCAAAATTTCTGTATAACGATACGCCTTATAAATGAATCGGATATGATCTGCATCTTCCTTTCCGACTTTGGACATTACTTCTTCTCGAAGTGATTCTACTTCTTTACCAAATGCTTCAATTTCTTCGTTGTTTAACTTTTTACTGATCGTTCTCATATTATTTTCCTATGAATATTTCGTTTATTTTAATCTGTTTAGAGCCTTGAGTTCTCAGATCTAAAGTTCTAATTCCACATTTGATTCTGCACGAGAGATACAAATTTGAATATTTTCTTCACCTAACTCAGATACTTCGCCTTTAGATAAATCAGTCACAGAACCTGCAGATTTTTTACAAACACAAGTATGACAAATCCCCATCCGACATCCACTTGGCGGATAAATTCCTTGGTCTTCTAGTTCTTCTAGAAGGGAACGTTCCCCTTTTACTTGAATTGTTTTGTGACTCAAAGAGAGAAACACATCCACCGTTCCCGTTTTTTTGACTTTCAACTGCGATTGACCTGGCAAAAGAAAAAGCTCTGACTTTACTTCATTTCCTTCTAAAAGGGAAAGCGCTTTGGTTTGCATTGGTCCTGGGCCACAAACATAAACAGAATAAGATTTAATATCATCGGTATATTTCTGTAAAATTTCTTTGGTCAGAAAACCTGAATCAAAACCTTCACGAGGAACGTCTGAAAAAATATAACGAATCTCTAAAAAGCCAGTTGCTTTAGCAATTTCTTCTAATGAAGAATGTAAGATGATGTCTTCATAGGACCTAACAAAATACAAAAGTGTGGCTTTTCCTTTGAATTGGTTTGCCTGTAATTGTTTGAGAATGGAATGAATCGGAGTGATTCCACTTCCACCAGCCAAAAATAAAATTTTAGAAGGTAAAACCTTTGGAAGAACAAACTCACCCGATGGCTCTCCGAGTTCCAACAAATCTCCTTTTTTAATATTCTGATTGATAAAGTTGGAAACAAGACCACCTGCTTGGCGTTTGACGGTGATACTAAGATACTTTTCACCAGGGAAGGAAGACAAAGAATAAAACCGAGTGACACGTCTACCTGCGATTTCAATTGTCACTGGTACATGTTGGCCAGATACAAATCCTTTCCAAAGCCAATTGGGTTTTAAAACCAATGTCTTTGCTTCAGCCGTTTCTTCGCGGACGGCAATGACCTTGGCTTTGACCGCCGTTACCGAAAATCGGGGATTGATTTCCCCTAATAGGAAATCTGCCCAATCTCCAGGTTGGAGGAATTTCAAAAATTCCTTTGGTTGGTTGTAGATAAAAGGAAAGGTTTTCATTTTCGCCTCATATTTCGCATTTAAGTGAACACTCGTTCACAGAGATATTTAATAGTGTTAATTTACGTCGTTAGCTATGTCAATCCCTAATTCTCCGTTTAGTCCTTGCTTTTTAAAAAAAAGTGAACAATCGTTTACTGAATTCACGCCATGAAACTCAACAAACGCTATGCCCAAAAACTTCGTACCCATAGCAATCTGCTCGAAGGAGCTTTGCGATTGATGGGGGAAGAGAAAGGTTTAGGCGATTTGAGCCTTCGAGAAGTGGCGGGTGAGGCAGGAATCGTTCCAGCCGCCTTCTACCGGCATTTTAAAAATATGGAAGAGCTCGGTTTGTCACTTGTGGATGAGTGTGGAAGCCGAATCCAGACGATTGTAGGGGATGCTCGCACCAAGGGAGCCTATAAGTCAGCTTTGCAACTTACGATTGGATTTTTCTTTGATTATGTTACGAATAACCGTTCCCTCTTTCGTTTTATCGCCAGGGAAAGAACCGGTGGGAACCGAAAGATTCGGGAAAAAATTCGTGAGTCAATGAAATCAATTGCAACGGAACTTGCGAAAGATATGCGAATGCCAAAAATGATTCCTGTCGAAGACATCCAATTTGCATCTGAATTGATTGTGAGTATTTGTTTTCAAATGGCTTCCGATTTTTTAGATCTGGCAACGGACGCCCATTCAGAGATGAGAAAATTAAAATTACAAACGATCAAACAAGTGCGATTGGTTTTTATCGGCACAATCCGAGGAAGAAAACGAAAAGATAAGTAAAATAAAAACTAAATCAATAGATTTAGTTTTTATCTGATTGATGTAATGGGAAAGAAATCATGATGTTAAGACCTTCCCCTTTCTTAGAAACAGATGAAAGGACTCCTTTTAACTGGGAGGTGAGACTACGAATTAGTTCATAACCGAAATGATTTCCTTTTTCTATGTTCACGGAATCCGGCAAACCTTCTCCATCATCTCCCACAGACAAAATGATATTTTCATTGGAACGTGACAAGTGGATGCGAACATCACCACCTTTTTCATTTGGATATGCATACTTTAAGGCGTTGGTTAATAGTTCGTTTAGGATCAAACCAAGTGGCAAAGTTCGTTTTAAATCCAAACGAATTTCTTCTAACTTAACATCAAATCGAATTTTTGTAGGATTCAGAACAAAAATATCATGAAGGCTAAACACTAAATCTTCAATGTACTTACGCAAATCTACAGATTCCAAATCTTCAGATTGGTATAAATTTTCGTAAACCTTGGACATGGACATGATTCTGGATTGTGCATTTAAAAACGATTGTTTGGCGACGTCGTTTTCAACTTTAAAAGATTCTAAATTCAAAAGTCCTGAAATGATGGCGAGTGTATTTTTAACCCTATGTTGTAATTCTTTTAATAAAACATCTTTTTCTTCCAAAGATTTTGCGAGTCGGCCTTCGATATCTAAAATTTTTGTGACATCTAAATTGATCCACAAAATGAACCTTTCGCCTGCAATTTCAAAGGCCTGGCTGAATACCATGACATCAAATTTATTACCGTCCAAATGCGTGACAGACATTCTTTCGCCTGCCATCCGACCTTTTTCTTGGTAAATTTGATTGAGGCGTGCAAGTTGTTCGGGATTACTCCAGGCCTTAAACTCTGTTGTTTTTCTGCCAATAACCTTTGCTTTTTCCAATTGGAAGATGGATTCCATAGAGGAATTTATATCCAAATAGGTTCCATCTTTGACTGTAGAAATCGCCATGGCAATAGGACTGAGTTGAAATACCTTTGCATAAAGGCTTTCCCCGTCTTTGGGTGGAACCATAACAGGAGCATTTGGTGTTTCTCTAAATACAATAACGACTCCACTTAAATTCATTTCAGAATCTAAAATAGGCGAAATTGTTTCTGTAACATGTGTTTCGCGACCACTACGAGAAACTATAATAAGATCATTTCGTCTTTCCGTTTTTTCGAGTCCACTTAATGCATTCAGAAAGGGATAGGAAACCCGTGTTCGAGCATCTGCCTGAATTAAATATAAAAATGAAGAAAGGTCTTTTTCTAAAACTTCTGATTTGCGATGCCCCAACATATCCAGTGCTTTGTGATTGATTTCACGAATCAAACCTTCAGGCGAAAGAACGATCACACCATCTCCCATAGCTTCAAAAGTAATCCGAAGTTCTTTTTCTCGAAATGCTAACGTTTGTTCTGCTTGGTAAAGTTTGAGTGCAGATCGAATCATACATTCGATGATATCGGGGCTGGAAATTTTTGGAATAAAACCATAGTGTTTTATTTTGCAAACACGATCTAGAATTTTATTATCTGAATAACCACTAACAAAAAGAATTGGAATCTCACGATACGATAGAATTTTTTCGGCAAGTTGGATTCCATCCATTCCATCAGAAAGATTAATATCCATAAGAATCAAATCTACTTTTTCACCTGATGTGATGTAGTTGTATGCATCGTTTGTATTTGATACATACTGCACGGAATACCCTTTGTTTTTGAGGAATTCTGACTGTGAAATAGCCAATATGGCTTCATCTTCCACAAGCAAAATATGACCTAAACTATGTTTGATTTCCGTAAATGGCATAGAGTGTTCTATCGATTTTCATAATGAGGCGGTATAAAAGCAATCGATTAAGATGATAAATTTTTATGAAAAAAAACGAAAACATCTGCAATAAATTTTTCCTGTAAATGTTGAACAAATGTCAGTTCTTAACTTCCCAAAAGACAACAAAACTTAGGATTATGTCGATTTTTAAGCACAAACGGATGTTCGTTGACATAAATATTACGTAAGGTTCCAAACTACGGATCGTTTTTATATCAAATGTTCTTTTTTCATATATCTAGACAGAAACATACAGAGTATGCACTCGTACAAATCATACTGCGTAACCTAATTACCGATGATAAAAAAATAACGAAAAGGAAAAAAGACAAAACTTAAGGAGTAGTACCTAACTAATGTTATCAATACAGTAGCGAAACTCGATTTACGGTTCGAAGAAAGCGAGGTTTTCTGGACCTTCATGAATCACAATCCTTCGGATTTTTCCATCCGAGGATTTTACATCCTCTTTCAGACCGTAATAAAACCAACGAGCCACATTTTCAGAAGTCGGGTTGATTCCTTTGAAGTCTGGATGGTCGTTGATCAAAATGTGGTCAATGGAATGCACAAGTTCCAAAAGTTTGGTGCGGGCAGTTAAAAAATCGTATGAAATACCATCTGGACGAATGTTCGTATTTCCTTCTAAAAAAACCTCTACCTTCCAGGAATGGCCGTGGATGGGCTCATCTGAGCCATCGGCAAAGTACTGGTAGAGGAAATGGGCGGATTCAAACCTTCCCTCAATGCGGACGTAAAATTTCCCGTTTTCTTGGGTAAACATTCCATTGACGAATAGAGCATAGTCCAATATTTGTATAGTAATTTCCTTCCTGAGGGTTCTTAAGATGACCGAAACAACAAAACCGCGCTTTTTTAAAGAAATGACTGTGGGTGAAGCGATCGCAATCCATCCAGAAGCAGGGCTTGTTTTCTCCAGCTACCATTTAGGTGGATGTTCACACTGCTCCATTAACGAAGTTGAAACCATTGAACAAGTTTGTATGGGTTATGGTGTAGAAGTAGACACTCTCATCGATTCCCTAAACAATCTATTTTCTGAAGAATAAAACCAAGTTTTCCACTTCGTACGACAAGGGCCGTTGCTCGGCCCCCGTGTTTTCTTTCCCCACTCAAAACATAAATCGATAGGTCTACGATGGCTAAAAATTTTGTACGTTTTCAAAGTAAAAACCGAATAGATTGGGGATTAATCTCCGGTGAAGAAATCCTTCCGTTGTATATAGGCGATTTGACAACCAAAGATTTATTAGTTGGTCTTCAAAAAAAAAGAATCAAAACTCCGACAAACATTTCATCGCAGAAAACAATTCCCCGAAACAAAGTTACTATTTTGTCGCCAATCACGGCTCCCTGCCAGGTGATTTGCCAAGGGGCAAATTATAAAAAACATTCCTTAGAAGCTGGACTCAATCCAAAATCAAAAACATATAATTTGTTTTTTACTAAGTCCGATTTGTCTATTACATCTGCTATTGGCGATGTGATCCGACCCAAATATGTTGAACTATTAGATCATGAAATTGAATTGGGAATTGTATTTGGAAAAGAAATCAATGAAGAACTTGATTTGCATTCTTACAACCCGAAAGAATATATTGCTGCTCTTTTCATTGCCAATGACATTTCGGCAAGGGACATTCAACTTCCACAATTACAATGGTATAAAGGCAAATCTTATAGAACTTTTTTTCCTGCAGGTCCCTTTCTTGCTGTATTAGAGCCAAATGATTTTGATCAATTCGATTCGTTAGAATTAAACTTAACTGTCAATGGGCAATTGAGACAATCCGCAATGGCAAACCAAATGGTATATCCACCGAAAGAAACCATTGCCGAACTTTCCGGGTTTTCTCGTATTCAAGTTGGAGATGTTTTATTAACAGGAACACCTTCTGGTTGTGCGCTTAAGGCTCCAGGAAAACTAAAACAAATATTTGCAAGTTTTTTACCTGAACACAAAAAATGGGAAGTTTTTATCAAAGGACAAAAAAAACGTAAAGAATATTTACAACCTGGTGATGTTATCAAAGCAAACATTCGCACTCCCGATGGAAAAATCAATTTGGGAGAACAAATCCTTCAGGTGAAACAAGGTTAATTTCATTGGACAACCTAACCTATAGTATACCGGGACTCTTATTTCCAGCAATCTCTTTACTGATGCTCGCCTATACCAATCGTTTTTTTGGATTAGCAAAACTATCCAGACAACTTCTTAGCGAATATGAATCCTCAAAGTCAGAGATTTTAGAAAAACAAATTCATAACTTACGTTTTCGCATTTCATTGATTTTATATGCTCAAAGTGCGGGGATTTTTAGTTTAATCTTATGCACTTGTTCGATGGGTATGATTCCGTTTTATAATATAGTGGCTTGGGTTTTATTCGCCTCATCACTTTTATTTATGGTGATCTCACTCATTTTAGCACTGATAGAAATTCATTTATCAGTGATTGCCTTAGATATTGAAAGGAATTCGATATTAAATACGAATGACAATTTTTCCAAAATGAGAGCCCGATCGTAAGTATCGGATTGCTTCGGCTGATTCTTCTAAGGTAAACACTTTATCAACTACAGGTCTTAGGCCAGAAGTCTCAATCGCTTGATTCATTTCGATAAAAGCTTTCCTTCCACCGACAACTAGACCTTGGATTTTTAAATTGTTCATCACTGCTGGAAGTAAATTGAGTTCTCCTGATTTACCGGCAAGAATCCCAATCAAATGAATCACACCAAATGGACGACAGGCGGCAATTGATTGTTCCAAAGTTCCCGCACCACCCACTTCAATGATATGATCGGCTCCTACTTTACTTGTGATCCGACGAACTTCTTTTCCCCACTCGGGTGTTTCTTTATAATTGATTAAGTCATCAGCTCCTAACTCTTTGCCTCGTTCTAATTTTTCAGCACTGGAGGAAGTAAGAATAACGTTTGCTCCCACCAACTTTGCAAATTGTAAGGCAAAAATAGAAACACCACCAGTTCCTTGTACCACAACAAATTCACCTGGTTTTAATTGGCTGAATTGGAAAAGACCAGACCAAGCAGTGAGGGCAGCACAGGGCAAGGTGGCTGCTTCTTCATACGACAAATGGGAAGGAATTCGTACAAGCCCTGTTTCTGGAACTAAAGCAAACTCGCGTAAGGTGCCTGGAAGTGGACCACCGATAGTATGACGCATTTCTGCATGAGTTGCTTCTTTTGCTATCCACTTGGGTGCAAATGTGAGAAGAACCCGATCCCCTACTTTCCATTCGTTTACTTCTGAACCAATCGCAACAACCTCGCCTGCACCATCACTGCAAGGAACCAAAGGGAGTGGAAATTTAGGATTGTATTTACCTTCAACTACTAATGAATCTCGGTAGTTTAAAGAAGCAGCACGCATTCGAACGAGCACTTCCGTAGCACCCGGACTAGCTGGTTCAGGAACCTCTACAATTTTTAAATGATCCAGACCAAAACTTTGGATTTGAGCTTGTTTCATACCTTCCCCTATTTTCTTTCCAAATAGACAAACATAACAGCGATTATATAAACTATTTGTTTAGCACAATTTCACCTTTTTGATTCAAAGGGAAAAAAGGATTGTAAGCTACTTCAAAAATATGGCCATCAAAGTCCCTAAAATATCCGCTATACCCACCCCAAAAAACTTTTTCTGGTTCTTTTAGAATGGTTGCACCTAACGAGCGCACTTTGTTAATAACAACATCAACTTCGGCCTCACTCGTTTGGTTTTGTGCAAGTGTAATTCCTGAAAACTCTTGACGTTTTTGAAAAGGGATTCCAATGTCCTCAGCCAAATCCTTTTCACCAAACAATGCAAACACGATAGCTCCTAATTGAAAAAAGGTAACACTGTCATTACTTTCTTCTGAACGTTTCCAGCCCAAACCTTTTTCATAGAAGTCAATAGAACGTTGTAAATCGGATACACCGAGAGTGATTAAGTTGATTCGAGGATGCATAAACGAACTCCTTTCGTTAAAATATGAACTTTATAGAAATAAAAAATACAATAGCAGAAATTGAATTCACAAAACGGAAGTTTCATGGTAAATGGAGCCATTGGGTGGCGGGTGGATAACCCCACCCAGTCTCAATAGGGCGGGGACATGTACTCTAAATACACACCTGGAAAGAATTACTTCTTTCCAAGACCTGTAGTTTTTGCACCAACGAGGATTGACATGTTTCCTGCCGGGTGTTTGTTTTCTCTCATCAATTGGTGGCACTCACCTGTTTGATCGAAAGTAAAAGTTTGTGCCAATACTGGATCCACTTTTTTATCAATCACCAATTGGTTGAGGTCACGACAGTTGTCGTCGTTTGCGAAGTGAGAACCTTGCAGACGTTTTTGTCTCATCCACAAATAACGAAGGTCAGCTGTTGCATTAAAACCAGTCGTTCCAGCACAGATAACAACCATACCACCAGTTTCACAAACAAACACGGAAGTAGGGAGTGTTGTTTCACCTGGATGTTCAAATACGATTTGTGGATTTTTACCTTTACCAGCAATGTCCCAAATCGCTTTTCCAAATTCACGAGCTTGTTTAGTCCACTCAACAAATGCTTCTGGTTTGTTGATATCAGAAGTAAGTCCACCCCAATGTTTAAACTTGTTACGGTTGATCACACCAGCAGCGCCTAAGTTTTTGCAAAAATCAATTTTGTCATCAGAAGAAACAACAGCAATTGGAATTCCGCCAGCTGCTTTTACAATTTGGATCGCCATAGCACCTAGTCCACCGGCTCCACCCCAAATCAAAACCACATCCCCTGGCTTTACATCATTTGGTTTCCAATGGTGTAACATTCTGTATGCGGTTGCAGCAACTAACATATAGGCAGCAGATGCTTCCCAAGTTAGGTGTTGTGGTCGTGGAAGGCATTGGTGGTCTTGTACTTTGCAAAATTGTGCAAACGAACCCCAGTTAGATTCGTATCCCCAAATGATTTGAGAAGGTGCATACATTGGATCTTTTCCAGAAAGAACCCATGGATCTTTTGGATCCCACATTGCACAGTGAACAACAACTTCATCACCCACTTTTACATTTTTAACTTCAGATCCAACTTTGTAGACAATCCCAGAAGCATCTGAACCACCGATGTGGAATTTTTCTGGTTCGCCTTTTTTGTTACGAGCTGCGATCACATCAACAGGATATCCTAATGCTGCCCAAACATTATTATAGTTAACACCGGCAGCCATAGTGGCTACGAGAACTTCGTTCGGACCGATCTCCGGAACATCAATGACTTCTGACTGGAAAGAAGTTTTCGGTTCGCCGTAACGTTCCGGGCGAATGACCTGCGCGTGCATTTTTTTGGGCACAACTCCAATAGGAGGGAGTTCCCCTACTGGTACGATTTCTACGTTGCTCATAGATTACCTTTTACGAATAAAATTTATAGAGTTTCTTAGAACGTTTTAAAAAAGGCATCCGTTGTCAATCGCTTCCCCACTCCATAGAGAAGGCAAAAGTCCATGCAGATTGATAGAGTCGATACTCACGATCCCTTTGCAAAGGGTACCGATAGGCTATACTCATGTTGTATTTCTCAGAAAAATTCCAAGAAAACCCAGCACTTGCCTCTGTAAAATACGCCGGGTTCGCTTTATCTTTCTCTTTGGAATAGTCCACACCATTGTATGGATTACGATACAAGAGTCCGGTAAAAAGGGAAATCTCTGGCATCAAATAATACGTCACATAAGCAGAAATGAGGGTAGTTTTTTTGAATTCATATTCTGGTTCCGGTGGAGAAGCAGAAGGTTTACGAGCATAATAAGGAATCCCATCATTGTCTTGTAAGTTGTTGGGTTGTGGACGAGAAAGAGGATTTAATCCACCGATCTTAGTCACAAAGGACCACTTCTCATACAAATATCCAAGTTTAATAAACCCAGAACCTGTATAATAATTTCCACCAGTGAAACGGTCTGTGTCAGGACCACTCGGAAAACCAACCGAACCTTCAATCACAAAAAAGTACGGTTTATCTAAATCAAAGAATGGTTGGTATTTAAAACCAAGATAGGTTTTACCAATCCTTGCCGCATCTTCCCTTCCTCTTTGTTGGTAGTAGTTCCAAGGAACAGAAGCATTCAGTGCAAACCTTCCATCAAAAAAATTCATCTCTGCGAATGCAGTCGTAGTGAAGAGATGACTATTTTCACGAGTGGACTGGTAATAATCTTGGGTCATTACCAAATAGTTAGTTGGTTTTTCCCTCTTTCCAGTAAAAGGATCCACAAATCTTGCTGTGGCATTTGGACTATCCGACGAACCAGTGTGATGCGAATGAATCGATTGAAAAGAAATTATAAAAAGAAATAAAACTAAAACACTTTGTTTCATCGTTCCACTCCAGGGAAACAACCAGGAAAACTAAAAACAATATCTTCAGCTTGCAGATTCTGCAGAAGAATATTGTATAAAGTCACATTCGAAACTTTTGAAATGATGACAGGCCCAGCCACGAGAGATAGTTGCTCTAAAAAGCGAACGGGAGTTCCTGAAACGGTGCGATCCTGAAAAAGTGAGGAAAGAGAGAATAGAATTTCTATATTTCCGCTTCTCCCCAGTTTGATTGGGATTTTGCATTTAGGAGTGATGGATTTATTTCCTTGTGAAAATAAAATTGTCACATCTTTTGCTCCCACTGTCATCCGAATATAAATCTCTTCCCAACTCACATTGGCCACTGCCACCACTCCTAATGGCATACTCGAAATCCTTGTGTTTGGAAAAAGAAAACTAGCTCCCGTTTCCATTGTGCTATTGTAAGCTGTAATATTAGAAATCGTTCCTGCTGTTAAAAAAGGATAAGACTTTCCATACAAATCATCTGCTGGCAAATCGAGAGGCACCGTATACGGGGTATGTGTTTTTGCTGTTGCGTTAGAACTTTTTTCCGAACCAGAAGTAGAAACACCTAAAACTTGGTTAGGAGGATTGATGCGATAGGTTCCCGTTTCCCAATTGGTATAAGTGCTACTTTGGATCGTGATATTGTAACCTACTGCATTACTTGTTAAACTAAATTGGTTTAGGTTATCATCCGCTTGGTCATCATAACTGCGAAGATTCGTACCCACTGCCACAGTTTGGTTATTATTAAAAAAGATTAGGTTTTGAAGGATTGTTTCTTTTTCTTTGTTACTGTCCCCCACCGAACCAAAAGTGCAGTGGGAGAAAAGAAGAGGTAAAAGAAAGAACAAAATCCACTTACAATGACTTTGTTTCATCAAAAGGGACTCGCAAACTTGGGATTGGTTAAAAACTCATCATCTGTTAGAGCCAAAAGAAAATTCACCATATCATCTCGTTGCGAATTGGTAATGGTAAAGGCCCGAATGAGAGTAACATCTTTTGCTGTATGATTCTGACCACCCGACCGGTAGTGGTCTACCACTTGTGTCAATGCATCTCTTGCACAATCGGCCTTTGTTTTTCCAGCAGCAGCACCTGCGGCTTTATCAGGATTGTTCGCATCCGCACACATAAAAATTCCATCATGCATATAAGGATAAGTAACCCCAATATTTCGTAAGGATGGTGCACGAAATTTTCCCGTATCTGAAGCAACACCTGTTAAATCAAACAATCCTCGTTTATTACTGGGAACGCCCGCATAGTATGCATCATCATGAATTCCATTACTATGGTAAAAGAATTCTTCTGTTGCTCCACCATGAAAGGAAGTATCCGTAAAATTAAATCCACCATGACAATGAAAACATTCCGCCACTTCCCCGTTAAATAAATTGAGTCCTCGAATCTCAGAAGCAGTTAAGGCTGATTTGTTATTTCTAAAAGTATATTGATCATATCTTGAATTTCCTGAAATCATTGATCTTTGGAAACTAGCAAGGGCATATCGTACATTTTGTTCGGTAATCCCAGAACCACCAAACGCTCGCTGAAACATAGGTGGATAAATCGCATTAGATGATAATTCATTTAGAAAATTATTATTCTGCAGGCCAAGTTCTATCGGAGTTTCGCCAAACATGGGAGCACGTGCTTGAATCTCCAAACTCGTCATTTTTGGATTACTCCAAGTAAGTCTTGGCATATAGGCTACATTGGAAAGGTGTTGCGCATTTCTTGGATGAGATTGGCTAGTAATTCCACTTGGAAAATCTTTCCCGTCTGCAAATGCCAATGATTGAAAATGGCAACTGCTACAAGCCATCGTACCATTCCCTGACAATTTCTTTTCATAAAACAAATGCCTACCCAGTTCTACTTTTGCTTTGGACATGGGGTTATCAGACGGAACGATCGGCTGCGGAAAACCTGGTGGCAAATCCCAAACCCAATCAGAAGCTGTTGCCAAAATCCCAAGTGCAGCAAGTAACATATCATTATTAGTTTCTTTTTTCTGAAACGGAAGAATGTTACAATTAAAGAAAAAAACTAAAAGAACAAACAAAGGAAAATGAAAATACTTCATATATATATCCTGTAAAAAGCAAGGTTGGTATTAAAAATACCAACCTTGGATAAAAAATTATTTGAGACTAAACACTCGTTGTGTGATTGAACTATCTACCGCCCCACTCGTAATATTCAATCCAAAGGCTTGGACTAAGGTATCACATGGTGCCCCAGTTCCAGGCATACACATACCCATAGCACCGAAAGTATGTCCGTTTATTAACTTATCAACATCAAACGAAACCTTTTGGTTACTTGGGCTAAACTGACCTGTTAATCGAATTGAAGCTCTAAATTTTTTAGAACAGTTACCATAGTTAGGTGCTCCGTTACAAGTAGTCGATCCAACATGTAAACTTGTCCAATCAGTTCCGCTATTATATGTGAACTCAATTTTCGAATGTTTATATCCGCCTGTCCAAGACCAATACATAGCTCCGTTGTTTAATGGTGCAGTCTGATTTGTTTTATCTAAGTGATTTAATGCCTCAGGAACGCCGACAGTAAACTGGACTCCAGTATAACTTCCAGCAGGAGCACTTCCAGAAACCTTCGTATTGGTTTCAGGAGTCTGAGTTGTTTCTAAATCCACAAGAGCAACTCCATTAGATTGCCAAACATTGTCCGTAGATAAAGACACATCCGCAGTCGTACCATCTGCTTTCACTAGTTTCACTTCTGAAATATACAATCGGAAGTCACGAAACTGCACAGTGCGACTATCTGCAGTGATATTCGAACCGGTAACCAATGGTTGTCCATTGGCAAGGGCTTCAAAATTCAAATTCACCGTTTGTGGCAAAGCTAATGCCAGAAGAGCTAAAGTTTCGTTGTCATCAGATTTGGAATTCGGGTTACAGGAAATAACTCCCACTACCGAAAGGGAAATTAAAAAAGTTCTTAATATGTTCATAAATACCTAATATTCTAAAATACGATTGTTGTTTTGTTATTGATTGGTATGAAAAATAGAGAATGTAAATTCATTCATCAATCAATCTACTAAATGTAAATTTATAGAATCTTAGATACGAGGTGGCCGGAGTAAAGAAGGGATTCTTCCATCCTCAAGAGTGGAAGGAGACTCAGTCATCGTATAAATGATATCAGAAGATGGAACCAATATGATTGTAAGGCTTGGTCGATCCATCGTTTGGTGATGGGTTCGTAAATTAAGGGCATCTTTTTTTTGTTTTTTGCAGGAACAAAGATGCGCCTCTCCCGATTTTGCATCGTGGCAACTCGGTTTGAGAGTTTCTTTGGAACTGTTCCCATGGTCATGCGAGGAAACCAAGGAAGTGGAAGATTCTCTGTCTTCGGAAAAGAGATTATCTTCTGCATTCCCATGTTTTTCCTTTTTGGATCCATGGTTGCACTGGCAGATTTTTGATGCGGACTCTACGCAATACCCCAGTAGCCCACTCCCTAAAAATAGGAATTGGGTACAGAGGAATAGGGCCAAACTACCGGCAATCCACCGTCTAAAGAACATCCACTCCATCTTTGCTCACCCAACCCAAAAATCGAGCCATTTTTGGACAAATTTAGTGTCCCCCCTCCTGGACTTTGAAAACATGGTATTGGAACCAATGCAAACGAGCTAGAGGCCATCAGATGAAACGTACGGAACTAGAACGCAGGGAAAGAGAACTGCGAAAGGCAGAAAAGAAAAAGATCCTACCTGGTCAAAAAGAGGCCATGAGTGTAGGGGATTACATTGACGCCCTTTTTGGAATGTTTCGTTATGATTCGGATGAGATTTTTAATGCATCCGATGACGAAAACATTTTAGAACTTCTGGAAAACATGAAAATGGAACACCCAGAAAAACAATGGGATGTAATCATCCGCAAAGCAGTCAATAAAACCAAAGTAGAACAAAAAGAAAAGGCTTACGACTCCCTTCGCATCCTAGCAGGGATTCCTGCAGTCACTGCTTAAATCCTTTTTTTTCGAAAACAAACAGATTTACATAGGAAGGTCTTCGTCTTATACTTGTGACCTTCCTGTATGAAACAGACATTCACATTCATTCTGTTATGTCTCTTTTATACAAACCTCTTTGCTAACACAAAAACTTGCCCAAATACAACTCCTGTTACACTTTCTTCCATTCACGGTGAGACTTTTGATCTTTCCAATCATCTACTTTATTTTTCCAAAAACCCACCCATCCATTCCCTCACCGAAGTTTCAAACCACTTTCAATCTTTTCCTACAGAAAAATCAGAAGGTATCATTCCAAATTTCGGAAACACTGATAAACAATATTGGTTTTGTTTTGTCCTCCATAATGATGGAACAAATAACAAACGAATCATTACATTTATCAAATACCCGCTATTGGATGATGTTAAATTTTTCACCTTACGGGAATCAGGTGAAATTTCAGAAAACCAACAAGGAAGACGATTCCCTTTAAAAAACAGAGAAAGGGACTACAGAGGGTTTAGTTATGCTTCTGATTTGTTTCCTAAAGAAACTGTCACTTATTACGTAGGAGTCAAAACAGATAGTTCCATGTCGGTTCCACTCATGGTTGCAGAGGAAAAAGATTTTGATAGTTTTGCTTCTTTGGACACCTTACTACAAGGATTTTATTTTGGAATTGTGGGAGTCATGACTCTTTACAATCTTTTTGTATACTTCATGGTTCGAGACAAAGCATATATTTTTTACGTTTTGTATTTATTCGTTTCAGCAATTTTGTTTCAACTTTCCTTACAAGGTTTAATGCCAGTTTATTTTTTCCCAAACTCTCCTGAACTTGTTTATAATGCTCACAATCTGTTATACTTTCTTTTTTTACTAACTTGTTTTCCGATGAGTATTACCTTTATGAACTTAAAGGAAAATGCTCCTCTCATACACAAATGGTTTTGGGGATTAATGGTCATCCCTATTGTTAGCCTTTGTTTACTTCCATTTTTACCTTATCGATTGATGAACAGAGCTGGTGATATATTTTCGTTTTTACTCGCTTTTTACGCTCTGTTTGTTTCTTATTACATTGCTTATATCAAAAAATTTCCACCGGCAAGATTTTACTTTTACGGTTATTTTATGGTGATCATTGGAGGACTTGCCACAGTTCTCAAATACATGGGTTTTTTCCCAGTCAATACCTTCACCGAAAATTCCTTCCAAGTAGGCATGGCGATTGAAGTATTACTGATGGCCTTTGGACTTGGTGATCGGATTTCCGTAGTTCGCAAAGAAAAAGACAAAATCCAATTCAAAGCAGAAATCAACAAACAAAAGTTAATTGCCTATGGAAAAGAACTCAAATTAGCGCAGAAACTACAAGAATCCACTCTTCCCCAAGTCCTTCCTAAATTTCCAGGTCTTATCATCAAAACAGGATACTTCCCTGCTTCATTGGTGGGTGGAGATTTTTATGATCTCACAGTTTATGGCAAACATCAAATTTGCGGACTCATTGCGGACGTCACTGGACACGGTGTACCAGCTGCCATAGAAGCGGCTATGTTAAAAATTGCTTATATGCAGACCTTAGCATTTGCCAATAAGCCGGGAAAAGTATTGGAGAGTATAAACGTATCACTCGTAGGTAATTATAAAAACCAATTATTAACTGCAAGTGCCATCTTTATCGACTTAGAACAAAAACAATTAAAAGTAGCAAATGCAGGCCATCCCGCCTTATACAAGTTTAACGAAAGTTCCACATCTATTGAAGTCATTCGTCCCAAAGGCAAACTCATTGGATATTCAAAAGAAGTCCAGTATCCAGAAGAAACTTACAAACTAACTTCAGGAGATAAAATCTTACTTTTTACAGATGGGATTTGGGATTTATGGGAAAATGGTGATTCAGGAGAAGAGGAACTACTCCAGTGGTTGTTAACAAGAAAAAGTGAGTCAGTGGAATCTTTGTATGGAGGGATTGATGAACACATTCGCCTACGGAATAAAGAAGGTCCCGCAGACGATGATATAACATTTATTCTTTTTGAAATTACTTAAACAAAGTATGCGGACTAAACGTCCGCATAAATCGCCGCATTGAGTAGTCTGGAAATATTGTCCAAATTACGAGAAATATCACGATAAAGAAGAGCTGGCATCAAATTGTCTTTTTTCTGATACTTTTTCTTCTTCACTTTAGAATCGTTCTTTTTAATGGAACGAATCATTTGAAAACGATATTCGCGACTTTGGTTACGAATCTGCGGATTACCAAGGATATCAAATGTTTCACTTTGATCCAAGTTCACTAACAAAATGTCGTAGTGGTGTTTGAGTAAATCCATTTGGTCTTTTACAGAATGACCGAACGTTTTGTCGAGTGACACTTTTTGGCGGTGGGACTTTCTCATTTTCCTTGCAATGGATGCAAAGTTATCGCCCATCTCTTCCACTGCCTTCACTCTTTCCATAATTCCTAAAACATCTTTCGCATAGTTACCAGTGACACCGGTTTCTTGGATTTGGTTTAGATAGGTCAAAACTTCAGTGCGGACTTGGTCCAATTCTTCTTCTTTTTTCAATACTTGGCCAATTCTTGTGGCATCGTATGGTTGAAGTAAAATTTGTTCTGTCAAACGAAGGAAATCATACGTATCTCGAATGATTTTTTTAGTGAACTCAACAAGTTCTACCATCGCAAGTTCAGTTGTTTTTACACTACCAGCTTGTAATAATCGAATGGAATCTTTGTCTTTTCCCGTTTTGGAAGCAAGTCCGTCAACAATGGCACTTACCACTTTGGAGATCGTATTCACAAACCAAATGAGGATCAGGGTGTTTGTCACGTTAAACATTGTATGAAACAATGAGATATGGAATCTTGTTGATTCTTTATCAGTGAGTGGATCACCAGGTATCAAATCATCCACAATTCCTGTGAACAGTTTGAAAAAGAGAAGGGCCCAGACCACACCGAACACATTGAACAAGGTATGGGCAAGAGCTGCTTTTTTAGCATTTCGATTCCCCGGAATGGCTGCAAGGTTGGCAGTGATAGTTGTTCCAATGTTTTCCCCAAGGATCATACCATAAGCAGCATCGATTGGGATATAACCAGAGAATGCTAAGGTGATGGTAATGGTTGTGGAAGCAGAAGAAGATTGGATAACAATCGTTAATAGTGCACCAATCAATACAAATAACAATATGGTGTTGAATCCCATATTCGTGTATTGTTGTAAAAAGAGAAAACTATCTGGATCCTTTGCACTATCAGGAACGGATGTTTTTAAATAATCCAATCCCAAAAACAAAAATCCAAACCCAATGAGGAAACTTCCCCAACCGGATCGACTTTCTTTCCTTGAAAAATTTAAGATCACCCCTGCAGCAACTGCAGGCAATGCGAACGATGCAATATTGAACTTAAATCCTAAAAAAGATACAATCCATGCAGTGATGGTGGTTCCAATATTGGCCCCCATGATCACACCGATGGCTTGAGCGAGAGAAATTAAACCAGCATTCACAAATCCAACCACAAGAACGGTGGTTGCCGAACTGGATTGTATTGTAGATGTAATAAATAGTCCGCTGAACACAGCAGAAACTCTGTTTCTCGTCATAGACGAAAGAAAGGAACGAAGCCTATCTCCCGCCACACGTTGTAAGGACTCACTTAGTAATTTCATCCCGTAGATGAAAATCCCGAGTCCACCTAAAACTTGAATAAGTAGTGACCAATTCATAGATGTAATATTTCCAAGGTTCAATTTCTTTGATTACAATTTGGTACCAACCTTTTATTCGGTTGCAGTATTTTTTTCCATTGGTAGAATGTAATGAATATGTCAAAAACCATCAGCAAAGGAATGGTTGTAGGATTTTCCTATCACCTAAAGAACGCCCAGGGAGAAACTCTGGACCAATCAGACGAACCACTATTATACCTCCACGGCTGGCAAAACATCATTCCCGGTTTGGAAAAAGAACTAGAAGGATTAGTGAACGGAGATTCTAAAAATGTAACTGTACCACCTGAAGATGGTTATGGGACATATAACGAAGCTCTTATCTTTCAAGTTCCTAAAACGGAACTCCCACCGGAAGCAGAGTTGGAAGTGGGAATGGAATTTCAAACGGACACACCTGAAGGTAGAATGGTTCTATACTTACAAGAAGTTCGTGATGCAGATGTCATTCTGAACGGCAATCACCCGTTAGCTGGAGAAACCCTCCACTTTGCTGTCACAATCAAATCCATCCGCGAGGCAACGGAAGAAGAATTGCAACACGGTCACGTGCACGGTCCTGGCGGACACCACCACCACTAGAAATCTCTTTTTTCGTAATTTTCTCTCTGAGTCTTCTTTCAGATTGCTTTTTTTAGAAAGGGTAATTACACTGACAGAAGATTCAGAGTATTGTTGATTTTCACCGCCGAAGTAGTCCTTTCAAGCTTGCACGCTGGTAGCTTTCCCAAGTTTTTCCCTGCATTTTTCTGGAGTTCTTACCAAAAATCCCGTCCAGGGTTCCCGACGATTGTAAATCTAGAATTCCCGAGTCAACTTTAACAAACAGGACAAAAACTATGTCAGTAAACATTTACGTTGGCAACCTCTCTTACGATATGACTGAAGGTAAACTCAGTGAGCTTTTCGGAGCACACGGAGCAGTAACTTCTGCAAAAATCATCACTGACCAGTATTCTGGCCGTTCTAAAGGTTTCGGATTCATCGAAATGAAAGATGGAAAAGAAGCTGATAACGCAATTAAAGAACTTAACGGAAAGAACATTCTTAACCGTGAGATGAAAGTAAACATCGCAAAACCTAAAACTAACAACTGGAGATAATCCAAGTTTGTTAAAAAACCGTCGCATAACTTCTAGTTATGCGGCGGTTTTTTTTTGCCCTTTTTGAAATTGGAAAATAAAAAGAACTGATAAAAATCCTTTTTTAAACGAATCCGTTTTCTTTAACTCTCCCCAGACCTACTACAAAACCACTTTATATTTCCCCTTCATCTTCTCGATTTGTTCGTCTGGAATCTGGTGTACATTTTTTCCATCGTGCCGGTTCTCCACTGTCACAACATGAAGTCTATATCCAAATTCTTTCGCTAAACGAATGTAAGGTTCTAATTCCCAATCTAAAGTAAATGTATTGTCCACGATGACAAAAGGGATTCTCTGTTCTAGGGCTTGTTTGGTTTTGGCTTCACATTCCTTGTAAGCTAAATGGTTTTTTTGATAATCAAAATGATATTCTCCGGCTTCATCTTCAAAATAAGAATCAATGGAATAGATTGGTGCCCCATTGGTGAGGGAAATGGCTTTTGCTAAACTTGATTTTCCGGAACCGGGAATTCCTCTTAAAGCAAGTAGTGTTTTGCCTGTATCACTTGAGGTGTGATTTGTTTCAGAGTTTGACAAATTTTGGGGTTCCATTCACCAAAACCTAGTTCTTTTTCCTTACCTGGAAAGAGAAAAATCTAGCCTAGAATGATTCTATCTGAAAGAATAGAGCAGAAACAAGGAGACTTTTGTGTCATACGAAGCGTATAAACTCATCCATATTTTAGGAATGTATCTTTTATTTTTATCCCTCGGCGGAATCACTCTCTACACCATCAATGGAGGGAAAAAATCGGAAAACAAATTCAAAGCTGCTGCAGCGATCTTCCACGGTGTGGGTTTATTGCTCCTTCTCGTTGCTGGATTTGGACTCATGAAGTTTCGTGGGATTTCCCATTCAGCACTTCCGGTTTGGGTGATTTTGAAAATCGTCATCTGGCTTGCGTTTGGTGGACTTTTGGCAATGGCATCAAAAAAAGAAAGTTTTGCAAAAATCCTTTGGTTTGTATTCCCACTTTTGGGTTTGTTTGCAGCTTACTTAGCATTCTACCAACCATTTTAATTTTTTGATGATTGATTCCTCCCGTTGTTTTTGATACGGGAGGTTTGAATTTTCATTCCCACCTTTTTCTTTTTCGATTCTCAAAACAAACTCCGTCTACATAAAGAACAGAATTTATCTAAATGAATTTGTGA
The DNA here is from genome assembly GCF_004770475.1 of Leptospira mtsangambouensis. Lineage (NCBI taxonomy): Bacteria > Pseudomonadati > Spirochaetota > Leptospiria > Leptospirales > Leptospiraceae > Leptospira > Leptospira mtsangambouensis. Next base: position 123,841 of record NZ_RQHK01000017.1, read on the forward strand.
GGGAATATGAAAACAAGAATCGAAACCGACTCTATGGGTGAAATTGCTGTAGAAAACACTCGTTACTGGGGTGCACAAACCGAACGTTCCCTCCACCACTTCCATATCGGCAATGATAGATTTCCGAGAGAAATGATTCGAGCTCTTGGAATTTTAAAAAAGTGCGCAGCTCTCACAAATCATGGACTCGGAATTTTATCCAAAGAAAAAACAGAACTCATCGTAAAAGCATCAGAAGAAGTCATCTCAGGAATTTTGGATGACCACTTTCCTCTTGTCATTTGGCAAACGGGATCAGGCACACAAACCAATATGAATGCGAATGAAGTTATATCGAATCGTGCCATCGAATTGGCAGGTGGAGTGATGGGTTCCAAAAATCCCATCCATCCCAATGACGATGTGAACAAAGCACAAAGTTCCAATGATACCTTTCCTACAGCCATGCACATTGCCTGCACAGAACAACTCGTTCACAAACTCATCCCCGCCTTACAAATACTTCACGATACCTTCCAAAAAAAATCAAAAGAGTTTACAAACATCATTAAAATTGGAAGAACCCATTTGCAAGACGCTACACCTCTCACATTAGGGCAGGAGTTTTCGGGTTATGTACAACAACTCTCCTATTCCATAGACAGAGTCAAACGGGTCTTACCATCTGTTTACCGATTGGCACTTGGCGGAACAGCTGTGGGAACAGGACTCAATACCCATCCTGAGTTTGCGGCGGGAGCGGCCGCTACGATAGCGAAAGAAACAGGACTTCCCTTTATCACTGCAGAAAACAAGTTTGAGGCACTCGCCGCCAATGATTCGTTAGTCGAAGTCAGTGGAGTTTTGAAAACCATTGCCTCTTCTCTGATGAAGATCGCAAACGATATTAGGTGGTTGGCCTCTGGCCCACGCTCTGGGATTGGAGAAATCTCCATTCCCGAAAATGAACCCGGCTCGTCCATTATGCCAGGAAAGGTCAATCCCACACAATCCGAAGCTATGACGATGGTGGCCGCACAGGTCATTGGAAATGATGTGGCAGTGAATGTAGGAGGATCTTCCGGTAATTTTGAACTGAACGTATTCAAACCACTGATTATTTTTAATGTTCTCAATTCCATACGCCTGTTAGCGGATGCGATTCTGTCTTTTGAAGAACATTGCGCAAGAGGAATAGAACCAAACCTTGAAACGATCGATCAAAATTTAAATCGTTCGTTAATGCTTGTGACAGCATTAAACCCTTATATTGGATATGACAAAGCTGCCAAAATTGCTAAAACAGCTCACAAAGAAAACTCTACGTTAAAAGAAGCGGGAATCAAATTAGGCATTTTGACAGCAGAAGAATTTGATCTTTGGGTGAAACCGGAAGAGATGATCTCGCCTCAAGAGTAGTTTTGCCTTTTAAAAATCCAACAAAACAATACATCTGTATATTAGAATATTCTGCTTATAAAATATGGAATATATCTTTTTTAATAAACTGATTGACTTTTTTATTCGATTCTTTTTATTTGCCCTTGTCTAGCTCATATAGAGACGGGGGAACCAAATTTTGGGGCGTACTGCAATTGCAGAGGATATCTCTCAATCCTAGCCCGACAGCTAACCTCGGAGACTTTGAGGGAGGGTAAATTACCTTCCGCAAACTATTTTTTTGTAAGGAAGGAAGTTTATGAAGTCCTCACTATTTTATTTCCTAGCGGTAGCTATTTTTTTTAGTTCACTCGCATTTGTTTTTTACCTCAGTCAGTTGTATTTCCCACTCAATCACGGTTTAAATCCTTTGAGTTTGGAATTTAACTTCTCTACTTTTTTTGTAGGTATCTTTGCTCATTTAAAATCTCCCTTCGGGCGATTGCTTCTGCAAATTTTACTAATCCTTGTTACATGCAAGATCTTTTCTTTTTTGTTTTCGTTGGTTCGAATACCCACTGTGATCGGAGAAATCACAGGAGGTTTGGTACTCGGGCCCTCCCTTCTTGGAATGTTGGCTCCCGAATTTTCCGAAATGATCTTTCCTGCCTCTTCTATGGGTTCATTAAAATTACTCAGCCAAGTGGGTTTGATATTTTTTATGTTTCTCATCGGGCTCGAAACTGACTGGAAAAATTTACATGGAAGTCTCCACACAGCAGTTGTCATCAGCCATGTATCGATCATGTTCCCATTTTTACTTGGGGTCGTTTCTTCCTTATTTTTATTTGAAACATTAGCACCCGAAAAAGTTTCATTTTTATCCTTCAGTTTATTTTTAGGTATCTCCATGTCGATCACCGCTTTTCCTGTGTTAGCACGGATTATTCAGGAAAAAAAATTAAATACCGAAAGGTCGGGAGTTCTTGCGATCACTTGTGCTGCAGCAGATGATGTCACGGCATGGCTGATTTTGGCTATGATTTTGGGACTCACCTCTTCCGATTCTATGTCAGGAGTTTTACTTTGTTTTTTAGGAGTGGTTCTCTTTCTTTATTTAGCATTCAAATATGTAAGGAAAAGGTTTGCGAGTAGTCTTTCCAAATTAGATGATATCGATTTTCTTCCTAGTTCCATTGTATTTTTCCTATTTATTTGGCTTACTTTTTCATCTTTATTCACTGAATCAATGGGGATCCACTCATTATTCGGAGCGTTTATCGCTGGTTCTACGATTCCAGCAAATCATAAAATCAGAAAAATTATCATTAATAAATTCCAAGATGTAAGTGTAATTTTTCTTCTTCCTTTATTTTTTGCATACTCAGGATTAAAAACGCAGATCGGACTTTTATCAGATCCAAATCTATTTTTGATTTGTTTATTGATTCTGTTTGTTGCCATTCTCGGTAAGTTAGGTGGTAGTACTATATCAGCCAGATTTTTGGGTGAATCCTGGAAAGATTCCCTTATCATCGGAATCCTTATGAATACAAGAGGACTTATGGAACTCATTGTGTTAAACATCGGATTAGAAATGGGAATCATTGGACCAGAGTTATTCACCATTATGGTGATTATGGCATTGGTTACAACAGCGATGAGTGGTCCGGCCATTAACTTAGTGCAGAAAATTTTTAAAAAGAAAGACATTCCAAATCTTATCCCTATTTCAGAAAATTCACAACAAGTGACTGCTTCCAAAATTTTGATCGCCTTTGCGAGACCCAAAACAGGGATTGATTTGGTAAAACTTTGTTATAAAATTTTTCCTAATGCAAAATTTCGAACCTTCCATGTGAATCAAAATTACAACTTTGATATTGAACAATCACAGTACGAAATGTCCATCCTCTTCGAAAACATTAGATTTATTTCTGCAAATGAAGGGATCCCTGTTGACTTTCAATTTTCCTCTTCGGAAAATTTTGAATCAGCTTTATGGGAACAGTTGGATGAATACAAACCAGATCTTATCATATTAGGATCACCAAATGTAGATTCATGGAAAGAAATTTATAAAGGTACGATTAAAAAGATTTTAAAATCTACCGATTGTTCTGTGGCTGTATTCGTAAACAAAGGACTCGAATCACTCAATAAAATATTTGTGGAATCTGAATCAGCGAAGGCTCTGTCCATCATCAACAAAATGGGAGGAGATTCAAGTTTGTTTCGAGAGTGGAAAGAGGGAGATCATTTTGAACCAAACCATCATATCTTCGTAAGAGATTGGAATTCAGAAGAGGATTTCGAATTTATGAAAAAGAACTATTTGATTTTAGGTAGAAAACGAATCTAAAGTTTTCACAACATTCCGAATCTTATCCCAATAGTTTTGGCGCCAACCTTCTTCTATATCAGGGATAAGTTCCTTCGGAACACCACGATGCGTGAGTACAACCTCAGTTCCACCTTCAGAAGTTTCTTTGAAGGTAAAGGATGCCATCGAAAAAATTCCTTCGGGAAAATCGGATCTTCTCCAAGCTTGGACAATTCGTTTTGAAGGAGCAAGATCGACGATGATTCCGGAAACTTTTCCAGACATAGTGGAAAACGTACCACCGATATGTTTGCTGATCGTGGCCGCTTCCCCAGTGAGTGAAGTGACCTTCTTCGAATCAGCAATGCATTGGTAAATTGTCATAGGTGAGGCTTTAAATTTCACTTTCTGTTTAATTGTTTTACACATCTCAATTTGCCTTACCTTGTATGGTTTCCAAATTTTTTTATCGTACACTTGGTACGGTTTTCAAATTTTTGATCAAACGAAAACTGTGAATTAAAATATAAACTTAATTCAACATTTGGAAAAAATCATTTCCTTTATCATCCACTACGATGAAGGCAGGGAAATTTTCCACATCAATGGACCAAACCGCTTCCATACCTAACTCTGGAAAATCCAACACTTCTACCTTTTTGATATTTTCTTTCGCAAGAAGGGCCGCCGGTCCACCGATGGATCCGAGGTAAAACCCACCATTTTTTTTGCAACTATCAGTGACCACCTTGGAACGATTTCCCTTAGCAAGAGAAATCATAGAATAACCTTTCTCTTGGAAAAGTGGGACGTAACTATCCATACGACCAGCTGTGGTTGGACCAAAGGAACCAGATGGCATTCCTTCTGGAGTTTTGGCAGGACCCGCATAATACACTGGATGGTTTTTGAAATATTCAGGAAGAGGTTCACCCTTATCCAATTTTTCCTTTAACTTGGCGTGAGCAATATCACGAGCCACAACCAAACGACCTGACAACATAACACGTGTTTTGACAGGATATTTGGTAAGAACCTTTAAAATTTCAGGCATTGGTTGGTTAAGATTGATATGTACAGATTCCGTACTAGAATCCACATCATCGATCGTTGGCAAAAACTTAGAAGGATCATATTCTAGTTTTTCTAAATAGATTCCGTCTTTTGTGATTTTTCCTTTGATGTTACGATCCGCACTGCAACTCACACCAAGTCCCACTGGACAAGAAGCACCGTGACGAGGGAGACGGATGACCTTAAAATCATGTGCTAAATACTTTCCACCAAACTGAGCTCCAATCCCTGATTTTTGAGCTGCTAGTAACATTTTTTCTTCCAGTTCTATATCGCGAAAAGCAGATCCAAATTTGTCTCCTTTGGTAGGCAAATGATCCAAATACCCAGCTGACGCCAGTTTTACGGTCTTTAAATTTGCTTCTGCTGACGTTCCTCCAATCACCACTGCGATATGGTAAGGAGGGCAAGCCGCTGTACCCAAGTTGGATACTTTTTCTGTGATGAATTTTTCGAGAGAAGCCGGATTGAGAAGTGCTTTTGTTTCTTGGAAAAGATACGTCTTGTTCGCAGACCCACCACCTTTTGCTAAAAATAGAAAACTGTATTTATCGCCAGGTGTGGAATAAATATCGATCTGAGCGGGTAAATTGGAACCGGAATTGACCTCGTCATACATAGTGAGAGGAACCACTTGTGAATAACGTAAGTTTCTGTTGACATAGGTATTATAAATTCCACGAGAAAGAGCTTCTGCGTCATCGCCACCGGTGATCACATATTCCCCTTTTTTTGCCATCACAATCCCGGTTCCTGTATCTTGGCAGGAAGGGAGCTGTTTGTCTGCGGCAATCACAGCATTTTTAAGGAGAGCCATGGCCACAAAACGATCGTTTGGTGTTGCTTCCGGATCATCTAAAATTTTACGAACTTTTTCCAGGTGTGCAGTTCTTAGATAAAAAGATACATCTTCCATTGCCTTTTCCGCAAGGAAGGTAAGACCCTCCGGTTCCACTTTTAGAATTTCTTTATCACCAAAGGGGACAGTGCTTACAAAATCTTTTGTTAATAATTTGTATTCGGTGGTGTCTTCTTTTAAAGGGAAAGGATCGGCGTAAAAAAACTCTGGCATGGAAACCTCTATTTATAACTTCTAATTTCGCGGGATTCCTCGTTTCGTAAATGAATTTTTACAAGGACTGTTAGAAACACTGAAGGGAAAGAGGAAAACAGGAAGGGAAAAAATCGTTTCTATTTTTTTAAAATCAGTCTATAACAAGAAAAAATGAAACAGAACCTAATTTATCTAATCCTTGTTTCTGTCTCTTCAATGATTTTTGCGGAAGGGAGGGAAATGGAAACCCCAACCCCAGAAGGAAAAAACAAAAAATCAGAATGGAGTTTGCTCTTAAAAAGACAGACCTACCACTACCTACCTTACGAATACAGCTCTCTTACGGATAAAAATGAATCCATTGTCCCCACTCGTTCTAGTTCCGCTTTAAAAGAAAATGGAAAGGTTCTCATTCCCTTTGTATTCAGTTATGAAAACTTAGAGAAAGGATTCAAAGTCGATCTTTCTTATTTTGAAATTGAAATCGTAAATGCAAATACCCTACTTTACCAACAGTCGGCCCAAGGTGGAAATGTATCCCGGTTTTATCTTTCTCCGACGGCTCGCTCTGAGTTTGAACTGAACCTTTACCAAACATTTTTCCTTAACAAAGATTGGAAATTGTATCTGGGAGGTGGGGTTCGTAATATCAACAGATATCTCTATGGAAACTATTTAGGACAAGGGACCTTCAAAGAATACTTTTTTACCTATGGGCCGCAAGTCTCAGCCCAAACGATCTACCAACTCACCCAAGAATTGTCATTCCACCTAACAATGGATGTATTCTACACACAAGGCACTCGGTTTTTCAAACAACCCAACTTAATGGAAGACCGTTTCCAATATTCTCTATCCACCGCAGGAACAGAAGGAATCTTTCGCGGTTATGAATGGGATAGTTCTCTCTCCTATTCCTTTCATCCTAATATGAAATTTTTTGTGGGTTATAATATGATTGTTTCTAAGTTCTCCTATTTGCATTACAATGAAATTCAGTTTAGCCGTAACACTGCAAATTTAGGATCACAGAATCCTTCCGTGACAGACAATTGGGAATGGAACCTGCCGAAAAAATCAGAAAACTTTGATCGTTTGCGTGGGATTTATTTGGGAATGATGGTCAGTTTTTAAGGAATCTTTTGGGAACTAGGATGGATTCATATGGTTCATTGTTGTCTAAAATAGGATGGAAACAAATGTTTTTGACCAACTTGCAAAAGAGTATGATACAAACGAAAGAATAGAATTAGCAAAAATCATAACGAGTGAGGTCCAGGCGGAATGCCAAGAGAGCCAATCAAAAACTTTATTTGATTATGGTTGTGGCACGGGTCTTGTCGGCCTTACCTTAACATCTTTAGTGTAACATGTACTTTTGATTGATGCATCAGAACCCATGTTAGACATTGTCCGAGAAAAAATCAAAAGAACAAATATACAGAATGCAGAGGTAATCCACTCCAACTTTCTGCAAAAATCAAAAACAAAAAAAGCAGATATTTTACTGGTTTCTTTGGTTCTATTGCATATCCCCGATACAAAAAAGATTTTAAAGTTTTTTTATGAAATCCTAAATCCCCAAGGAAAGATCATCCTTGTTGATTTTGATAAAAATGAAAAGATTTACCATCCGAAAGTGCATAACGGATTTACCGATTTAGAAATTAAGTCCTTATTTTCTGAAGTTGGGTTTCAGAATATAAATAAGAAAACATTTCATCATGGAAAAAATATTTTTATGAAGGAAGATGCTTCGCTTTTTTTGGCAACAGGGATCAAATGATATTACAAAAAGTCAAAATTGAAACCATAGAACTTACCTTATAACAAACGAATTCCGAATCGATTTAGAACCAACTGATATAGATAAAACAAAACAATAGTTAAAACTATACTGAAGAACATGGCGACCCAAAACCCGAAAGTAGCATTTAGTTTTGGAAATAATAAAAACATAGGTAAAGTTGGAATCACAAACCAAAAAGTATAATAGGCATGGTTCGAAATTTTTTCCCTACCTGCATTTTCAAATTTTAACCAAAACAATGTAAGAATGGTAACCAATGGAAGAGATGCGATGAGGCTTCCTACACGATCATTTCGTTTTGCCACTTCCGAAATGATGACAACAAGTGCAGCAGTGACTAAGTATTTGATAATCAAAAAAACCATAAATAAAACCTCCCTAATGAAAATCTAAAACATTCAGATTAAAAACACGATTCGAGTTCATTGAATAAGTTACAGTATTCATTGTTTGATTTATCTTTTCATTTTAAATGTCGAGAACGAGTTTACAACTTTCCCTTAGTTTCGTTTTGAACTTGGCAGATTTTTTTCATAAATCTGAATCCAATCCTTAGGACTCATCTTCGACACCAGTTCCCCAATCAATTTCCAAGGAATATCATCTAAGTTTTTAAAACGAATACAACTTTTTCCCATATCCAGTTTAGTTTTACAATGTTTGGGATATTCGGTTTGGAACCATTTGAGTAATTTTAGATCGGCATAAATTCCCATATGATAGAGAGCAAGTCCATTCTTTTGGGAAGCAATATGGAGAAAGGGAAGAGCTAGTTCCGGTGTTACATGATATCCCGCAGGATATGTTTTTTTAGGCACTACATAACCAATCATTTTGTATTGGATGGTTTCCTCAAAACCCTTGGGGAGATTTTTTTTGACTGTATTTCGAAGTTTGAGGAAAGCTTCTTTTCGATCTTCTGGTAAGGATTGGATGTATTCGAGAGCAGTGTTTGGCATGATAGATCCCAGATTCCGGTATAGAGTTTGTCATCGTAAAGAATTTGTTTCAATCAAAATATACAAACTAAGGTACATCCACAAAATCACCCAGACTGTCTCCATAAAAGGTTAAAAAGGTTTTATTGGGTTCAAAGGAAGCTGGATGAAACTCATCAAATTGAGTATTGCAATTTGTAATTTCCACAAAATTTTTGTAATTAAAGTATGAATCTTTTATGATGAAATTAAATGCATTCTTATCTGCATTGGTTTGAGTAACAAAAAGAAAGCTCATAAGGAAAACCAAGAAGATTTTAAATTTTTTATTTTGTTTCATAATGATTGTAACCTATCTATTAATGGGCATTTTCTGGATCTGCTGCCGTCGGTGTTGTAATTGAAATATTTCCGGATACAGAAACCGCCTTAAGCTTCGTGAAAAAAGATGATCGTTTGGCTGAAAAAGGAGGAGTTCGTAATTCGATATAGACTGTTTCCATTTGTCCTGATAGTCCAGAATCGCCATAAGATGGTGATTCATAGGAACTATCTCCACAAGCTGGTGAAGTTAGTTTGATATTCTGTCCTGGACTTTCCTGAATTGTAAAAGTAAAAAATCTAGTCTCTCCAGCAGGAGCCGTCTGTGTAAACCTTGCTCGGTTATCAAAAATAAAAGTATCTCCTGCTGCCATATAACGACTGTATGTTCCAGGTTCTAAAATAGGAATTTGTTCGGTTGGTGGACAGAATTGGTTAAAGTCCAAATTGGGAACCACAAAGAAAAATAGATACGTGGATAATTGGTCACTGGGAATTCCATACGTGTAGCCATTTTTTGAATCCGCATAACAACCGAAAAAAGTAAATGTGCCTAGTAATATGACTAAGATGGTCTTCATAGGCTGGTCACTCCACGTTTGATCAGTTCTTCATTAACTTTTTGGCGAATGGCCACTGCCTTTTCCCGAGCCATAATCAAAAAAGAAGTAGGAATTCCATTGTCTGTGGTATTTGAATAAAACTGGTTTTGCATCATCTTACAGTTGTTTTAACAACCATACGATAAGAAAATTCCAAAAAAGATAACCATTTTCTTGTTAGTTTCCACCCCTGCGCCATTTGCGCTGAGTGTATCGAAGTGGCGATAGAAGCGGAAATCCGAAGGATTGGAGCGGATAGCGCGGTCGAGATAGAATGGAATTTTTATTCGCATAACCAATACGAGGCGCCCAAATCGATACGGGAAGATAACTTTTCTTTATAAAAAATGGATGGGTATAAAAAAACCCACCAAATGGTGGGTTTGATTTAGAGAAAGATCTCTAATTGAGAAAGGTTACTTTCTTATTTAGAAACGACTTGGAAAGTCACACGACGGTTGATCGCGTCTTTTTCATCAAAACCAGAAATTGGCTTAGAAGAACCGGAAGCTTTTGTAACGATTCTGTCAGCAGGAATTCCTTGTTTTACTAGAGCATCTTTCACAGCATCAGAACGAATTTGTGAATAGTATCCGTTTCCTTTTTTAGCACCTTCTGCTTCTTCTGGACCAGATGCATCCGCATGACCAGTTACTTCTAAAGCGTATCCTTCAGGAAGTTTTGCAAGAGCGTCTTTGATGTAAGAAACGTTGTCTTTTGCCCAAGTTTTGAAATCTTCTGCTTGGATGTCCGCTTGTTTGTAGCTAAAACCTCTGCGACGAACACCATCTGGATAACGGTAGTCTTTGAGTGCTACATTGATTTCATCCAAAAGAGCTGCATTGAGATCTCTGGAAGATACAGTGGATGTTGTTCCCATAGTGGAAGTTGTGTCTTTCGGAGTTTCTTTTTCTTCAGAAGACGAACAATTCGTTAATGAAAGCGAAAGACCTGCGAGGAGGATGAGGCTTAAAAAAAATCCTTTTTTCATCAGTTGACCTACCTTAATGTTTCCATAGTTTAGTTCTTTTCATTAGATAACAACCGAAAATGCAAATATTTGTAACCGTTTCCGAAGATTATGACCAAAGTCGCCTGGATGTCTTTCTAAAAGACAATGCCGGAGACGATCTCAGCCGTTCTACTGTTCAAAAGTGGATTGATTCTGGATTTGTGACAAACAAAACCAAAGAGCAACTTGTCCATAAAAATGGATATAAAGTGACCGTTGGCGAAGAATATGTCGTGGATGTGATCGCAAGACCACCCTCAAGACTCGAACCCATCCCCATGGACATTCCTGTTCTCTATGACGAGGACGAATTTATGGTTATCCATAAGAAAGCCGGGATTGCTTGCCATAGTGGGCCTGGAGACGACCAACCTTCTCTTGTGAATGGACTCCTCCACCAATTTAAAAATCTTTCGGCTACCGGTGGTGAACGTCGTCCAGGGATTGTCCATCGTTTAGACAAACCCACAGAAGGTGTTCTCATCATTGCCAAAACCGATCGTGCCCATGCTGCCCTTTCCAAAATGTTCCAAGATAGGTTAGTTGAAAAAACTTATTACGCTTGGGTCCTCCAAGCTCCAGTGGAATCAGAAGGAACGATCAATCTACCGATTGGCCGTCATCCCGTGGAACGAGTGAAGATGTGCGTGAGAGAAGATGGAAGGATGGCCGTCACCCATTACCAAACTGAAAAAATTGTCCAAACACAAACAGGGCGTAAATTTAGTTTGATGAAACTAGGGCTTGAAACAGGTCGTACCCACCAAATCCGTGTTCATATGGCGAAGGTGGGTTGTCCCGTTGTGGGAGATACTTTGTATTCTCGTTCGGCAAAAGATTATACCCAATATGGACTTTTGCTTTTTGCGAAACGATTGGAGTTCCCTCATCCCTTTATTGCCGACAAACGAATCTTAGTGGAATTAGATTTTCCAGAACGATTCAAAACGTTTGAAAGGAAATGTCCAAGTTACTAATCCAACTGGAACATATGTTGAAACTGATTTTGATTTAAACTTTGTTAAGTGATTGGATCATTTATGTTGGTGGATTTAATTTAGATAACTGGTGATATTCGAATGATGCGGCGATTGATAAAACCAATCCTAATCTTACTAATTTTATTTGGCACCTTTCATTTGTTTTTTGATGCCATTTATGAAAACCATTTGGGAGAAGGAACCGATAGCGATATTTTATATCCTTATCTTTTTGCGCGGGATTTTTGGACTGGTGGCTTTGCCGAGGTTCGTGGTTGGAACCTTCCTCCTTGTTCCAGTTTATTTCCAGAAATTGTCCTATCGGTTCTGATTTACCCGCTTTTCCATTCAGTTTATTGGTTCCATTGGGTGTTTGGTTTTTTTTATTTTTTGATGCCCTTTGTTTTGGCCAAAACCTTGGGAATTCCAAACAAAGTTTCGTATTTGTTTTCTTTGGGATTTTTAGCCTTAGCCGGTGTTTTGCCCAATAGCCTCGGACAGTTTTATTTTCCGAGTTTCCATGCGGTTATATTTATTTTTGCCGCCTACACAATCTACGAAATCCAAAATTGGGATCCAAAAAATCGAATTCAGATGATTCGATTCCTTTTGGTTTTGTCTTTCATTTGGATTTCCGAATATTGGTTTTTTGTCCATATTGCTCCATTTTTACTAGTATATGCTCTCGTTCATTTGGAAAAAAAATCCGTTTTTCCCATTGGTTTGGTTCTCATTGGATTTGGTTTAGGAAAAGTTTGGCAACAAGGTTTACGCCTAAGTGGGATTGGAATTTTTACTTCAAAAGAACTACCCACAATGGATAGAATCCAATCAGCAAAAGGTTTGGTTTTAAAAGACCCAAGTTCTTGGGTTTCGGGGTTAACTGAATCTATCACCAAACATCCGATATTTGCCGAATGGTTTGATTGGTATCTTGTTTTACTTATTTTCTACATTTTGATTTCTGTATTTCGGCCCAAGGGAAAAAATTTATTTTTGGAATTAGTTTTATTCCTTTCTCCTTTTCTCTCAGTCATTGCGTTATTTATTTTTCAAATAGAACCAAACTTTCGTTATCTCTATTTTTTAGTTTTTTGTATTTTTTTCCTTATCTACCGAATTGTTACAATCATTCCTATCCTTCGTTCCGTGGCAGTATTCATTGTATTTTTAGGAATGGTTTTCTTTTACAATGATCGTTATCCAACATTAACTCAAAAAGTAAATGAAGGAGAAACCAAACGTTTGCACCGGATGGATTGCCTTTCCCAATTTGATCCTCAAGTTTCTGGTGCTTCTACCTACTGGCCAATTAAGTATGTTTACGCATTTTCCAACCAAAATTGGATTCTTGTTCCATTCACAAAAGAAGGGATCTACTACCCTTGGGTTTCCAACCGAACTTGGGACAAGGGATTAGAACAAAAATCTTTTGGAGAATTTTCCTGGGGGATCACAGAAACCAAAGAACATTTGGACCTTTGGAAAGGAGTTCGTTTGGTGAAAGAATGTGAAGGTTGGTATTTTTATCGTCGTTAGTCTCTTTATGGAAAACGTTGTACGGATTTAGATTGATTCCTTTTTTGATTTTATCAGTTTGGGATACGTTATGATAGAAATTCTCTCCGATCCCTCAGTATGGTTTGCACTATTGACACTGACTGCTTTGGAAATTGTCCTTGGCATCGACAATATCATCTTTATCTCCATCCTCTCCTCTCGATTGCCAAAAACCAAACAAAAGTCAGCAAGGCAAATTGGCCTCTTACTTGCCATGTTCACTCGTATCCTTTTGTTATTTTCTCTTTCACTGATTATGAAACTCACAAATCCAATCTTAACGATTCTGAACCATTCCATCAGTGGCCGTGATCTCATTTTGATTTTTGGAGGACTCTTTTTAATTGCTAAGTCTACCACAGAGATTCATCACAAACTAGAAGGAGAATCTGAGTTAGGTGAAGAATCAACCAAACGAGTTTCATTTTCAAAAGTCATCATTCAAATAATGATTCTTGACATTGTATTTTCTTTGGACTCAGTGATCACTGCAGTGGGAATGACAGACCAATTAGGAGTGATGATTGTTGCCGTTGTTCTATCTGTAGGATTTATGTTATTATCTAGTGGAAGTATTTCTGATTTTGTCGACAGACATCCAACTATCAAAATTTTAGCTTTAAGTTTTTTAATTTTGATTGGAGTGGCTTTACTTGGAGAAGGATTTGAATTACACATTCCGAAAGGGTACATTTACTTTGCGATGTGTTTTTCAGTGATTGTTGAATTCTTAAATATGAAACTCCGTTCCAAACCGGAAAAACCAGTCGCATTAAAAGGAAAATTCTAATGAAACGAAAAGAGTTTATCAAACGATCTGCCTTGTTGTATACCGCACTCCAATTTCCTGTACAAAGTGAATCCAAACAGGATGAGGACAAATCCACTCAAACAAAAGTCTCTCCTTGGTTGGAAGCGGATGACCTTGCTGACCTTCGCGTTTTACTCGTCGGATTACAATCCGATCCCAAAGGAATTCAAATTGCTGGAAACTGGAGTCCTGGAAAAGTTTTCACCCATTGTGCCCAAAGCATTGAGTATTCACTGAATGGGTATCCTGAAATGAAATCATCTCTCTTCCGAGGTTCTGTCGGAAAAATTGCATTTTCTGTATTTGCTTTTAAAAATAAAATGAATCATGGTTTAGAAGAACCCATTCCCGGCGCGGAGGAAATTTCCAATGCCACTGAATTAAAAGTTGGGATCACAAGGCTCATCAAAGCCATCGATGATTTTTCCAAAACAAAAGAGTCTTCTCTACGACCTCATTTTGCTTATGGTGAACTCACAAAAGAAGAATATGATGTAGCACATAGCCTTCATATCAAAAATCACATGGAACGAGTGTTACTCTAAAATCGCTTCTATTTGTTGGCAGAGGTCCTCTGCCTTATACATTTTGGAATAATAAGCAGAAACTATGGTTTCTAAACCTTCTTCTTCCAAAAACTTATCACCGCCGGAAAGCGGGGCATCCGAACTGACTAAGATGATGGGTATTTTTTGGTTTTGGTTACGACGCCCTTCCCACTCGTGAATTAATGAAATCCCATTCATTCCAGGCATATGCAAATCGGTAATGATAAGGCTTGGAGTGATTCTTGATAAATGTGACAAAGCTTCTTCCCCATTTCCAGCTTCAATCACAATCCATTGATTTCTTCGCATAACCTCAGCTAGGTCTGATCTAAAATTACCAGAATCATCTACAAGTAACACAGATTTTGTGCTTTTTGATAAAGAAATCTCAAAGGCAGAACCAACACCTAAAACTGATTTAATTCGAAGTTTTCCAAAGTGTGCTTCCAAAATATTTGTACATAATTGTAAACCAAGCCCCGTACCACGTTCTCCTGCAGTACCTGGCATACTTTTTATTGTTTCTTCGCCGGTGAGCCGGTGGATTTGTTCTTCACTCATTCCTAAACCCCGGTCCCGAATTTCTGCAGAAAGCCATTTCCCTTTATAAGAAAGACCAACCCAAACTTCCGAATTCAGATAAGAATACTTAATAGAATTGGTAAGGATATTTTTAAATACTTCGCCAATCAAAGTGCGGTCAGCAATGATTTCTGCTTGGATGGGAGTGTCTTTTTGGATTCGAATCCCTTTGAGTGTGGCCAATGGTTCTACTGATTCAATAATTTCGTTCAGTAGTTCGTTCACACAAAACCGAGTTTGAATGAGTTTGGTTCCAAAGGCATCAAACCGACTTACATCCAATAATTGTTCCAACATACGAAGAGATTGTGTGACGCCTGTTTTACAAATTTCTAAAAATTTCTTTTTTTCTTCTTCGGTTGTTTCGCTAAAACTAAAATCGATTACATCCAAAATTTGATTCACACTATTCAGAGGCGAACGTAAGTCATGCGAAATTAAAGAAACGAAGTTTGCCTTCCAACGATTTGCCTTTTCCAATTCCATCGTACGTGCTTTTACTTTTTTTTCGAGGGCTTCTTTTCGTTTATATAATTCTTTTGATAAGGTTTCGGATCTTTTATAAACACGAACTAACCCTAAAGTCACACCCAATGTTTGCGGAAAAATAAACAAATATAAAGAAACAAGTCCAAGTGGCCTATATCCAAAATTAGGATTTGTTATTAAAAAAATGTCGATTAGGCCACCGATAATGGCTAGTAACAAACTAAAGAAATACAATCTACTTTCTTTTCGTTGGAAATAAAGAGCAAGAGAGACAGAAAACAGTCCCAAAAATACAAACACAACAGAAGTAAACTCGAAATAAAAGGAAAGTTTCGAAAGATAAGAAACCGGAGTCAATAGAACTACGGCTAAAAAACTCAATGTATACAGTTTTAGCAAAACCAAGATTCGTTTGAAAAAACGCATTTGTGCTAAATTAAGAACAACATAACCACCGAAGTATAAAACCAAAACAAATCCAATTCGAGAAAATCGAAACAATGCCATACAATAATCATCTGAAAGAAGATTAAACAAAACTCTTGTTTCAATCAATGTGGAAGAGAGAATGAGAATCCCCAAATAAACAAAGGTCATACGAAGTGCATTTCTTTCTGAACGATTGATAAAATAAACCAAGGCATGATAGATGGAAAGAAACAACATGAAGATCATAATGATCCAAGAAATTGTAAAATTTACATTCCATATACTTATGATGTTTTGAAGTTTTCCTAATCGAATGATTCCATGTATCCCTGCATACTTATGAGAGAAATTGGAAATATGAATGACCAGGTTTATTTTTTTGGAGACTCCAGTGAGAGGAATAATTTTGGAATGAAAAGAAGGTCTGTGTTGTTCTGCGGATTTTGCAATGGTTCCATTTTCACCAACCAATTTTCCGTTCACATAAATTTGATACGCACTATGCAATACAGGAACCGAAATGGCAAAAGGTTCATTTTCAGAAGTATTGTCCGGCAAAAGAACTGTTAGGCGATAGGTGGCAAAACCAAAACTTGGATACAATTCCCCATCTTCATTCTCTTGGGAAAACCAAGGAACACCTACTTTAAGATAAGATTTGTGATTCGGTAACTCCGTGGTGGGATCCAAAAACTCATTCCAATAAAATTCCCAATTCCCAGTCAGGTTTATCGTTTCCCCTGAAAAGTCTGCGACTCTCGCATCCAAAACACCATCTTTTGCCAGTAAGGTTGGGTAGGCGTCAAACCGGCAGGAGGCGGTGCCAATGATGACAACTGCGAAAATTAAGGGATATCTACAAAAAATAAGTAAGTCCCAGAAAGATTTTTGGATGGATGAGAAGAATACTCTGAGAATCATAAGGCTGTGGAATCCATAAAAATTGCCATCTTAGAAGATCATTCCGTTGTCACTGAAGGAATCATATCTATCCTGAAATCCAATCCTTTCTTTTCTCTTGCCGGAGAATTTCGAACGGCAGCCGATTTGTTTCATTTTTTAGAATCGAATCCCATTGATATTTTGGTTTTAGACATCGATTTACCTGACCGAAATGGTATCGATGTATTGCGTGAAATTAAAGAAAAACACCAACCAACAAAAGTCATTATCTTTTCTTTACATGGAAGCCGTGTCTATGTAGAAGATGCCATCAAAGCCAAGGCTGATGGGTATATGTTAAAGTCAGATCCTATCTCCAAACTTCCCGAAGTCATTACACTTGTGATGAAAGGTGGTTCATTTATTTCCGAGGGAGTGAGCAAAGTACAACTTCCATTTTCTGCCTTTCAAATGGAAATTCTCAACCTACTCGTCCAAGGTTTATCTCAAAACGAAGTGGCAGATCGAATCCAAAAGTCTAGAAAAACTGTGGAATACCATCTCAACCAAATGCGGACAAAGTTTTCTTGTAAAAACAATAACGAGCTCATTTCCAAGTACGAAAAAGAAATACAAAAATAGTCAATTCGTGATTTCTCAGTCATTTGTTTCGATTAGTATATTGTTATGAAACAAATCTATTTACTTCGCCATGCCAAATCAGAATGGGATGAACCTTATGATTCTGATTTGGATCGCAGCCTTTCCCGCCGAGGGAAAGAACAATCCAAAGCCCTAAGAGATTATTTAAAAGAAAGTCGTTTTGAATTTGATCAATGTTTTGTCTCACCGGCAGAACGAACTTTAAAAACCTATTCTTCCCTTCGTAAAGAAATCCTTCGGTTCCCCAAACCTGAACTTCGCGAATCCATTTATGATGCTGAGAAAGAGGATCTCCTTTTTTTGCTACAAGGACTCTCCCCGGCCGTACGTTCCGTCTGTTTGGTCGGACACAATCCAGGGTTAGAGGACTTAGGAAGTTCCCTCCTGTTTGGTGAATCAGAGTTTTCTCACTTTCAGAAATTTCCGACGGCCGCATTTCTCGGCTTGAGTTTTTCAAAAGATTCATGGAAAGATCTTAGCTGGGGCAGTTGCCAATTGTCGGTATTCTGGATCCCCGGGCAAATAGGCAAAGAATGAAACCTTTATATTCAGAAGAACGAATCCACCAAAGGGTAGAAGAGCTCGCCAGAGAGATTTCTCGCGATTTCTTAAGTAAAGATTTAGTTGTGATTGGAATCCTAAACGGTGGATTTATTTTCACTGCTGACCTTTGCCGTAGCATTGCCATTCCGCACGAGGTCGACTTTATGGCAGCATCATCTTATGGAGATTCGACTTCATCTGGAGATTTAAAAATCACCAAAGAGCTAAAACATTCAGTTCAAAATAAATCAGTCCTTCTTGTGGAAGATATCGTAGATACAGGAAAAACTTTAGAATACTTGTTAGAAGAAGTAGGAAAACAAAACCCAAAAGACTTAAGAGTGGCTGCCCTCTTTTGGAAAAAATCAAAAGCTAATCCACACATTCCCGTTGATTATCCAGGATTTATCATCGAGGACGATTTTCTTGTGGGTTATGGTTTGGACTATAAAGGTAGATTTCGTAATCTACCTTATGTTGCAAAGTTGGAAGGTACGGATTCTACGCTTTAGAGAAATTTATTTCCTTACCTTATCATCTGTTTTTCGGCCACCAAAAGTTAAGAAAATAAATTTTACAATGATCTAAGTGATTCATTTGGGCGCCTCGCATTGGTTAGATGATACCAATCTAATTGAAACAGCGACCGGGCTCCTCCGGGGTGCGCTTACGCTCCCGTCTCACCTGCATCAGGTGAGACCAAGCCCTTCGGATCCCTGGCGCGGGGAGGAGTTACCAGATAAGTAATGAATGCTTACGTCCACCAAAAGTAGAAAAAGACAAAACCAAAAGTTTTCCATTCTTTGGATCTAAAATAGCAGCAGGTTCAGATGCAGGTAATACGGCGTCCACATTACTTTCATTACCTAGGAAATTGAATAAATCAGTATGCGAACAATTTTTACCATCCATATCGCATCGAAACAAAGACGGCTTATAATTGTTAGCTTGATTTTTTGTTACAATTAAGATTTTTCTGTTATGGTAATCAATGTTTAAAATTGGTGTTCGACCTGAATGAGTTCCTTGACCAGTTTGAGTCGATATATCACTATGTGAACAACTTAATCCATCTAAATTACAATTAGTAAAATTTAGTTTACCACTGTTCCCTGAATCTGCCGTAGCTACTAACAACTTGCTATCAACATAGTCTATAGAAATACTTGGGTAATATCCAGAATCAGTTCCTAGATTGGTGGAAATATTTCTATTTGTACAATTTGTTCCATCAAGATTGCACCTAAATAAATAATATCTTAATCCGTCATATGGTAGCACCACCAACAATTTGTTATTTTTATTATCAATAATTAAACTATTATATGAATTGTAAACTGAACCAGTTATAATCCTATATATGCAATTAATACCTGATAAATCACATCGAAAAAGCCCAAGGGAGTTTTGAGTTGAATTTCGTGCAATAACCAATAGTTTATTGTTTATAGGATCTATTATTGCTTTTATACTATTGAGTGAAGCAGAGTTATACCCTTGACCAACTGATATATCCTGAAAATTGCAATCTGATAAATTAAGTTCACAAACAAACAAACCTGGCTGCAATCCTAGATTATTTACCACTAAAACTTTCTTATTAATTGGATCTACTACAACTCTTGTTCTCATTGACCAAAAATGTGAGTTTGGGATTACTTTTGACAAAACAGTAAACGTACAATCTGTACCATTTAATTCACAACGAATTAATCTTATTTCATCATTAGATATCAATGTCGACACATACAGTTTTTGATTTACATCATCTATAGTCATGCTTGGGAAATAATCTTCATATATTATTTGACCTGCTGAAACATCAATCCTATTACCTATCAGACTCGTCCCTGGTGGTGCAGCGGTCGTTAACGCCCCCGCTTCTAACAACGAAACTCCGCTTGTTCCAGCTGCATTACTAGCAACTACTCGAAAGTAATACAATGTCCCACCTGCCAGTCCAGTAATTGTTACATAAGGATCTGTCACAGGTCCAAAACTAGTGGAAGCCGTTGTTACACCGGGACTTGTGCTATAGTACACTGTGTACGATGTGGCTCCAGTCACATGCCACCACTGCACAACAGCACTGGTTCCACCCGCTTGCGCTTCTACAAAAGCAGGAGCATCCGGAGGACCAACGATATCAAAACTTTGATTTCCACCTGAACTGATGTTTCCCGCTACGTCACGAGCCAAGTATTTCACTTGGTTGCTACCATTGGCAAGTGCCACCGGAGAAGAATACACTGTACCATTGGTCACAGCACCACTACCGTCAAACGTGGGTTCTGTGCCATTCAAGGTATAAATGATTTTATCGCATCCAGATCCGCCAGTGTCGGAACAACTGAGTTGGAGTTGGGTTCCCGATGCAAATGGTCCCGATCCAGAAGGAGAGGCCATCGTAACTACAGGAGCTGTACTGTCTTTGTTTGTCGTACGAGAGGTGGATCCAAAACTACCAATTAGGTTTGCGACACAAATACGGATGGTATTGTCTCCTTCTGTAAAATGAGAATTGGCAATCGTGGAAGTGATGTCAGTTGTGGCAGCCACATTTCCAGATACATTGGCGTTACTGCCTGTATTGGTTAATGCCGTACCATTGGCACAACTAGATCCACCCAAACGGATCTGATAGGCTCCAGCTTTGGAACTTTGCCAGCTTAAAGATAGATACGAAGATCCATTGATGGCTGCCGTGTGAGAATTCACGGTGATCGTGGCCACTTGTGTGTCCACAGTATAGTTTTGAGAATTCACACTAGAAACATTTCCCGCTTTGTCTCGAGCCACAAACTTCATATAGGTGACAGCTCCATCGGTCATGGCTATGGCGCTTGCGTATAAAGTTCCACTACTTACCGTTCCAGTCGTTCCTTGGATGGCAGGAATTGACGGTGCGGAACCAGCTTGGACAGCATAAGCAACCTGCTCACATCCAGAACCACCTGTATCGGAACAAGATAGAGAAACAGAGGTTGCTTCTCCATAACTTCCCGCACCAGGAGATGCTGTGACAACCGGTGCTGCATCATCTCGTTGCAAACTAACAGAAACAAATCCTGTCAGTCCATTCGAAGCGGTTACACAGATGCGGTATATCTTTATGCCTTCACTTGTAAAATGAGTATGGGAACGAAGAAACCCCTGGTCTACATTGGCAGTAGCAGATCCCGTCGTAGCAATGGTTCCTGAATCACAAGAACTCCCTTCTCGAATAGTGAAAGACCCAGAGCGATCCGATCTCCAAGTCGCAGTAGAACTAGATATTGCGCCTGCAGAAGAACTGATAGCTGTTGCCGATTGGCTTACAATTGTGAGTGCAGGGATTTTAGTATCAATCGTATAAACAATGTTTATCGGTGCAGAAAGATTTCCTGCTAAGTCACGACAGATGGCTTGGAGGGTATGACTTCCTTCTGTAGAAAGAGAAACTGCCTTGGAAGATTTTGCAATGATGGTTCCATGTTTTGGAGAGAAACTAGGAGTCGATGCATCCAAAGTATAAACAATGGATCCTGGAGCTTTGTTGTCGGAACAAGTAAGAGTTGTGGTTTGAGTCGTGGAAAAAGTTCCAGTTAACAAGGAACTGGTGATAGTTGGGGGTGTTGTGTCACCAAGGATCGTGACAATCGCAGTATCATTCGGTGTTCCATCTCCATCGGTATCAAAGCCAAGTGGATTGCCATTTGCATCCACGATGACGACCACAGGGTTTCCTGTTCCGCCAGGTCCTGTTGTGAGAAAACCAGGAGGGTTTGGACTAATATAATAATCAGGGAGTCCGTCACCATTGGAATCAACAGCATCGGGAATCCCATCCCCATTGGTATCGATGAGGATTAAATTGGGAGTGGTTCCACCGGTAAGGTTGATTCCATCAGAAACACCATCTCCATCAGAATCGACAAAGGTTCCGTCTGTTTTACCATCACCTGACAGATCAATGGTGGCACCTGGAGTTAGGTTTTGAGAGGAAGCGGGATTACCCCCAACAAGACCTAGAAGAAAGGTAAATGGATTAAAGCCTGCTTCACCACCACCATTGGGTAAAAACAGAACACAATTGTGAGTGAATAGAATGAGAAAGGCAAGAAGGAAAGTTTGTTTTTCGATTCGCATGTTTTTTTAACCTAAAAAAATTGATAGATTTGAAAACGATCTTGAAGATATGAATTACTAGGAAGACAGTTAATTTTCATTAGCTTGTGAAAAAATTTAAAATTACCGCTAAAAATGTTCTAAAAAGTGCATTTCACCGTTTTTAACGGTTTTGTTAAAAAATAACATTCGTAAGAAGGTGGTTTCCTGAATTTTCCAAGAAAACCGTATTGTGAATTATTTCAGGAATTTTCCTAAACCTAAATTATGTTTCATATTAGAAAACAATAATTTTATAGATTGAATGGTCCATAAAATTCAAAACCACCCGTTCATACATGTAAAAAACTCTAAACCTTTACCAAAAGCATTTTTAATTTTTGTTGATAAATTATTTTCAATTTATAACAATAGTAAATTCACTTATTATAAACTATCCATATAACATTTTGCTGAAATTTTAATAAAACCTATCTAATGCAAATTCCATACAAACTCAAAAGTTTATTTTTATTATTCCCAATTTTAATATCGAGCTTTTGTAAACCGGAATCTCTCAATAACTTCTGTGATCCAAAATCAGATTCCTATCTTTCCTCTTTATTTTTCCAATCGGCCACTACCGCTGAGTCCCACTACTGTGGAAATAATCTAGTAAATGTTCCCCCATTTGAGTATAAATTTTCAAAATACCGATTGTATCTAAACTTTCCAGTTTCCATCATTCCTAGATATAAATCTAATTCTAGTTATTCGGTGCAAGGAACATTACCTGTCGGGCTTAGTTTTGATTCATTTTCGGGAGAAATTAAAGGTACCACTGCTGCAATCACAGAAAATACTCCTATTACCATTACAAGAAGTAATCCCGGATATGCCGTTTTTACCATCACACTTCAAGTTGTAGATACAAGTGCAACCATGGTCTATGGACAATACGGGTCATTTACTTGTGGTTCTACTTATAATACAGGGGCTTGTGCAATCAGTGCCGTTGCATCTAGCCAAAATCTAAGCGCCCCTTATTGGGTGACTGTGGATACCTCAGGAGGCGTTTATATTTCCGGAGTGAACCGCGTCCAATACTATCCACCTAACATAAATATATCTTCTAGAGTGTACGGACAATTTGGTGATTCTACTTGTGATGTGATCAATAGAGCCTCCGCAGGAACCTGTGCTGGTACTGCTGTGAGTGAAAATTCCCTAAATAGTGTTCGCGGAATAGGAATTGACCAAGACAACGGATTGTATGCAGCGGATATGGGAAACAATCGCATTTTGCAT
Organism: Leptospira mtsangambouensis; assembly: GCF_004770475.1. NCBI lineage: Bacteria > Pseudomonadati > Spirochaetota > Leptospiria > Leptospirales > Leptospiraceae > Leptospira > Leptospira mtsangambouensis. The sequence continues at coordinate 147,215 of NZ_RQHK01000017.1, forward strand.
TTTCCCAAAAACACTTCGATTCCCTCTGCAGTTTATGGACAACCTGGGTATACTAGTTCTTCGGCAGGACTTGCTAGTGCTACTACCTTAAGTACCCCAATGGGAGTGATCCATGCTCCCGACGGAGGAGTGTATACTTCTGAATCTGCATACCATCGTGTCCTTTACTTTCCCGCCGGTTCCACTACGGCTACTCGTGTTTATGGACAACCAGATTTGACCTCTAGTTCATTTGGATGTTCCAATATAAAAATGAGTAGTCCAAACGGAATGGTTTTAGATTCCGAAGGTGGATTGTACATCTCCGATAATGGCAATAGCAGAATCCTATATTTTCCCCCAGGATCCACAACCGCCACCCGAGTGTATGGCCAACCAGATTTTATCACATGCGGTGGTGGTAGTTCAGGTCCAACAAGTCTTTCTGGTCCGACTGGATTAGCTTTAGACCAAAGTGATAATCTTTTTGTATCAGATTCGGGTAACAACCGTGTGGTGATGTATCCGAGGACTACCCAAACAGAAGGGATTGCCGCTGTCGCAGTTTTTGGTCAGTTCAATGATCTAATCTGTTCTGTGGCAAACAATGGAGGAAGTTGTAATGCAGGAGTCATTGGACCTAAAAGTCTATATTCCCCTACTGGAATTTTTTTCAACAAATTCGGCCAACTGTACATAGCGGACCGAATGAATCATAGAGTTTTAGTTTACTAAGTACAACAAACGAAGAAAACGTTTGTTTGAAATTTAAATCGAAAAACGTACCTACTTCACCGGCTCTGCAGAAACTTCTACTTCTGGAAGTGATGCTCTTAAATATCCAGATTGTAAAACGGCAACCTGCCCTTGTTCGCTGGTAAGAAAAGTAACAAAGGCATCAATTTTATCACCTTGGTCAGTTTTATAAATGATAAATAACTCACGTGCCAGTTTATATTTTCTGTCATATACGTTTCTAACGGAAGGAGAAATATAAGGATCTTTTTTGATTTTTGCGTAATCAAGTGCCTTTAATTTGTCTTTATTGTCGACAAGAGCTGACCCCATACCCATATAACCAATGCTATTTGGATTTTCTTGGATGAATTTTGACATTTCAGAATTGTCTTTTACGATTTTTGCATCTTTTGAAAAAACATTGGATTTATATTCGTTAAACTCATTTAAACCCAAATCCTTTCGTTTGAGAATATGATTTTGGAAATAATCCTGAGTTCCCGATTTATCATTCCGAATCACAATCGAAATGGGGGCATCAACTCCACCAACTTCTTTCCAATTTTTAATTTTTCCAGAAAAGATATCGGAAGTTTGGGCCAAGTCAAGTTTTGAAACAGAATTTTTTGGATTCACAACAAGAGCAACACCATCGTAAGCCAATCTTACTTTTTCTAAGTTTCCCGTTTTACGAAGGTCATCGAATTCAGCTTGGTTTAAATCGCGAGAGGAAACTGCCATATCGATCTCACCTTTTCGTAATCTGTCAATTCCTGATTCGGATCCACCACCTTCGACTGTTACACGAACATTAGAGTTTACCTTTTCATATTCAGCTCCTAAATAACGCATCATACTGTTCATAGTTTCGGAACCTGCAACTTTTAAGGTTTGTTTGTCCTTACAAGCGACAAAGTTGATTGTAATCAAAATGTAAAAAAGCAGAGAAAGGTTTTTCATGGTAATTCAGGTAAAGCCAAAAATCCATCCTTCGTCAATCGCAAAAACCGTTAGTTTTTTCCATTTCCCCTATCAGTTTTTCTAAAAATTCCCCGATCTTTGTTTCGTGATGACCTTCCGCCGATTGGTATTTTATAGTTTTGTAACAATTCTTCCGATGGCCATGGCCTCGGCCGACCCGCAGTCCAAAACCTCTTTCCAGTGGAAATGGAAGGAAAACCAAGTATTGGAACTAAACGAATACCACGATGTATTTTTCCGCGTTGGTACAAAAACAGTGGAAAGAGAAGATAAAAACAGAGTGGTCATGAAACCTAAAAAATGTTCAACTGACTCTTGTTTGGTGAATGCATGGTTTGATACCTATCTTCGTTACGGAAAAACGTCTGGACCTTTCTGGAAAGACAAAGAATTTTTATCAGATTTCACTCTCTTTCGTAATGGCCGTTACGAAGTTCCTAATGAATTTATCATGCCAAACCTTCGCAGTTTTCCTAGTTTTCCGGATACAGCAGTTTCTGTTTCCGATGTATGGAAATTACCAGCAGAAGAATCGTTTGATTTTAATTCTGAACGCATCCGAGTCAAAGTGGTTCCCGAATATACCTTCCAAGGAGTCTTTCCTTGGTCAGAAGGAAATTATAAAGGCAATTGTGAGAAGATCACCTATACCTATCCGATTTTTTATAACAAACCCGATGGGGAAAAGATGGTACCAAATGTTCCGTATAAAATTTTTGGATTTGCATCAGGAACCGTTTTTTTTAATGCCAGCCGCGGTGTTCCCGAGTTTAAAGAAGTAAAATTATCATACACATTCATCTATCCCAATGGAACGGTTCAAGAAGCAAATTTTCATATCAAAGGAGTGTATTTTCTTCGTAACCAAATCAATGCAAAAGATAAAGAATCCATTCGAGAAGATATACTTGAAGATTTAATTGTAGGATATACCGGTGATTTGAATGGAACAAAAATCGGTGATCCATCAAAAGATAAAACCAACGGAAAATTACCAAATGAAGAAAACTTAGGAAGGATTACTGATACGGGAGAAATCCCTTCTCCTGAGAAAAAAACCGATCCAAAAAACCTTCCCGTTTCCGTTCGAACTTCCGAGGATGGAATTGTTTTCTCTTTGGATTCTATTTTGTTTGATTTTAACGATAGCAAACTAAAACCCGAAGCAGAAACCGCAGTAACAAAAATTGCGGAGATCCTAAAAAAATATCCTGACAGAGAAATTCGAGTTTCCGGTCATACAGACAATATTGGAAAAAAAGAATACAACCAAAAACTATCAGAAGACAGAGCAAAGTCCGTACTTCATTCGTTAGTTGATCTTCATAAGATGGACGAAAAACATATTTCCTTCAAAGGGTATGCTGACGAAGTACCAATCGTACCCAATGATACAGAAGAGAACCGGCATAAAAACCGCAGAGTAGAAATTACTTTAGTTTTGGACTAACCAATTTCCAAATCGAGTCCCACCGAATACGGAGGAACCAAAGGCTCACTTTCTTTTTTGCCTCGTTCCATCAGTAATTCCATTTGTTTGCGAATTTCTGAAAGTAAACTTTGAATGGCATCTTTTTTTTGAGACTGATACGTTTGATAGTATGGTGCGAGTGAAAACGCAGGACCAACTACCACATGAGCCTTTCGTGGTCTCATTTCTGTTTTTCCAAAAATATGTTTTTCAAAACTACAAATCCATTCCATCAAACGTTCCGCAGATGGCCATTGGATTAAATTTTTTGGTTTGGTAATGATAAACGCATAGGCAGTATCCACCAATTGTTTGGCACGACGGATATTCTGATCTGTTAGGTGTTTTGGAGTTGTAGAAAGAGGAACCCCTGCTTCTAATCGATCCAAGGCAGTGAATAACAATCGAATCTTTTGAATGGCATTGTCTGATTCTTGAAACTTCACATTTAAAATGGAAGCTGCCAAATTCAAAGCCGTATGTCTTGCCCTTCCCAAACGATAATCAAAATCTTTCCCATCTGTTTCAGCTCTTGGAATTCCCAGTTCAAATTCAGTTTCTTCTAACATCACTCGGCCCACAGTCAAAAATCGGCGAAGGAGTGTTCTTCCACCTGGATAAAGTTTTAATTTGCGTTCGATTCTTGAAAGAGAAGTTTCAATGTCGGCTAGGATCGAATCCCTTGAGCCGGAAATTTTATATTTCACAAAGGTTGGTTGGATCCATAATTCCGCATTGGGATCTTTTTCTAAAGCAGCTTCTAATCCCCAAAAAGAAACTTGTGCAACTCCAGGTAAAAATGATACCAAATTATCATTTTCACCAGAGACCATTCCTTCCGGGTACATAACCAGTTTTCCATCTTTTTCGGATAATATCTGTTTGGTGGTTTTGATTGCACTACGATTGAAAGATCCTGAAATTACGGAAAAAGCCCCAACACGTTTGATGAGTTCTCCCACCAAACCAAAACCCCAATTAAAAATGCTACGTGAAGCCATAAAATGAAATCGTGTTCCAATTTTGCTGGCAACATAATATGCGATGATAGGTTCCAAATCACTTGGTTGATTGGAAAGATACATAAGCCTTTTGTTTTTGATTTCTTTTAGGCGAAGTTCATCTTCTTTATCTATCACAACCCCATCAATGTTGAAGAGAAGTTTAGAAAGAATGGGAAAACCTAAATCCAATCCCAATGCAATTGGGATTTCAAAACGCGGAGGAATAAACAAGTCTTTCATACAATTGTCTTGATAAGTAAGCCAAACCCCTTTGCCAATACGAGCAATTATTCGTGGATGTATCCCCAGGTTTCTAATATTTTTTTCACCTCTTTGCCCATCTCTCTTTGTACATCCGATTCTCTCGTTCCACTAAAAGCACCATCGTTGTACACCCAAGGCAAGGAAGAAGTGGGAAAACCTTCTGGTTGCCTTTCTGATACAATTAAGTCTTCTATGTTGGTGATGGACCTTTGGTATTCCAACCCATACCTTCCAAAACGAACAGGAATCGTTTTTCCATTCCTTGAAAAACTAAAAAATGCACCGAGTTCTGGATTCACTGTTTTGAATACCACTTCCTCCCCTTGGGTTGTCTGAGAAGGTTTTGATTCTTTTTGTAAGGAAATGGATTTGGCGGAACCGGAACCAAGTTGGATCGCAGGAGAGATCTCCCAATCATAAATGGAACCTTGGACATTCAAAGAAAGGAAATCACGACAAAGTGCTTCCGAACAAGGTGGAATTAAAATTCGCAAATTGTTTCTTTTTAAAAAGTTTTCCCGGCGAAAGTCTGACCTTGCCGTTTGTAAAAGACTCTCACCTTCGGGCAAAGGACTGAGGTTATTTTTTTCCTCTGGATCTTTTTTTAAATCATACAACTCTTCGGCCATTGTATGAGGTTCACCAGCCGATGTTCGCCTAACTGTCGTAAAACCAGGATACCTACGAATGTACTTATATTTTTCCGTCCGAACTGATTCCGACATTCTTCCTTCTGTATAAATAAACTCTTCTTTTGGACAAATATTTGTTATGCGAATGCAAGACGAATAATCGGCCCCTTGGTAAGTAGAATTTTTAGGTAATAAATCAAGAAATCCTAAAATGGTTGGTGCCAACGACAATAAAGACGATTGGCCAGAAATTCGAATTTGTCCTCCATTTGCCTTTTTGACAAGGTCAGATTCTAAACTTTCTTTTAAAGACTTAGGAAGTTTGATAAAGTATGGGACATTGATTTCTTCATCATAATGAGTTTCCCCATGACCAAACCGAGTTTGCATAATGAAATGATAACTATAATCGTGGTGTGCACTGAATAGTTCCCCATGATCACCGGTCACTATGATCATAGTTTCTTCATAAGTGCCTTCTTTCTTTAGCCTTTCCACAAGCCTCCCAATTTCTCGGTCCGTATAATGCATTTCGCCGAGGTAACGTTGCACGGGAGATTCATATCGATAAAACAGATGGGAAGGAACGATCGATCGAACTGCAGCCATATCTTCTGGAGGTGGAGAATATGAGGCATGAGGCGTATTCAAATTAAAATGTAAAAAATAGGGTCTATCTTTGTATTCTGAAACAAACTGGATTGCTTTATTTGTGAGAACTTCGGTATCCACTATGTCCATTCCCACCTGGAAAGAGTTGTGAAATCCCAAATCCAAACCAACCGTTGTGTAATCCAAAAAGAAAACATTATTCATGATTGTTTGGGTAAAGTATCCTGCTTCCCGAAATGTTTTGGCTAAATTGTCTCTTTTTTTTCCATAATAAACTTTTCTTTGGTAGGGTTTTGTCGAAAACCAAGAATTCCCCAAACCCAGGTTAGACGAATATTCCGAATGAAAAAAAGACATCATCGAAGGTTTGGTCCAGTTCCCATTTGCAAAAGGATTTTCAAAAAACACCGACTCCTTTGCCATCTGATCCATCACGGGTGTGACAGAATGAGGGTAACCATAAGACCCAAAAAAATCTTTTCTTGCAGAATCAATGACAATTAGTATCACAGACTTTGGTTTTCTAGTTTCCTGACTTTCAAAACCAAACCCTTCTCTTTGATATAACAAAGGTTCGCCGACAAAGAGATAACTATCCGCACTCTCCCAAACTAATCTTAGTAATTGTTGTTCCCTTATTTCTAAAATTTCTTTTTTTGAAAACCAACGTTCCTTAGATAATCCGGTAAGGTCCCATTCTTTTAAAAGAGTTTCTCCTGAATAAATTTTGAACTTTCCTGAAACTTGGGTTTGGTATTCCGTTCCACCTAACAAACCTATAAGGGAAGAAAATTCATATTCTCCTTTAGTTACCTTAAATTCATACTCTTGGCCCGGTGGAAAAAAAAGAGAATCCAAAGAATGGTTTAAAAAAATCTCTTTGTCTGTATTGAATGTAACTTGTGTATTTTCCCATTTGCGAGAGAGGGGAAGTCCACTTTGACGACCTGGATTTTTTTTCCAATGGTAGGGTAATAAATCACGCGAGATGGCGATTTTTGATTTTGCATTTCGTAACTCCAAAACCAAATCCACTGGGAAACGTCTTTCCGATTTGTTCAAACAGCTGAAGAGACAAAAACAGATTGTCAGGGCGAAGGGAAGAGTCGCTCGCATATGGAACCAGTTTGGAAAACAGGTTTCCTAAGAATAGGAAAAGTTCTTTCTTTTTAGGTTTCCATCATACATTCTTGACATCTATGAGTAATTGGGAACAAGCCTACTCCCGTGAGGAGTCTACCTTTCAAAACAAAGACGGCGGTAAAATTTATTACCAAATTTACCGACCTAAATCGGGAGTTAAACGTGTCCTTGTGGTCCACCACGGGATCGGGGAACACGGTGGTCGTTACAATTTTTTATTGGAAGCAATGGCAGAACGCAATTACGCCATTTACCTCATCGATGCCAGAGGTCATGGTAAGTCCGATGGACGCCGTGGTGTCATCACTCATTTCTCGGATTTTTTTGCTGACCTAAAAGAACTCATCGATATCGCCAAACGAAACGAAGGCGTCAGTAAAGTTACCTTACTTGGTCACTCTATGGGTGCAGCCATTACCTTTCTTTACACTGCCACAGACAACTACCAAAATGATTTAGATGCTTATATCTGTAGTGCTCTTCCCATCAAAGTCAAAACAGACCTGGTAATGGATATCAAAAAAGGCGCCGGTGGGTTTTTAGCAAAACTTGCGCCCACTCTTACAGTTCCCACAGGACTTGATGTCAATATGATTTCTCATGACAAGTCAGTCGTAGAAGCCTATGTAAAAGATCCATTGGTGCATGGAAACGTTGGAGCCTACTTAGGTGACTATTTACTCAACTGCTACACTCTTGCATTAGAATCGGCTACAAAAATCAATGTACCAATTTATATGTTCCATGGGAAAGAAGATCAAATTGCTCTTGTCCAAGGAACTTTGGAAGCCTTTGAAAAGGTAAACTCCAAAGACAAAACAATGAAAATTTTTGACGGATTGTACCACGAAACCATGAACGAACTCCCGCAAGACAGAGCTCTCGTCTTTAAAGAGTTAGTTGCTTGGATCGATAAACACTAAGGAGATAAATGCCAATGGCAATAACCAAAGATATAGTTGGAAAAAAACTAGATCGTTTTGATTTCACAGTGGAACGAGGAAAGATCAAAGAATTCTGCCTCGCCATCAACGAAAAAAACCCAATCTATTTTGACGTAGAAGAAGCTAAAAAAGCTGGATACTCTGATGTTCCTGCTCCACCAACTTTCCCTACAGTCATTATGTTTTGGGGATACCCAAAGATTTGGAACGATATGGCCGAACTCGGTATCGACCTTTCCAAAATCCTTCACTTAAAAGAAGAGTATACGTACCACAAAATTCTGTATCCGGGCAAAGTGTACGCACAGTCCGAAATTTCTGACGTAAAAGTTGGAAGAGCAGAAATCGTTACTTTCAAAACAACCATCTATGATGAAAAAAATGATCCCATCCTTTCTGCTGAGATGGCGATTTTCATTCGTAAGGATTAATACAGGAGGCTAACAATGGCAAAAATCGAATTTGATAAAGTAGAAGTTGGTCAGACTCTTCCTCCCCTCGACATCCCTGTTATCGAACATGCAAATTTAGTTCGTTATGCGGGAGCATCCGGAGATTTTAACCCCATCCACAACGATCCAGACTTCGCAAGAAAAGCAGGCCTTGATGGAACCATTTCTCATGGTATGTATGTAATGGCACAAGTAGGAAGACTTTGTACTTCTTGGGCTGAGCAAAAAGACATCGCATACTTTGGTGTGACTTTCAAAGCCATGACGAAACTCGGCGAAAAACTAACAATCGTTGGAACCATCAAAAAGAAATTTGAAAAAGATGGTAAAAAAACTGTGACTGTACTTGTAGAAGCAAAAAACGAAGCTGGTGAAGTAAAAGCCGGTGGAGATTTAGTCGTCAACGCAGTATAAGTAAACTTTGATTTCTTTCTGATTCGCAAATACAGAATCAAAACGGAATTAAAAACTATAAAAGCATCGAGGGAAACTTCGGTGCTTTTTTATTTTATAAATACTATTTCCTATTTTCTTCGGGCGCCTCGAATCGCATAACAAATCAATATTTTATCCTGTAACGACCGCGCTATCCGCTCCAATCCTTCGGATTTCCACGTCTATCGCTGGCGCGGGGATTGACCCATGGTTCGAGATATACGTTGATTTAAAGACAAAAGATCTACCAACTAACGCATCTTCTAGATTTAATGCTTACTGAAAGACCAGATTTCTCAAAAAAATCTTGACGTTAATAAAAAAAGAAGTCGAATCTTGAATGCTTAGGCAATTTGATTAAATTTTTTTAACATTTTGTGAGCGTATCTTTCTAAAACTATTCAATATCCTATCACCTTTCTTAATGAACCTAGTTCCACACCAAAGAAAAATTCTCGCTCTAGAACTGACAAGAAAACGTGCTTCTGGCGATCCAGAAAGACTCGGAAAGGCTATGCTGGGTGCTCAGGTCGACTTGAATCCGCATCAATTAGATGCAGCTTTATTTGCATTGGAATCTCCTTTATCAAGAGGAGTAATCCTGGCTGATGAAGTGGGCCTAGGAAAAACAATTGAAGCTGGACTTGTACTTTCTCAATTTTTGTCGGAAGAAAAAAAAAGAATATTGATTATTGCACCTGCAAATTTAAGGAAACAATGGAGTGGTGAGCTACAAGAGAAATTCCATTTAAAGTCTGAAATTATCGAAGGAAAAAACTTTAATTCAATTCAAAAAAGTGGAATTCATAATCCCTTTAACAACGAAAAAGTAGTTATAGTTTCATATCAATTTGCCAAAGCGAAGGCATTCGAAATTTCACAAATTTCTTGGGATCTCGTAATCTTAGACGAGGCTCACCGACTTAGAAATGTTTACAAAGAGTCCAATGTTATCGCAAATACAATAAAAGAAAGTTTACGTGGTCGTTTCAAACTTCTCCTTACTGCAACTCCACTTCAAAATTCACTCAGCGAATTGTATGGATTAGTAAGCATCATCGACGAACAAACATTTGGTGATTTTGATAGTTTTTCACAGCAGTTTTTGCGAATCCAATCAGAAGAACAACTTCAGTTACTTAAAAACAGAATCGAAGGAATTTGCAAAAGAACTCTTCGCAAACAAGTATTAGAATATATCAAATATACAAAGAGAATTCCTATTACAAAAGAGTTTATCCCAAACGCAGACGAAGATCGTTTACACGAATGGATTAGTGCTTATTTGCAGCGGGAAAACTTAGCCGCACTTCCCAAAAGTCAAAGGAAACTAATGACTTTAATTTTACGCAAACTCCTCGCTTCTTCCACTTATGCAATAGCTGGTACTTTGCAGGCATTAGTAGATAGATTAGAAAAAAAACTAGGAGTTTCTGATAACTCTCTCGATTTAGAGATCGAAAAGTTAATTGCAGACGACTTTGAAGAATATGAAGAAATAAAAGAAGAATGGTCTGATTTTCAAACTCAAAAGTCTATTCCCGAAAATCTTTTTCTGATTGAATCAGCAGAAGACCTAAGAGCTGAAATCAAAGAATTAAAAGAGTACTTAGCACTTGCTAATAATATCCAAGCCAATAGCAAAGCCGAAGTTCTACTCACGGGTCTTGGACAAGCGTTTTCCGAAATGGAAAGACTAGGTGGAGCAAAAAAAGCTGTTATTTTTACAGAGTCGAGACGCACCCAAAACTATCTATTCGACTTTTTATCAATCAATGGTTATGCGAATCAAATCTTGTTATTCAATGGCTCCAACAATGATGATACTTCAAAGAAGATCTTTGCAGCTTGGATGGAAAAGTATAAAGGAACAGATAAAATTTCTGGTTCTAAGACAGCAGATATTAGGGCTGCACTTGTAGAAGAATTTAAAGAAAAAAGGCAAATTTTAATAGCAACGGAAGCTGCAGCCGAAGGAATCAATCTTCAATTTTGTTCTATCGTCGTAAACTACGACTTACCTTGGAATCCGCAAAGGATTGAACAAAGGATCGGAAGATGCCATAGATATGGTCAAAATTTTGATGTCGTAGTCGTTAATTTCCTAAATAAAAAGAACCTAGCCGATGTACGCGTATACGAATTGTTAAGCGAAAAATTTCAATTATTCAGTGGTGTATTTGGAGCCAGCGACGAAGTTCTTGGAAACGTTGAAACTGGCGTTGATTTTGAAAAAAGAATTGCAGAAATTTTCCAATCTTGTCGTACCAAAGAAGAAATCCAAGATGCATTTGATAAACTTCAATCTGAGCTACAATCGGATATAAATGAAAGAATAAAAGAAACTAGAGAAAAGTTACTTACAAACTTTGACGAAATTGTCCAAGAAAAGCTTAAGATCCGAATGGAAGAAAGTGAGATTTTGTTCGATCGCCAAACTAAATTACTATGGATTTTAACAAAGGATGCCATACATAAACATGGAAAAACAAATGACTTAGATCTTAGTTTCCGTTTAGACTCTAACCCATTTCCATCTCTTCCAATTCAACTTGGCCACTACCGGATGGGAAAATCTTTATTTCAAGAAAACTCATTCCATTCTAACCATCCCCTTGCCAAAAAAATCTTGGAAGCAGCAGTCAATGAAGCAATTCCAGAAGATGGTATATTGAAATTTACTCTAAGCAAAGATAGAATTGATCAGAGTTATGCGAATATAAAAAACAAACAAGGTGATATTTTAGCTACACTTTGGACTTTGGATAGTTTTGAGAAAGAAGAAGTCCTTTTAATAACAATTCTGTGGGAAGATGGCTCAACCTTAGACAACGAACAAGCAATTCGTCTATTTTCTAGATCCTGTCAGTGGAAGCCATATGCTGAAAAAGATTTAAATTCAAGAACAACTAAATTTGAAGAAATTCATTCAAACAAAAAGAACCAAATCTTAATCAATCGAGACTTAAGAAACCAAGATCTTTTTACAAAGGAATATGAAAAACTAGATGCCTGGGCCGATGACAAACGATTGAGCCTGCAAAAAGAACTCAGGTCTTTTGATGAGGAAATCAAAATTCGCAAAAAACAAGCAAAAGATGCGGGGAACCTAACAGATAGACTAAAACTCGAAAGAGAAAGGAAAGAAATCGAAAAAAGAAGGGATGAGGCCTGGAAGAGTTTTGAAATGGCACGTCGTTCTATTGATGAAGAAAAGGAAAAATTCTTAGAGGAAATGGAAAAGAAAGCTAAATTTGTAACAGATGAAACTGTTTTATTTTGCGGCAAAATACAAATTGTTTGACAGTCATTTTCTGTTCATTTTTTCCCTTGCCAGCCTTGTTTTTTTGCCATTTTATAATGCAAAATCCCAACTCAAAATATGAACTTTTTAAAAATGATTTTCTGAGCCTAGATGATTTTTCACTTGCGAATCTACCCAGATGGCCGATCATGATAGATAGCATACCTGCCAGGCCTCTGAATGTAAGCCCAAATTGGCAGGTCTTTTGCCCTTCCCGGAATCAAGGGCGATGATCTACCAAAAAAAAGCCTTAACCATCGATGAACAAGCCGATCAACTTCTTTCCAGAGGTTTGGTATGCGACCGCATTGACTTAGTATCAATCTTAAAACAAGTTAGTTACTATCGATTGAGTGGCTATTGGTTTCCTTTTCGAAATTATCCAAACGAAGAATTTAGACAAAACACCACTCTGAAAGAAATTTGGAGCCGTTATTGTTTTGATCGTAAACTTCGTTTACTGGTTCTTGATGGCATCGAGAAAATAGAAATTGCTCTACGAACCGATATCACATACAAACTATCTCACCAAACAGGTGCTTTTGGATACATAGAACCCTCTGCCTTTCCCATGTTAAAAGAACCTGAATTTTTGAAACTCCAAGAGGAAATCAAAAAAGAATATTCACGAAGTAAGGAAAAATTTGTCTCACATTTCCAACACAAATATGGTGAAGAGCATGATTCTCTGCCTCTTTGGATGGCTACTGAGCTCATCAGTTTTGGTACACTGTTTACTATGTACAGAGGAATCGCTACCTCCACTTCAAAATCGATTGCTAAAAAATACAATTTACCTGAACCTGTTCTCTTGTCTTGGATCGGAAGTTTAAACTCAGTCAGGAACATTTGTGCACACCATTCTAGGTTGTGGAATCGAGAGTTTGGATACAAACCAATGCTTCCGAGAAATGATTTAGGTTGGAAACAACCAGTCGAAATCCAACCAAACAAAATCTTTGTGATTCTATCGATCATTCAATATATGCTAAATTTCATTTCCCCAACTAGCCAATGGAAATTTCGTTTTTTAGATTTACTTACTCTCTATCCTACCATTCCCATTCGCGAAATGGGTTTTCCTGAAAGATGGAAAGAGGTTCCGTTTTGGAATCTAACCAAAACACAATCAAGGAATTAAAGAAAATGACTGACGAACCCCAAAAACTCCCCCTTACCTCCCACAACATCACCGAAGACAAACTCCGTATTCTAAAAGAACACTTCCCTGAAGTCTTTACCGAAGGCAATTTGATAGATTGGGACAAACTCCGCCAAAGCCTTGGCGAAACGATCGAATCGGAAGATCCAAAAGAACGATTTGGACTGAACTGGCCAGGCAAACGAAATTGTTTTAAGGCCATCCAATCCCCAACGACAGCCACTCTACTTCCTGACCGTGCCGCTTCGGTGGACTTTGACAAGACCGAAAACCTCTATATCGAGGGGGACAATTTGGAAGTGTTAAAACTTTTGCAAAAGTCCTACCTCGGTAAGGTAAAGATGATCTATATCGACCCGCCTTACAATACAGGAAACGACTTTGTCTATCCGGATGATTATACCGAAGCCTTAAAAACCTATCTAGAATACACGGGACAAGTGGATGCCAAAGGGCGAAAGTTTTCGAATAACACAGAAACTACGGGCCGGTTCCATTCGCAATGGCTGAATATGATGTATCCGAGACTGTTTCTTGCCCGGAATTTACTTCGTGAAGATGGGGTGATTTTTATTTCCATTGATGATGGTGAAGTGGCCCACTTACGGAAGGTATGTGATGAAATTTTCGGAGAAGAGAACTTTGTGGCATTATTTCAATGGAAGAGAAGATCTAATGCTGATAATCGTAATCAGAATAATCTTTCGTCAGATCATGAATATATTTTAAGTTATTCAAAACTGTCACTCTTTTCGTTCAGAGGAGAGATGATAGACAAATCAAAATATACAAATCCTGATAATGATGCAAGAGGTCCTTGGGCAAGCATCGATTTAAGCGGATTAGCAACTGCCCAACAAAGACCTAACTTACATTATCCAATAGTTGATCCAAAAACTAACATAAGTTATCCCCCAAACCCAAATAGAGGTTGGTCAAAATCAAAACCAGTTATAGAAAAAATGATCGAAGAGAAAAGGATACTTTTCCCAAAATCACCGGAAGGAAGACCGAGGGAAAAAAAATTTCTCAATGATCTAAAAACTGAGCTAACTGGATTTTCAAGTTGGCTCAATTCAGAAAAAGTTGGGCTTACTACAACGGGAACACGCGAGGTATCAGACATATTTGAGATAAAGGCTTTTGATTTTCCGAAACCTACATCTTTGATTAAAGAATTCATTTATCAAGCTTCCACTACCCCAAACGACATCATCCTTGACTTCTTTTCCGGTTCTGCGACCACAGCCCACGCCGTACTGGCGTTAAATGCGGAAGATGGGGCCAATCGTAAATTTATCTGTGTGCAACTCCCCGAACCCACCCGCAAACAAAAGGCCGATGGGACTTGGGAGGAATCGGAAGCCTCCAGGGCCGGTTTCCAAACTATTTCCGAAATTGGAATGGAACGGATCCGACGTGTGATAACAAAGCTGAAAGAAGAAGGAAGTGCAAACACCAAAGATAGTGGGAAAAAATCGGTAAAAGTAAAAGCAGACCAATCCAAAAAAGAAGAGGCTCCTTCTTTGGGTTTTGAATCCGAGATAGACCAACTAACAAAAAATAGGAAAGAAGAAAACGAACCACCACGTAAACCCCAAGATCTAGGCTTTCGGGTTTTCAAACTGGCACCGTCTAACTTCCCTGTTTGGAATGGTAATATCGAAAAAACCAAGGAAGCTGTGGAAAAAGCACTCTTCGAAGACCAACCAACACTTTTGTCTTCCAATGCATTAGCGAATACAGAAGAAGCCATTCTCTATGAAGTTTTATTAAAATCGGGAATTTCAGAAGCCCTCGCAAACCCAAATATCAAAACGGAGACCATCGCCGGAAAGATCGTTTATATCGCAGAAGAAACCGCCTATTATGTACTAGGAAAAGAACATAACTTGGAAGTTTTTAATGAAATCATGAGACGAAGCCCTTCGCTTGTGATTGCTAGAGAAATGGGTTTTTCTGGAAACGATGTCCTTAAAGCCAACGTACATGCCGGATTCAAACAGATGAAAGACGTTAGCTTTCAAGTAGTATAGCATGAAAATCCATTTCGAAAGTCTCGAATTCCAAGACACTGCCACAAGTGCCACTGTATCTTTATTTGAAGGGATGGAAAAAAATCCCAGCGGATTTTCTTTTTCTCTTTCTGGTGAAAAAGGGTCTCTTTTTCAAACCGAACTTGGATTTGGAAATGCCCTGCTTTTAGAAGAATCAGTTTTGTATGAAAACTTGCGAAAGGTGCAAGACAAGTTTTCTCTTGAAGCCACTACAAAAGAAGAATTTGAACGAAATGGACTTCGATTTACCATCGAGATGGAAACAGGAACTGGAAAGACATATGTATATTTAAATACAATTTTATCTCTTCATAAACTCTATGGTTGGTCGAAGTTTATCATTATTGTTCCTTCCATCGCCATTAAAGAAGGAGTTCTAAAAACCTTAGAAATGACGGCAGACCATTTCCGAGCTAAGTATGGGATTCCTCTTGTCAAAGGAAGCACTTATTCGCTTTACCAAGGTTCTGCGCCAAGTGCCCTCCGTAACTTTGCTACGACAAACCAATTGCAAATTCTTGTGATGAATATCCAAGCCTTCAATAAGGATAATGCAGTAATTCGAAAAGAAATGGATGAGCTGAATGGACAAAGACCTATTGATTTCATTCGTTCATCAAAACCCATCCTCATCATTGACGAACCCCAATCTGTAGACAATACCGAAACCGCACAGAATGCCATTGCAGAATTAAATCCACTTTTCCAATTAAGGTATTCGGCTACACCACGCATTAGATACAACCCTATCTTTCGCTTGGGTCCCGTTGAGGCCTTCCAAAGAAAACTCGTCAAACGGATCCAAATTCGATCTTTAGAAGTTACAGGAACAGAAAACGCACCTTATATCAAACTGGAATCTACAGAAGGTAAACCAGGTGTTGGGTTTACCGCAACTGTCACGGTAAACGTCCAATCTAAGGGAAAAATTTCAAAAAAGAAAATCAAACTCAAACAAAAAGATGACTTAAGTCTGAAAACAGAAAATTCGCATTATAATGGTTATATTGCTGATACGATTAGCATCGAACCTGGAAACGAATTTTTACGATTCACAAACGGCACCGTAATTCTTTTGGGCAAAGAAATTGGTTCCATAGCCCCCGTCATTCAAGACGAAAGAATCAAAGAAACAATCAAAGCACATTTGGAAAAAGAAATGCAACTTTTGCGAATGGGAATTCAGGCCAAGGTTTTGACTCTCTTTTTTCTTGATCGAGTTTCCAATTACAGAGAATATAATCCTGATGGAACCACAAGTCTTGGTAAATTTGGAAAGGTATTTGAGGCAGCCTATTCAGAGTTGATTCAAAAACCAGAGTTTATCGATTTAAATGCTCCTCCCGTCGAGCTTGTACATAATGGATATTTTTCGGGCGATAAAAAGAAAAAAGGAAATTCAGAAATCGTCGAATGGAAAGATACCAAAGGCGATGGCGCCAAAGATGATGATACCTATAATCTCATCATGAAAGACAAAGAAAGGTTACTCGATTCTAACGAACCACTTCGTTTTATCTTTTCTCACTCAGCGCTCAGAGAAGGTTGGGATAATCCAAATGTGTTTCAAATCTGTACCTTATTAGAAACACGCTCCGAATTTACCAAACGACAACAGATTGGTCGAGGGATGCGGCTCCCAGTGGACTTTCAAGGCAATCGAATTCAAAACGAAACTATAAACCAACTTACAGTCGTAGTAAACGAAAGTTATACGGAATTTGTAAGAGGATTACAAACAGAATACAGGGAAGAATCCGGTATCGAATTTGGGAAAGTAAATTCCCATCAATTTATGAATCTTGTTGCCAGCTTCAGCTCTAATACTCCTAGTCCCCAAGAAAAAAGAAAAAAAGCAGACGAACTTTTTGAAGTCTTAAAAAAATTACGTTATCTTAACGCAGATGGTGCATTTACAAATCTAATGGAAAATGCCTTTCTAAACCCATCAGAGTTTATTTTGGAAGGTGATTTTGCTGGCCGTGAAGACATCATTCTGGAATGGCTCAGAGGACTAAATATCCAAACCTTCGTTCAAATCAAAAGAAAGCCAAACCTAATCAAAAAAAATGACCACTTATGGAATCATCCAGAATTTTGGAAACTTTGGGATATCATCAAACAAAAAACCATATATAGATTTCAGTTTGATTCCAATTCTATTATTACCGAATCGGTGAAAAGGATCCGAGAGATCCAATGTGAATCCATGAGAGTAGTTACTTCTATTGCACAAGGAACCATTGCTTATGGTGGTGTCTCCGCTGCAGAAATTCGTAATAGAGAATCAAGAGAAGTAACAAGTCCATTCCCCCTCCCTGACCCTCTTGAATACTTACAAAAAGAAACGGACTTAACTAGAGATACTTTAAAAAAAATCTTAAAAGAATCCGGCTCTCTTAGTGAATTTGTAAAAAATCCGCAGAACTACCTCGAAAGATCCGCTCAGCACATCAGAGAAGTCATACGAGAAATTGGTATTAAAAATGGACTAGAATATGTTCCTCTACCCAATACCTACTGGGAGCAAAAGAATACATCTGATCCAATTTTTAAAGAATTTAAAGAGGTAATATCTGATACGATAGAAACCAATAAACATGGATTATATGATAAAATGGAAACTGATAGTGATACTGAAAAGAGATTTGCTAGAGAACAAGAAGATTCAAGCAAAGTTGAGGTATTTACTAAACTCCCGCGAAAGTTTATTGTTCCGACACCAGTCGGAGAATATAACCCAGATTGGGCAATTGTTGTAAAAGAAGAAACTGGCGGCACTGAAAAGTTTCTTTATTATATTAAAGAAACCAAAGGATACAAAAACTTTAGTGATATTCGAACTGAGGAAGAAAAACAAAAAATCGAATCTGCAAAAAAACATTTTCAATGCATAATTGACACTTATGAAGCCCGTATGTTAGCTCAAGGAATTCCGCTAGAAAAAATTCCAAAATTAGAGTATAATGTAGTGATTGGCACAGGAAAACAGGATAATCCTTTTATTAATTTAAATGAATAAGAATATCTTAATCATTGGCAAATTAAAATTAGTATATCTAAACCCTACTCTAATTCCTCAAAAGGAATGTCCAAAACTTCAAACCCGGAGCATTCTAAAAAATCATAATGCCACCATTCTGTTTTGTTCACACGAAATCCATATTGACTAAGCACTTGAATCAACATGGTTCGGTTTTTTAAAATCTCTGGATCAGAAACAGGAGCTTCGGACCAGGCTTCTTTGCGAAAGGAATCATATTCCGTTGGCATCGGAAGTTCCCGTTTTGTTTTTGTATCCACCAATGTTAAGTCAATCGCACAACCTTTGTTATGCCTTGATCCGTTTTTTGGGGAAGCCACATACCTTGTATCTCCGACAATTTCAAAAAATTTGACTGTTGCTCTGTATGGCCTGTAAGCATCAAAGATTTTAATCGAGTACCCAAGTTGCATAAATTCGAGGTTGGCTTTGCGGAGAGCTTCTGCTACTGGTTTTCTGGCATAAGCTTTGGCTTCCTTATAGATAACTTGTTTTGTGAAGTTATTCGGAGTCGCATAACGTATATCCAAAAGAATTTCAGGAATGTTTTTCTCTAAGTTGATCAGTTCTTTATTTGGATTTTTTTCTATGGAAAGTTCGTATGCCTTACGATCCAAAACATTGAGTTTATTTTCTGTGGATTGGGATAGCAAAGATAAAAAAGGAAATCCCAAACAAATTACGATCAAAATTAGTTTCATAAGTTTCATATCTTAGAAAACAATTCTGAAGATTTGATAGTATTTGAACTTGGGGAAGTATATTTTAGAAGTTGATCATCTTCCAATCTAAGAGTAAGTTCTTTCATAGCTTTTCATTTTGCAGAATATTTCTGCTATCTTCAAGATTTTTTTATAGGACTTTAAGGATCCAGTCACTTGCACCCCGGACAGAAGGAGCGCCCTCGTCGACTGATGGCCGGAGATGGTGCCCAAAGAATCATGAAAGTTTTGTAGATTATGGTATTAAAACAAAAAACCCCACAGAAGTGGGGCTATTAAAAGAATTTCTAAATGAAATTTCTAAACTTCTATTTTGCGTCTGGGTTTGGAGAATTTCTTCTAACGAAATTGTTCAATCTTTCAATATAGGAGAATGCTGCGGGGACCACAACCAGAGTGAGTAGTGTCGAGGAGATCACACCACCGATGAGCGCCCAACCCATACTCGTTCTTTGTTTTGAAGCTTCATTTAAACCGATAGCAATCGGTAAAAATCCAGCAACTAACGCGAATGAGGTCATTAGAATCGGACGAAGTCTTTCTCTTCCCGCTTCAATGATCGCTTCTTTCATTTCAGTTCCTTGTTGGATCAACTGGTTTGTAAAGTCCACAAGTAGAATTGAGTTTTTGGTAGCGACACCGATGAGCATAATGAGTGCAATCATGGAAAAGAGGTTCATTGACTCGTTGGCAAGGAAAAGTGCAATGAAGGCACCACATAACGCCAATGGTAACACCAACATGATGGCAATGGGAGTGATAAAACTTTCATAAAGAGATGCAAGTACGATATAGATGAATAGGATTCCAAGCCCCATTGCAATCGCCATCGACGAACCTAACTCTTTGAAGTTTTCCGCTTGTCCCAGGTAATTGATTCTGACCGATGCAGGAAGAGGAAGTTCTGTTTCCGTGATTTTTGTTATCTCTTCAATGGCACCACCCATACCTGGACCGTCCGGAGCCATATCCGCATAAATTTCTAAGGATTGGTTTCTGTTCAATCGGTTGATGGTTGCAAGTCCCGTAGTTTCTTCGGAAGAAGCAACGTTTTTGATTGGGATCATGATGTTGTTAAAGTTCGGAACATAAGATTGGTAGAAACTTTCTTTTAAGTTTCTTTGGCCTTCTTTGAGTCGAACTCTAATATCATATTCTACACCATTTTGTCTGTAAACAGCAGGTGTTGTTCCTTCAATTAAAGTTCTAAGTTCCATACCAATAGCAGAACCGGAAACACCTAACATTACTTCTCTGGCACGATCAGGAATCACACGAAATTCAGGAGAACCTGCTCTGTAACTTGTATCTACGTCGAGTAATGCTTTGGACTTTCTTAATCTTTCTAGAAGTTTTAAACCGTATTCTTGTACTTCCTCACCTTTTTGTCCACTGACAACAAGTACGAAAGGTCTTTGTCCTCCGCCGACATTATCAATATCTTTTACGATTGGAGTCGCATAAGGGTGAGTCGTTGCAAGTTCCTTTCTTAAAATATCTTTGAACTGACTTGTATTTACCTTTCTTTGTTTTGAAGGAACCATTTCCACAAACATCGAAGTGGTTCTGTTCGTATTGAACATCGCTACTTGTTTTGTTTCTTTGTGTGCAGAAATGTTTTCATACACTTCCTTTGCAACTGTCGCCATCTTATCAACAGATGTGCCTGGCGGCATATCCAAAGTTACTTGGAACTTACCTTGATCCTGCGCTGGTAAGAAGGTTTTTGTAACATACTTAGTGAGATAGATACTAAATACAAATAAAAATATCGCGCCAGAAATAATCAAAATTGGAAAACGTAGAGTAAATTTTAAAATTTTTGCATAAAGATTTTCTAATCTTGTTTGGAATCTGTTGAATGCAGCCAAAACTTTTTCCAATCCAAAATTCAATACATTCAGAAGGATACGAACCGGTTTGAAAATCAGAGACAATACTTGGGCAACTTTTCCTGGTGCGGCAGGACCAGAAACGTAAGCAAGTTGTTCTTCTTGTGCTTTTTTCTTTGATTTAGAAGTAGTTGGCTCCGCAGAAGAATGTCCTCCGCCGTGACCACCACCATGACCTGCAACGGCTCCACCAAAATAAGCAGATAACATCGGTGCGATGGTAAGGGCGTCATAGAGTGAAATGAGTAAGGCAAAACAAATGGTAAGACCGAATTCTCGTAAGAACTGTCCGACAACCCCACTAATAAAGGCAATTGGCATAAACACTGCGATGACAGCCATTGTCGTAGCGATAACAGCAAGTGTTACTTCTTTGGTTCCATCAATGGATGCCTGTCTTGCTGTTTTTCCCATCTCTCTATGGCGGAAAATATTTTCCCGAACCACAATCGCATCATCAATCAGAAGTCCAACTGCCAAACTTAAAGCAAGTAGAGTCATTACGTTGACCGTAAAACCAGCAATCGCCATCAAGATAAAAGCTCCGAGTAGCGAGTTTGGTAGTGCAAGCCCTGTGATCAGTGTAGAACGAACACTTCCGAGGAATAATAATACTACGATGATAGTAAGAGCAATCCCAATGAAGATAGTTTCATTTACATCATAAATATTGTCTTCGATAGCAGTTGAGTTGTCGTTTGCGATAGCAAGAAAAAGAGAACCATTACGTCTTGCTAAATCCTTATTGATATCAGCAGCTCTCTTTTTAATCGCCTTGGCAACGGCAACAGTGTTGGCTCCTGATTGTTTATACACAAGAAGAAAGACCGCTTTTTTTCCGTTAAAGTAAGCACGGGAAGCTTCATCTTCCATCGTATCTTTTACTTCTCCCAACTGGCCAATTTTGACAGGCACTTCGTTCCCAAAAAGAGAAAGTGGAGTATCGCGAATTTCATCAGGGGATTTGAATTCGTTGATGGTTCTATAAACTAATTCGTTGTCCGAGCGACTTACTTTTCCCGCTGGAATATTCGTTCCGCCAGAAGCCAAACGATTGGAAACCATAGAAGCCGAAATCATATGGGATTTTAATTTATCCCGATCCAACTCTACATGGATTTCTCTTTTGCGTCCACCGTAGATAGTGATGTTTCCCACATCTTGCGTAGTGAGAAGAATCTGTTTGATTTCTTCGTTTGCAATATCGTAAATTTGTGCTTCAGGAAGATCAGCTCTCAATGCTAAGATGATAATGGGTTGATCGGCAGGGTCGATCCTTCTGATGATCGGTTCTTTTGCATCATCTGGCAACTTTGGTTTTACGGCAGAAATTTTATCGCGGACTTGTTGTTCTGCATATTTCACATCGGTTTCCATTGTGAATTCAACAACGACAGTTCCCAAACTTTCGTTACAGATTGACTTGATTCTTTTCACCCCGGAGATCGTTGACAATTCGTCTTCGACCGGTTTCGCAATCAGTGTTTCGATTTCGTTTGGTGCTGCACCAGGATAAGGAACAGTGACTGTTACCACTGGAATTGTAATATTGGGGAATAAGTCGACTCCCAATTTGTTTAAGGACAGATAACCTGTAATCAAAATCAAAACGATTGTACAGGTAATAAAAATAGGTCGTTTTATCGAAAGCTCAGCAAAGCTCATCTTATTCTCCAGGGGTTAAAATAAATAATTTTCCCAGCCCTCGGCAAGGCAAACAAAAATCAACGCTGACCAGATGGTCAACTTTAAACATCTAACAGGCTGGTTCTTTTATGAGACTGATTGAATTGCCTCAATGGTAGATAAATTTAGGGGAAGTTCTTGGGTTTCTTTCGGAAAAATCTTTATTTTGACATAAGTCGAAGAGTGAACTTAGGTTGATTGGGAACTTTCATTAAATGAGTTTCTAAATTGTATCGGAGAGAGATTAGTTTTTATTTTAAAGAGTCTGCTAAAATATTGTGGGTATTCAAAACCCAATTGAATGGCGATTTCATTTACAGATAGGGATGTCGTAGATAATTTTTCTTTTGCCCGCTCTATGATCCAGCTATGAATGTGTTGTTGCGTATTTTGACCTGTAATCGTTTTCAACATATCGCTTAAATAATTGGGCGAAACATTTAATCGGAAGGAAAGATATTTTACAGTGGGAAGTCCTAGTTGTTGAATCTTGTTTGTATCAAAGTATTCATTCAGTAAACTTTCCAATCGGATAAGAAGATCATCGTTACTGTGTTTGCGAGTAATAAATTGTCTATTATAAAACCTGTTAGAATAATTAAGTAATAATTCAATATGGGAAATCATTACATCTTGGCTAAACTTATCTATAGGAGATAAATATTCATGTTGGATGTTTTTCATAATAGAATCGATTACGGCCTCTTCCTTTTCTGATAAATGAAGGGCTTCATGAACATCGCAAGAAAGAAAACCATAACTTTTTATACGTTTTGCTAAATCATAGTTCCTGATAAAATCTGCGTGAAAGATAAGAAACCAACCAGATAATTCAGAAAAATCTGTAGTTTCATCAGAGGAAAATACTTGTTTGGGGGAACTCAGTGCCATCATACCTTCACTGAAATCGTAGTTTTGTCTTCCATAACGAATTGTTCCTTTTATGTTTTTTTTGATCGAGATCATATAAAAATCATAAACAAATTTATTTCCGAGTAGGAAGGAGTCTACTTTGCTACCAGCTAATTCGGTTATACTGACTAGAGGATGTTGTGGTTTGGGATCAAGCCTATGCAGATAATAAAGATCAATATAGTCGGTGCCTAAGTTTTTGAGGGACCGTTCGATTGCTTTTTTGATATACTCTGGCCTACCATTGATTTGCCAAGTGAGTTGGTCATTTTCATCGATCTCATAACCGAACTTAGTTGCTATGATATATGAATTTCGATTCCCTTTGATCGCTTTAGCTACCAATCTTTCAATTTCTAAAGGACCGTAATTATTCATCCCGCCAATTTTGTCATTCCCATACAACCGAGTCCTTCGATGGGAACGGTAAGGCCTTGGTTTCCTAAATTGATTTTTCTTATCGTTGTCATAGATAAAGTATCATCGCAAACGAATGGAGATACAATAGAAATTCAAATTCAAGCAGTATACGAATTCAGTATAATTGTATACAAAATGGGTTGGAGGGGTTTAGAAAAGTTTAGAGTGATGTAGAATCATTTATCAAAAGATTCTATATTCCATTAGAGATTTTAAAGATCCGAACTTGATTCTTTAGATTCTAACAATGGTTCATACATCATCCAAGCCGTATTTTCAGTTACCAACTCATCTTTCAAAATTTCTTTTGTATCTTTTGAAATCTTTTTTCTCCGTATCACGTTTCTTCTTGTATATCCACCCCAAGGTTCTGCATGAAAACCATGATAAGATTCATACACTTGGTAAAAAAAAGGAAATTCTAAGTCGGAAAGCCATTCTCCTTTTAACAAGTCATCCTCAATCCATAGATGCAAAACAAAGGGTTGATTGGTTGTATTTTTAATTTGTAGATCAATATAGTTATAAGACAAAGTGGCCCCTGATCCAAAGGGAAGAGTTCTTTCTGAATCGGGAAAAATATCAAAACTATGACGCCATCTCTCTTTGACTTCTAGTGGACTGTGCAAAGTCATCCAATAGATTAGGTTGGCCATTTGGCAAAGTCCACCGCCCGTTCGTTCGATAAAACTTCCGTTGCGTAATTGCATTCCAGGCAAATACCCTTTTTTTTTGGTTGGTTTGCCCACCAAATACCAAAACGAAAATACTTGGTTGGGTGCCAGGAGAATGCCATCTAACTTTGAAATGGCGATATTTAGATTTACCCTTTTATTTTCTTGGAGATACATAGGTACATTTTTTAGTTTGCGGTAAATGGGCGACGAATGCTTAAAAATAGAAACAGGAAAACGTTCCTGCATTTCCTGAATTGAGATTTTTGTCGTAGCAAAAAACTTTCGTTCCAAAAACCAAATTAAGTAACGTTTCCACTGGAAATAAATCTTTCCAAAAAACAAACGTAAGGTCCCGCGATGCACTTTCTCATTCATCCCAAGGATCGGTATTTTTCTGAATCTAAAGACCATTGGAATGTTTTCTCTTAATAAAATTTGGACGTTCTTTGTAAGGATTTTTCCAAGACTTGGCAATGGATACAAGTTTCGAATTTCTATTTTCCAACCATGACCGGTAACGTTTCCAGTCCTTTTCTAAAACCAGTTGGTATTCACCCAAAGGTTGGATGAAGGAAAAAAATGGGATTTTGTTTTCATCTTTACTCGAGAGTAAATTCTCATATCGGATTCCATATACGGCTCGATAAATTTCTGTACCTTGGGGTAATTCAGAAATGGCTTTTGTATCTGGCTCGAAAGAAAGACAATCTTTCCGAAACTGAAAATGATAGTATTCACAAAAACCGTGGTGCGCGATAAGCAAACCATTGTTTGGTACTGAAGCCATTGATTCTCCCGGAATCCACATTTGTTCATAAGAATATCGAAATGAATTTGGATTAGTAAAAATAGTAAAAATCCAAAGTCCAGTACTGACCGTCCAAACCAAAATCTGAAATCCATTCCACTGACTAAAAATTTGAGTGAGAAGAATCAAACTCAAAAGAATTCGGTATTGTATATCAGCAAAGTGGAAAATAGGAAGTATAAGTAAAAACCCAAAAAAGGCCAATGCCCTTCGCATTTTTTTAAATTTGGATTCTGATTTTCCAAATACCAAAAAAAACCAATCCCAAAGAATTCCAAAACCAGCTAACGCAAATGCTGCGGACAAAGGAAATATTTCTTTACCACTATAAAACCTTCCACTTGGATCTTCTGGGAAAAAAAAGAGGAGGAGGCAAACCAAACAAAAAAACACTGGATAGAATTTTTCTGGAATCTGGTACAGAACAAGAACACCCAAACCAAGAAGAGCCACCATAGGGTGAAACCAAAAAGCAAATATAAAAAACATCCCAGAGGCAATCCATCGCAGTCGGAATCGAAACAATGTAAAAGCAAAAGATGGAGATGATGTTGGTGATGGTGTTTTTGAGAATAATGATGATATTGTTGGGATGGGAAAAGAGAATCCAAAACTAAGAATCAAAAAACCCAATGCCCAACTTTGTTTGGGATATAAAAAACTTAAAACAAATACCAAAATACTGGGAATGAAATTGATTTTTGGGTTTGAGATTTCAATTACAGAAAAAACCAAATGCCTAGCAAAAAAGAGAGAAGTGACAAGCCAAACAGAAGTTAGTATCTGGAAAAATAATAGAGTTTCATCGCTAACCCCAAATATCTGAAACAAAAAAGCGACAATATGGAATACAGGTGAATTGTCTGGTGAATGCAATTTCCCCGATTCTAAAAGGGAAATTGCTTGGACACCATACCAATAAATATCCTTGCCGAACAAAGGAATTTAGTCTGTGATTTGGACTTTTTTGCCAATCATCTGCAATCCTCTTGCCGACTTTTTAACTGTGAGTGTATCACCAAAAATAACTGTCGATTTTTCTTCTGTGGTTTCTGCATAAGGACTATTGGAATCTAAACTTTGTGTGACAACTTTATGGTCCCTTCCAAAAATTTTAATTTTAGCTTCCGTAGGTGAAGCATCAAGTAAAACCCAATTGCCATCTAATACTCGTTTTTCGGACACATCATCTTTCCAGATCACAAAAGAACCATTAGAACGAAATACATAATCCAAACGACCTTCCGATACATCCCCAAAAACTGCTTTATTTACAAATCCAGAAAGGATGGTATTTTTTGTTTTCGAAAGAACTGACTTTTTAAACTCATCAGCATTTTTATCAACGACAGTGAATCGTTTTCCTTTTTCACCAAGTAAGATGATTTCTGCGACGACAGTGTCTTTCCAAGTTTTTCCTGGTCGAACTTTTTGGATGGTGAATGTAAATTTTTTCCCTGATATTGTTTTTGGGAAAAAAATCCTTTGCCCACCTTGTTTGTCAGCAATTTTGATCGGAAAAGAGTCTGATTCATTAGATACCGTTAACTCTGTCACCGACCCATTTTTATAAAACAAAGCATCTAATCTTTGATAACCGTTAAATATTTCCAATCCTGATAAATCAATGTTGTCTTCTAATTCAATTTGAAAAGATTCACCTTCTCCATTTTCTTTTGCACCTTCTACCCAAGCAAAATCGATACTACCATCAAACAAACTATAGGCGGGATAATTTGGAAGTGTACTGCTAGCAGTCACTTGACCCGTAATCGGTTCAGGATACAATACATCTAATTTTTTTCCATTTTGGAAAAAGGAAACAGTTTTGATACCATTTCCAGAGTCTGGTAATAAGTAAATGACATGAACTCCGCTTGATCTTATTTTTTTGGGAGTTTCTTTAGTGCAGTCAAAATTAGTCGCATAACTGCCGTCCTTATAAAAGGCAACATATCCTTTTTTTTCTTGGCATTCGATAGAAATTTCAGTAAAAAAAGCGCGGCCGTCTGTTTTTCCAGGTTGGTTCCATTTGGCACCATTGGAGAAAAAAATCGTGATTCCATCGAGGCTGGATTCTGGTTTCCAATGTTTGCCAGAGATGAATACATTGATAGGGCTTGTGCCATCAGCAGAAGAAGCTGCTTGGATTCTTTCTATGACAATGGAATTTTCAATCGGACTATTTTTACAAAATAGAACAAGAAAAACCAAAAGTGTTAGGATTATTTTTTTCAAAGGTTGTACCTCGACAGATACAAAGAATCCAAAACGCTTTCGGCTTAGACAAGTAAAAAATTGACCTGATCTTAGATCATTCCGCCAAATACTTTTTTTATTTCTTCACTTCGCATAGCACCTGAAATGCGATGAATCTCTTTTCCATTTTTGAACAAAATCATTGTAGGGATTCCTGTGATACCATATCTGCCTGCAATGTCTTGTTTTTCATCCGTATTGATTTTGATCACCGAAACTTTCCCCTTCCAGTCTTTTGCCAATTTTTCCAATTCTGGAGCCACCATTTGACAAGGACCACACCAAGGAGCCCAAAAATCCACAAGGATCGGTTTGTCATGTGTTTGTACCAACTCTTCAAAACTTTTAGGTAAATTTTCCGACATAAATTTCACTCCTATGGTTTAGACACATATACCCTGCCAGGTATATGGAAATTGTCGAAATTTTTTACCTAACCCTTACTATTTTTAGGATTGAATCGAACTAATTTGTACTTCAATTTTGTATCCTTATAAAAATACTAAATATAAAGAATCAGTAGACAGACTCTGAAGAAACATTGATCTTAAAACGCAGATTCAATGAAAGTTGTCTTACCCAAACACATAGGTTCTGAAGAAATCCGTCAGTTTTTTATGACTCACGGCAAAACCATCAAACTAAAGAAAAAAGAATATTTTGCTAAAAAGGGAATTCCTTTATTTAGCGTTGGTTTGGTTGTCAGTGGTGGATTCAAACTCATTTATAAACATGGAAAAAAGGAATGGATCAAATCCTTTATCTTCGAAGATGGACTTTTGGGAAGTTTACCAAGTGTCTTGGAAAACCAACCCATTCCCTATTCCATCATTGCAATAGAACCAAGTGAAGTGATTGTATTAACAAAAAACGAATTCAAATCTAAAATGGAAAAAGAAAACGGATATGAAAATTTTCTCATCCAATTCCTTTCGAAATTGTATTTAAAAAAGGAAGAACGTGTTGCTGATTTTTTACTCTTTGAACCGGAAAAAAGATACAAAAAATTCATTCAGGAATATTCTCATGTTTTGGATCGAATTTCCCAAATAGACCAAGCTGCCTATTTGGGTATTACAAACGTAGCACTCAGCCGGATCAAAAAGAGAATTTTTTTAAAGAATCCTTAAGTGCATCAAAATACAGTTTGGTGAACTCTTCTCCCGAGAAGGGGTTTTGTGAAGTGACTAAGTTTCTATCTCTTGTGGCATATCCACTTGCCGGAAATATAGAAGATTCATATATCATTCCGCGTTCTTTTAATAAATCCGAAATTTTTCTAACTTTAGGTTTTCCTTTCATCACAAATGTTTCGATAAACCATTCTTCTATTTTTGTAACAGAGTTTACATGATAACCCTGGAACAAAAATCCTTCTCCCTTAGAACCAGAAGGAAGTGTGAGTAACAAAGCCGGTGCATGGCAAACGAGACCAATGGTTTTTTTCTGTTCTTGAAATCTTGAAAGTAAAATGGGAAGATTTCTATCATACAACAAGTCAGTCATCAAACCTTGTCCTCCAGGAATGAGTAACCCGATATAACTTTGATTATTTTTAATAGCCAATTCGAGTGTCATTGGGTTTTGGAAAGAAGAGAGTGAAGTTAAAAAACGAATGGCTTCTTCTTTTTCTTCTGTAGAGTTCCAATATTTATCTTTTAAACTTTCTGGATCAAGTGTAACCTTTTTGCCATTTGGTGTGGCAAACTCCAAGTCAAAACCGGATTGGTTCAAATGAATGGAAGGATGGGCGAGTTCGTTTAGAAACACTCCTGTAGGGTGTTTTTGATTTTCATCTAACAAAAGTGTACTAGCAGCACTCATGACAATTAAAACTTTTGGTTTTGGTTCTGACTTTGCAAAAAGAGAAAATTGAAATACTACCATAGAAATAATCAATATGATTGGCATTCGGATCATTTCAAAAAACGTAAAACGACAGGGTTCGATTCGTTTTAAAATCTGGTAATAGGAAAGTAAAAAATAGTTTTGGTTTGGATTCGGATTCTGCATGGTCATGACTCTCAAAAGTTAGATTTGATGAGTCCTCTACCTAAATGATAAGGACTCTTCTAATAGAGGTCAAAAATCATTAACTTATTTTTAACTTAAGTTAAAAACTTACAAAATAAGATTTCGTAAACAATCAGATGATACGATGTTTCGAATCTAGGAAGGAATCAACTTTTGTATCTAAAACAGATCGATGGTTTCAAAACCTTGTAACAACTTAACTTCTATTTTTTCTTTTTCTGTTCTTTTTAAAATCGATTTCATATTGGCATCAAAATCATCTCCCAACTGAAGATTGGGTTCCAGTGGTTCCGAGAGTGGTTTGAAAAAATTATCCCAATGTACGGGAATCAATAGTTTGGGTTTTAGTGTCTGAACATTTTGTTTGTAAAACTCATCTTGGAATAAAACCGGTTGCAAAGAAAGTTGAGCAATTCCTAAAAATAAAACATCTGCTTGTAACTTGTCCAAGACTCCTTCTATAAAGTTTGTACTACTTTTGATGAAAATTTTATTTTTCCCATGTTGGATGAAAAAATCAAAAGTTCCACCTTCAATAAAGTCCAATGCTTTTACCGGTTGGACGAGAGGAGTTTCAATGTTTGGATGGTTTGGATCTGTTGCATTTGTTTTTCCAAAAATACGGAAAGGTGGAGTGTGTTTGGATTCCAATACGGTAACGGTAAACTTTCCGATGGCGATTGGTTTTCCTGTTACAAACTTTTGCATTTGATCAGTCGGTAACCCAGCTCCAGTTCCTACATTAAGAGTAGAGGAAGAACCATACAATTTTGCTTTTGTTAGTTTTGCCACAAGCGGTGCATCCATGACGTGATCATAATGAGAATGACAGACAAAAATGGCACCAAGCCGATTGATCTTTGCTCTTTCGATGACTGACAAAACGGTCTTAGGATCAGATTCAATTTTGGAAAAAGCAGTTTTCCATAAGGATGGTCTAGAAAAAAATCCATCGGTTAAAATTTGAGTTTCACCATCATCTAACAGAATTGAAGAAGTTCCTAAAAACGTAGCACGGAGTTTTCCTTTTGGAATGGGATTCGTTTTACTGTCATGAGGAAAGTAAGAATCATAATGATTTAGATTTCCTGAAGGACGAAAGGCACAATGAGAAGAAAAAAGAATGAGTGATACAAAAAATGGAAATCCAAAAAATCTTTGGGGATGAAATGAATTGGTTCGGTCTAGCATAACCACCAAAATGAAAAACTAAAAAATCGTTATGGCAAACCATTTCTAGTTTTGAAGTCGATTGGATCGCAAGCGAGAGGGATTTGGAGGACTTGGTCTCTGGTGGGCACAAAGTGCACATCCAGAGACGGGAGCGAACGCGGACTCCGGAAAAACCCGGGCCCACTGGGCCTCGCCCAAAAAAGAACAAATGAAAATGAAGGGTTCTTGGTTCGATAAAATTTGGATTTGGTTTTACTGGTTTCGCTGGATTTGTTTGCGATAGAGATCGGAACTTAGTCTAAAATTCAATATGAAATCGATCAACCCAGAATTACCAATCGTTGTTACAGGAGGATCGGGATACATCGCATCTTGGATCGTCAAATATTTGTTAGAAGATGGAAAACAAGTAAGAGCAACAGTTCGAAGTTTAAAAGACACTTCGAAAATTGAACATCTACTAGAGTTAAAAGAAAAGTTTAAAGACAAACTAAGTTTGTTTGAAGCAGATCTTATGGTCGATGGAAGTTTTGACAAATCGATTGAAGGTGTCGAACTTGTAATCCATACTGCCTCCCCATTCTTTGTTGCAGGTGTCAAAGATGCACAAAAACAATTGATTGATCCTGCTTTACAAGGAACAAAAAATGTTCTGGAATCTTGCAATCGTATTTCATCTGTTAAACGAGTTGTTCTAACATCCAGTGTTGCTTCCATTCTTGGCGACAATATTGATTCGTTACAAGTTCCGAACCAAACCTTTACTGAAGAACATTGGAATACGACAAGTAACCTCACTCACCAACCATATGCTTATTCTAAAACTTTGGCCGAAAAAGAAGCATGGGAAATTCAAAAAAAACAAACACGTTGGGATTTAGTTGTGATCAATCCATCTTTTGTAATGGGACCTTCTCTTTCTAAACGTTTGGATGGAACCAGTGTTGAGTTTATGAAAAATATGTTGAAAGGTGTTTTTCGCACAGGTGTTCCCGATACAAAAATGGGATTTGTCGATGTGAGAGATGTTGCAAAGGCACATATTTTAGCAGGTTTTACTCCTAGTGCAAAAGGAAGGCATATCACTTCAGCAGAAGTAATGCCGATGTTAGGTGTTGCTAAAATCATCAAAGAAAACTTTGGAAACAAATATTCTCTTCCTACGGGAAATCTTCCGAAGGCTCTTGTTTATGTGATTGGTCCTTTTTTTGGATTATCTTGGGGTTATACAAAAAATAATATTGGCCAACCGTTAAACTTAAATAATGAGTATAGCAAAAAGGATTTAGGAATCACCTATCGCCCGTTAAAAGAAACTTTTATCGACCACGTAAATCAAATGGAAAGTTCAGGATTGTTATGAGTTTTTTTCGTGATTTGTTTGTATGAAGTAGGGATTGGTGAAACTACGAAGTTTTCTTAAGATTTTTTGGCGAGATTGAATTCCCAAGAGACAAGAGTTTGAATTTATGGTAGGAGTTGGGCCGTGAATGAACTCCCACAAGCCCGCCTCCACCACCCATTCAGGGTGGGGGCCGAGACCGAGTGCACGAGACATAATATGCAATCTTTGCTACCCAATCCGTTCCAACAAATTGATTACTTACAATTTGGTACGCCCAAACAACAGGAACTTGCCAAGGATTTAGAAGATTGGAAAATTCTAAAATCCTTACATGGTTTCAAACCTACTTTGGCCGGAACCATCCCGTTGGATATTGATACCGATTCCAGTGACGTGGATATCTTAGTAAAATTCAATATCCCTGCTCATTTACAAAAGATTTGTTATGCTAAGTTTCGAAATTTACCAAATTATAGTTTTTCTGAAAAAACAATTGCACTTCGAGTCACTTTGATTTGTCGATTTGAAACAAAGAAGTTCCGTTATGAAATTTTTGGACAATCGGTGGAACCAACGGAACAATATGCTTGGATTCATATGATGGTGGAAAATCGATTTTTAACTTTGGCAGATCCAACATTCCGAGAAGAAATACGTAGTTTAAAAAAACAAGGAATCAAAACAGAACCAGCGTTTTGTAAAGTATTGGATTTAAAAGGTGATCCTTATAAAACACTAGTACAATGGAATCAAAAATCGGACGAACAGTTTCGAGACTTACTTTTACAACGTGGATATCACATCATACCAAATTGACGAAAGGTTAAATTGATCCTTGGTCGTTTGACCTTCATCGCTTTGGGAAGAGAATGTAACCAATGTCTTTGGATGACATCTTTCATTAACAACAAACTTCCATGTTCTAACTGCAACTCCACCTGCTCTCCATTTTTTTTATGTTTAAAACGAAAGATCCGTTCGGCTCCCAGACTGACAGAAGCTATCGTAGAATTAGGACGTAACGAAGTTTCATCATCACTATGCCAAGCCATTCCTTCGCTCCCATCATGGTATAAATTTAAAAGACAAGAATTGAATTTTTCAAAAGATGCCAATTCCACTTTGGCTTTTAATTCGATGAGTTCCGGCGACCAAGGTAAGGCAGTTTTTGTGGTTCCTGAATAACGGTAGGAAAAACCTTTTTCCGCATACCAAGCCACATTCCGTTTGGTAGTAATGTGTTTTCCATAGAGGATTGCCTCGTCCGGTTTCCATGCAATCCCCTCCATAAGAGAAAGATAAACCTGATCGGATTCTTCCGTGGGGAGAAAATGTGGGATATAGAGTAAAACCCCGTCATAAGGTAAAAGATTTTCCGATTCAGATTTGTGAAACAAGTGCATGGATTTCGAAATGGATCGCCTGAAAAAAGTAAGTCACTGTAATTTTTCACCCAGTGACCAAAGAAATCCAATGAAAATCGACACCGACTGTCGAAACAGTCTAAAATTTTAGTTGGTTTCCCTCCGAGACCAAAGAATCTATACACGTATGACCCCAACTCGCACGATCCAATCTTTCATCGACGCAAAAAAGGAAAACCATTCGCCTTCGGAAGAAGTCTGGAACTCACTCAAAAGTTATAGGAAGTGGAATGAACCAGAACTCATTGGTCTAAGAAATGCCTCTGGATATTATCCAGATATTTATTTTGAAGAAGGAATGGATGAAACCATTTCCAAACTTCTGGCAAAATTTAAAGAGAGAGTTGTTCCGCATAAATTTTAATGAATCCCATTACCCCAAAAGTTTTATACCAAGAAGCAAATCCTTACGGTTCTTTTACTGCCTTTTTAGAAGATGATGGAAGAACCATTTACCTTTACTTACAATCACATAACAACCCTGAGTGGCCCATGAAAACACTTTGGGTGCGTAACTTAATTGATGCACCTGAGGCTCGTGTGGATGAAGATTTTGATGCGGGTCTTGCACCAGTTTTGACCAAATCAGAAATTACAGATCCAAACGCACAAAGTTCACTCACAGAGGACCAAATCCATTTCATTTGGTCAGAAGAAGGTGATGGTGTTGCTTTGTTTGTGGAAGAAGAACTACAAGCCTATCTTCCTTCTTGGTCAGGGATCAAAGGGATTCATGGGTATGCGAAGTTTGCAAAAGAAGAAGCTCCTACTGCTTCTCCACTTGGTGATCCAGAAAATGGAGTGATTGCCGAACGAGTGAGGACCAATCGAAAATTTTGGGAATCTGTTGCTGAAAAAGATCATTGGAAGAAAGCACAAAAACTACGATTGGATTTTTTAGAATCAAAACTTGGAAAACATGAAAAGTATTGGTCTGCCGATGGAGGAAAGTATCCTTCACTTGGGATCGCTTCTTTTTTACCCAAAGAATTTCCTGGAATCAAAATCTTTTCCACGATTGGGATGAGTGTTCAAAACCAACCTTCTATCGAACTCTATCATAAAGAATACGAAAACTTTTCTCGTATCGAACTTGTTTTTGCCATCCAACTTTTAAAAGATTCAGAAGATAAATCAGAAACATGGATCCAACATGTTTTAGGTGAGATGGTAAAGTTTCCTTGGAATACAGGGATTTGGTTTGGTCATTCTCATACAATTCAAAATCCAAGAAAAGATCCAGACCAACTCTATCTAGACTTCAACTGGTTCGTTCTACGCAACGTCACAGACGAAATAGAACAAGGCTCTAAAGAATCTCTACCAAACCTACATGGACTCATCACTGAGAATGGAAAACGCGCTAATTTTCTCTTATTAACTCCCATTGCCACTGAAGAACGAATTTGTTTTATGAGAGAAGGTTCTGCAAAATTTTGGGAAACCTGGAAGAAAGAAGGTTATAGTTTCTTTCACGACAGCGAACGAAGGATGTTAGAATTCTAATTTTCTAGATCTTTATTGTAAAAAAATCCGATTCAAACTCTAAAATCTGTCCGTTACTCTAATTGATATGGCAGAGACGTATACAAAGTACTTCAATTTAGAGTTTGAACCCTTTTCTTTAGAACGAATCCTCGAAGAAAGACAAGATTCTTCCGGATTTTTCCTCTCTACCGTATTCCAAAAGCGGTTTTCAGAAGAAGTGAACCTCAAACGCCACGAAGACCAGAAACTTTGGATCCAAACAAAGAATTTGCGCTATGTTGTTTTAGATGGGATTCAGAAAATTTCGGATGAAAATGGACGATTGGAACCTACCAATATCCTCTACTTACTTGTATTTTTTGATTTTAATTCCATTACGGAGTATGGTTTCGAAGACGTTTGCAATGTGCTGATGAAACGTTATGATCTCCCTTCTCTTATCCTCAAAATGCCAGATACAGACCATTTAGAGATCTGGGGTAAGGATCATTCACGCAAAAGTTATAAAAATGTTGTGCATCCGAACATTGAATCATTGATGAAAGCTCTCTTTGATTCGATCAATAAGAAGGATCATTTTCAATTCATTGGTATGGAAAGAGCCAATTCGGATAAAAAATCGGGATTTTTGATGTCTAGAAGGGGTTTTACAAGGGCAATTGCCTAATTTTTCTTAAGAACTCACCTCTATAAATGAAAAAACCCGCAGGTCTTGCGGGTTCACACAATCTTACTTCGAGAGTTTCGAAGGAAGAATCGAATCTAAGTTATTTCTTAGATTTTTTCTTTGCAGCTTTTTTCTTAGCGGCTTTCTTTTTTGCGGCTTTCTTTTTAGCAACCATTGTGATCGTCCTTATCTTTTGATTTCAAATCACGGCTGTCCTTGGCAAACAGAGAGTGAATTGATACGACATAATTAAATCATATCATTTTAAATGTAAAGAAATTTTATTTTTTGCATGAATTTTTATTCAAAATAAAAAAACAGACTAATACACATTCTACGGAACTTTGATAACGATCTTACCAATTGTTTGTCCTGATTGAAATGTACGGAGTGCATCATGTATCGAATCAAAGGGAAACTCATGCCCAATGGTTTGTTTTGGTAGTGATAACATCATTAAATCGGAAAAATGTTTTCGAAGTTCATCAATTTCATTCCACAACCATATTAAATTGAATCCCATCACCGATTTATTGTCTGAAATCATGGATAATGGATCAATTTTTGGTCTTCTGAGGTAAGAATAGGCAATCGAAAACCAATTTCGGAATGAATGTGATGGTGTGAAGTTCGCACTACCATAGGTAATAAGCCTTCCCATTGGTGCTAAGAGATCATAACTGTCCTGAAAATAACGACCACCTAAACATTCTAAAACGATTTTTAATGGATAATCTGATAAAATTTTATGCATCTCTTGTTTAAAATTAGGAGACCTAATGAGAAAATAATCATAACCAACCTCTTTTAAGATCGAAAACTTAACAGAATCACCTACAAGACCGATGGTGATTGCTTTTTTTTTCTTCGCAATATGACCTGCCATGATCCCAACACCACCAGCTGCACTATGAATCAGAACATGATCACCTTCTTTCACTTGTCCTAATGGAACTAGTGCATAGTATGCAGTGAGTGCTTGTACAGCAAAGGCTGCACCATCTTGCATTGACCAATCTTTTGGAAGTGCAAAGACAGTTTTTTCAGAAATGTTAAGATGTGTTGTGTATGCACCAAAGCGAGTCACACCAAACACAGAGTCACCGACTTCAAAATTCTTCACTTTTTCGCCTATTTTCACGATTTTTCCAGCAAATTCCAAACCGGGGATGAAACTTCCTTTGGGTGTTGCTGAATACAAACCATAAATCGAAAATACATCAGCGAAGTTAAGACCAATGGCTTTTACTTCAATGGTGACTTCATCACCTTCCGGTGGTCTTAAAGGTTCATTTTTACGATGCAGGTTGTCGATGGATCCGGTTTTTTCGATGCGATAGACTTCTCTTAACATAATATCTTAAAAAAAATTCAATTCCATAACGATGAAACCATTTTTCAATGGTTTTAGAGTCTGATCGAGAGAAAGCCGTGGAACTAAAACAAACACCTTTACACACAATTCATAAAGAAATGGGGGCCAAGATGGTTCCTTTTGGCGGATGGGACATGCCTGTGCAATATACAGGAATCATCCAAGAACATTTGGCCACAAGATCGGCTGCGGGACTCTTTGATGTATCCCATATGGGTGAAATTTTTGTCACCGGAGATGAAACGGATGTTCTATCTTTTTTAGAATCAGTCACTTGCAACACCATCTCAGGGATGAAAGTAGGCCAAGTGCAATACAATGCAGTGGTAAATGAATCTGGTGGGCTTGTAGATGATATCACTGTTTATAAATTCAGTGAATCAAAGTATATGATTTGTTCCAATGCTTCCAACTATCCTGCAGTAACAAAACATTTAGAAACATATAAAAAAGGGAACGTTACTGTTGTTGATGATAGCAAAAACTGGCATCAAATTGCATTACAAGGCCCAAAAGCAGATGAAATTTTTTCTAAGTATCTTGGTAAGGACTTAAGTTCCATCCTTTATTATCATTTTGAAGAAATGAATTGGAAAGGAGAAACCATCATTGTATCTCGCACAGGTTATACGGGAGAAGATGGATTTGAAATTTATACATCAAACACACTCGGTGTCACTCTCTGGAAAGAATTATTAGAAATTGGAAAAGAGTTTGGTTTGGTTCCCGTAGGTCTCGGCGCACGCGACACACTGAGACTGGAAGCAAAATACCCACTGTACGGTCATGAACTCAATGCAGAATGGACCCCTGTAGAATCGGGAATCAACTTTATTGTCAAAGAAAAACCATCCCCTTACTTAGGATATACTCGAATCATCGCAGACAAAAAGAATGGCCCCAAACGGAAAGTTGTGGGAATTCGCCTGATGGAACCGGGGGTTTTACGGGAAAATTTCCAAATTTTCTCAAGTGATGGGAAAGAAATTGGCAAATCTACCTCGGGAACTCACTCTCCAAGTCGGAAAGAATCCCTAGGACTTGCCATTCTCGACACCGAATTCGCCAAAAACCAAGTGGAAGTATTTGTGGAGATTCGTGGGCAGAAGAAATTGGCAAAAGTGGAGACTGGCGCTTTCATCCAAGGCAGTGTTCGAAACAATCGCTAATCGAAAGTAAAAAAGAAGAGGAAAAATCATGGCAGATACACAAGCAAAAGACGGATATTATTATACGGAAAAACATGAATGGGTCAAAGTCGAAGGGGAAGTGGCTCTCATCGGAATCACTGACTTTGCACAAAATGCACTCGGTGATATTGTCTTCATTGACCTTCCGAAACCTGGAAAACAAATCAAAGCGAAAGACAGTCTTGGAACCATTGAATCCGTAAAGGCAGCCGAAGATTTGTATTCACCAATTTCTGGCGAAGTGGTGGAAACAAATGCAAGTCTTGGTTCCAATCCAGCAGCAGTGAATGCCGAACCATTTGATACTTGGATGGTAAAATTAAAAAACATCCAAACATCTGAACTCGGAAATCTTTTATCCGCAGCACAATACAAAGAATACGTATCTAAATTAGATTAATAGGAGTTTTTCTAAAGTGAGTTCCGCAAAACCTTCATCACCTCTCCATTCCCCTTACGAAGAAACATTAGAACCAAGTGATACCTTCCTCCGTCGCCATGTCGGTGTGACAGAAGAAACAGTTTCTTCCATGCTAAACACAATTGGTTACAAGGCTTTGGATGATCTCATTAATGATGCGGTTCCGGAAAACATTCGTTTACGAAAAGAACTCAACTTACCAAATCCGATTGGGGAATACGCTCTCCAAAGAGAACTGAAGAAAATTGTTT
The DNA here is from genome assembly GCF_004770475.1 of Leptospira mtsangambouensis. NCBI lineage: Bacteria > Pseudomonadati > Spirochaetota > Leptospiria > Leptospirales > Leptospiraceae > Leptospira > Leptospira mtsangambouensis. The sequence continues at coordinate 186,180 of NZ_RQHK01000017.1, forward strand.
CAAAAAACAAAATCTACAGATCTTATTTGGGTCTTGGATATTACTCTTGTATCACTCCTGCCGTAATCCAAAGAAATATTTTGGAAAATCCAGGTTGGTATACTGCGTACACTCCGTACCAAGCGGAAATTGCACAAGGACGTATGGAAGCTCTCATCAACTTCCAGACCATGATCACTGATTTGACAGGAATGGAAATTGCTAACGCATCCCTTCTGGATGAAGGAACAGCAGCAGCAGAAGCGATGAACATGCTTTTCTCTTTAAAAGAGGATTCGCAAGGAAAATCATTCTTTGTATCACAATCGGTTCACCCGCAAACTTTAGATGTGATCCGCACTCGCGCGATTCCTCTTGGAATCAACATTGTTGTGGGTTCTTTTAAAAAGATGGTTCCTTCCAATGATTTTTTTGGAGCGATTGTCCAATACCCATCCACTGATGGAACCATTTATGATTTTAGTGAATTTATTGAAAGCCTTCACAAAGTAGGGGCAAAAACGGTTGTTGCTGCTGATCTTTTAGCACTAACCATTTTAAAAGCACCGGGTGAAATGAATGCAGACGTGGTTGTCGGAACTACTCAACGATTTGGATTGCCACTTGGGTTTGGTGGACCACATGCAGGTTACTTTGCAACCAAAGAAGAATACAAACGAAACATGCCAGGTCGCCTCATCGGTGTTTCTAAAGATTCACAAGGAAAACCTGGTTACCGCCTAAGCCTCCAAACACGGGAACAACACATTCGTCGCGACAAAGCAACATCTAACATTTGTACAGCGCAAGTATTACTTGCGGTATTATCTTCGATGTATGCTGTTTATCATGGGCCAAGAGGTTTAAAACAAATTGCATCACGAGTGCATCGTATGACAACTATCCTTGCCACTGGACTTGAGAAACTCGGATACAAAATCATTTCTAATCCATACTTTGATACCATTCGTGTGGAACTCTCTAAAATTTCCTCTGCTGAGATCATTCATTATGCAGAAGAAAGAGAAATCAATATCAGACAGGTTTCTGGTCATGTGATCAGTATTTCTTTAGATGAAACAACTAATCTAAAAGATATAAGTGACCTTTTGGAAATTTTTAACGAAAACAAATCGTTACATTTCCAACTGGAAGACTTAACTTCAAAAGAAGAATGGAAAATTCCTGAACTTTTGGAACGTAAGTCTTCTTATCTTACCCATCCGGTCTTCAACAGTTTTCATACAGAAACAGAAATGCTCAGATACATCCGTAGATTGGAATCGAAAGATTTATCACTCACCACTTCTATGATTGCACTTGGGTCTTGCACGATGAAACTCAATGCATCTACGGAAATGTATCCTGTGACTTGGCCAGAACTATCCAATATCCATCCTTTCGTTCCTGAAAATCAAACCGAAGGATACCGAACTCTTTTTAGCCAATTAGAAAAATGGCTTTGTGAAATCACAGGTTTTGCTGAAGTATCTCTCCAACCTAACGCTGGTTCGCAAGGAGAATATGCAGGTTTACTTGCCATTCGTAACTTCCACCAAAGTCGTAACGATATGCATAGAGACATTTGTCTCATCCCAATTTCTGCTCACGGAACTAATCCCGCATCCGCAGTGATGGCAGGATTCAAAGTGGTTCCGGTGAATTGTGATACTAACGGAAACATTGATGTGGATGACCTAAAGAAAAAAGCTGTGGAATACAAAAACAGCTTAGGTGCACTCATGGTAACCTATCCATCCACTCATGGTGTGTTCGAAGCCTCCATCAAAGAAATTTGCCAAACCATTCATGATAACGGTGGGCAAGTCTATATGGATGGAGCCAATATGAATGCACAAGTTGGTCTCACAAGACCTGGCGATATAGGTGCCGACGTTTGCCATTTAAACCTCCATAAAACTTTTTGTATCCCTCACGGTGGTGGTGGGCCTGGTGTTGGACCAATCGGTGTTGCCGAACACTTAGCACCTTTCCTTCCAGGACATAGCCTTGTGGAAAATGGATCGAATAACAGCCAGTGGGCGGTCTCTGCTGCTCCTTGGGGATCGGCATCTATCATTGTGATCTCCTGGGCATACATTGCTATGCTTGGATTTGAAGGATTACAATTTGCAACAAAGATTGCCATTCTCAATGCAAACTATATCGCTAAAAAATTAGAATCTTCATTTCCAGTTTTATATCGCGGAAACAAGGGCCTTGTGGCTCACGAATGTATTTTGGACATGCGTGGATTCAAAAAAACAAGTGCTGTGGAAGTAGAAGACATCGCAAAACGATTGATCGACTACGGATTTCACTCACCAACTATGTCATTCCCTGTTCCGGGAACTCTTATGGTAGAACCAACAGAATCGGAATCCAAAGAAGAACTCGATAGATTTATTGATTCTATGTTGGCCATTGCAGGAGAAATTAAAGACATCGAGTCGGGAGTTCTATCCAAAGAAGATAACCCTCTTAAAAATTCTCCTCATACGGCAGATATGGTCATCAGTGATTCCTGGAACCATACGTATCCAAGAGAACGAGCAGCCTACCCTCTTCCTTGGTTACGCACACGTAAATTCTGGCCAAGTGTTGGTCGTGTGGACAATGTGTACGGGGATCGTAACTTAGTTTGTTCTTGTATTCCTATGGAAGATTACGCCGTTTAGGAAAATTAAGGAAAAGAAAAACCAATGTTTTACGAAAAACATGTTTTTGTCTGCGAAAACCAAAGGGCACCCGGAGAACGGGTGTCTTGTGGAAACCAAGGCTCTATCGAACTCTTAAAACTCCTCAAACAAAAAGCGGCCAAAGCAGGAATTCAATACAAATTCCGAGTCCAAAAATCCGGATGTTTGGACCGATGTGAACTTGGCCCCATCCAAGTTTCTTATCCCGAAGGGAAATGGTTTGCGATGAAAACAGAAGCTGACGTAGACGCAATTTTAGAATTTTATCTTAAAACCAACCAACCTGAAAAATACCAACACCTAATCGTCGCAGATGATGCGGTAGCGGAAGAGAAATAGAATCAGTAGATTCTGATCCAAATCAACTTAGCTGCCGTTCTCCGAAACTACCTACTAAGTATTATTTTTAAAATTCGAGTTCATCGCTTATTGTTATTTTTGATAATAATATTCTGACTTGTTAGCTCTTGTCGTAAATAACCTGAACTACTCCTGACTTAAACCTGTTTGTTTCAATCAAGGTAAGATTGAGTCTTTCCTTTAAATCTTCAAACAATGGCTTCCCACCTCCCAAAGCAATAGGATGAATTGAAATACGATAAATATCGATAAGATTATGATTTATAAATGTTTTAATAAGACTAGCGCCTCCGTAAAGCCATATGTCTTTTCCATCCTGCTTTTTTATCTCCTCCACTTTTTTTAGGATATCTGTGCTGATGTATTCGGCGTTGTTATCAATTTTTGGATGATTTGAAAATACATATTTTTTCTTTGAATGAACTCCTTCCCAAAGTTTGATTTCTGCTTGGGTAGCATCGATTACCGGTTGATAGTTACCCCAGTTGTCATAACTTATCCGACCATAAAAAATTGTATCAATTGTGGACAAGAAACCGTCAAAGTTCATATCATCATCCATGATACACCAATCAATTTCTCCATTAGAACCTTCAATAAAACCATCTAATGTTACAGCTAGATCTAATATAATTTTTCTCATATTAACTTTTTCCTATTTCATAAAGTTCTCATATTTTAGAAATTCAAAAAATCACCGTTCAATACAGTCCAGTAAAGCAATCCAAACCCTATATATTTTGTTTAAGGAAGATTCCGAATGATTTCAAAGGGAAAAAATGTAAATGTATCCTTGAATGCATGAGAAAGATTCTGTTTCATTTCCATTTGTTGTTTTAGAACAAACTTATTAGTTGAGAGATAAAATAAAGAGCCAGGAAATTCTTCTAATATTTTAATATATTCAATTCTGTTTTCATATAAAATAAAATTTGATGGTTCTATCTATATTCATCCAAATAGCAAACGTAAAATAAAACAACCCGAATACAATTAAGAAAAGCAGAGGTTTATTATTCGAAAGAACTGTTTTTATACTCATTTGAAAAACTATTAATGTTAGTTAGTAAAATAGAAAATAATTACATATATTTTAAATGTTTAAGTGATTACTTTTCTCGAAGTCGCAAATTAATTTTCAAATACTTTCATTAGTCAAAACTGCTTCCCAGAAATTTAGTTAAATACTAACGCAAGGACACCAGACCATCACCAGGTCTTAACTCTAATTTCTATCTGAAACTATGAACTTTCCCTAAAAAATTCTTATCAAAAAGGAGATTGATTCGCAAGAATCGAGACTTTGTGATAAAAGGTAGTCATTGGGAGGCGGGTCTAGTTCCCCACCCTCAATCGGGCGGGGATACAAATATCCAATCTGTACCCACACCCCCAATTCCCCTTGACCAAAAACATCTTCCTTAGTCTCTTTGCTCCACCTATGAAAAAAATTTCCCGTATCTTCACGATCACCTTTCTCTCCTTAGTGGGCATTCTTGTAGTGTTAGTCACGACGATTTATGCATTGAGTTCTTCTCGAATGAACAAAACTTATACAGTGAAATCTATTCCCATTCCCAAATTTTCCAAATCTGTTGACATCGTTGAAGGGAAACGTCTCTACCAATCCAGAGGTTGCGGAGACTGCCATGACGTTGATGGAAGTGGAAAAACCTTCATAGAGGATCCTGCCATTGGTACTCTCTCTGGATCTAACCTAACAGCAGGTAAAGGAGGAATTTTATCTGATAGAACTGATGAAGAACTTGCAATTGCGATTCGCCACGGTGTTGGAAAAAATGGAAGAGCATTAATCTTTATGCCTTCTACAGACTTCCAAGGTATGACCAATGAAGATGTTGGAAAGTTAATCTCATTTTTGCGTTCTTTGCCTGGGATCGATAAAGCCCAAGGAGAAGTAAAACCCGGACTGTTAGGTAGATTTTTATTTTTAATTGGTGAAATTCCGGTTTTTGTATCAGCTGAAATCATTAACCATGAAATCACTCACCTGACAAATATTACACCTTCTGTTTCCATAGAGTATGGAAAGTATGTAGCTTCAACTTGTACAGGCTGCCACGGATTTAATTTAAAAGGTGGGCCCATCCAAGGAGCACCACCAGAATGGCCACCTGCACAGAATATTAGCAAAAGCGGAATCAACCATTATACGGAAGCAAATTTTATCCAAACTATCAGAACGGGAAAACGTCCCGATGGTTCAGAAATGAAATTTCCAATGCCTTGGAAAAGTTTAGGCCAACTAACAGATACTGAATTAAAAGCACTCTGGATGTATTTACAAACAATTGAATAGTTTATCAAACTTATTGGTATAAGATCACTTCTCTTTAGTAAAACTCAGTTCCAAACCGTTTTCAAAGTCTTTGACTGATTGGAACTGAGCCAAAGAGTTTCCCTCCAAAGATTTTGAAATTTCAAACAAAAATCCATTTGCCTTTAGAGTTTGGCTTCCAGGAATCCAAGTTCCATTAAATTGACGAACCTCTTTGTCATTTAACTTTAATTTTGCGACAAAATCTTGTCCGTTCCCTGAAATTTCGATTCCAACCACTTGGGGACCAGATTTTGGATTCCAATATATGGAAGACCAAGTGCCGACAAAGGAAGAAGGTAATTCTTCTAATGAAATTGCCCTTTTTTTCACTTGGGCTTTGGGCTCATTCCAAAATACAGAAACAAAATTAGAATCTTTTGATTCAGATCCAAATTCTGATTTTGAACGAACTGAGTATAAAAATAAATCACCAGAGTTTCCAGGAAACGTTTCACTATAAGAATTTTTTTTACCGTCTACGGAAGATACAAACTCAAGTTTTCCAACCTTTCCTGTTCCTTTTAAGTGTTTACGATAAATATAATATTCGAAACTATCCTTTACTGAATCCCACTTTAATGTAACAAGTTTATCTTTTCCAACCGAATTGGAAGTTAATTGTTTTGGAGGATTGAGAGTCGCACCACCTGCTCTTTTCGTTAGATTTGGATCGGTTTTTCCAATGACAACTTCACTTGGCTCTGCATAACCAAAATCATTTGCTGAAATGATTGTATATAAATATTGGTCTCCATTTTGAATCGATTGGTCAGTGTCTGTAAATGTTGTTCCGGAGATTTCAAATTGACCGGAAGGTTCCGCTCTTTCATCAAATCGATATAAATAATAAATTTTGGCTCCTGGTGCCGCATTCCAGGTTAAAATAATTTTATTCGAAAAATCACCATTTGTTGCTGTTAAATGAGACACTTGATTGGGTAATGAAGTTTGATCTGCAACATCAACCACTGCCGTCTCACTCCAATCCCCAGATGTTTTGGATTGGACGAGAGCACTCACACGATAAAAATTTGATTCACCAATTTTGGGTGACGAATCGATAAAGTTGGAAGTTTTGCTTGTCCCAATATTTTTCCATTTTAAAGATGAATCTGCTCGTGCGATTGTATAACCACTTGCCCCATCCAATTCAGACCAACTTAATTCTACATTTGGCAAAGTTCCGCTTACATAAACTAGACCAGTTAAACCAACAACTTGCCCTAAACTCCCATTTGGATTTGTTTCTGCAGAAGTAAAACCTTCTACTACCGAGGATACCTCCGAAACTTCTTCTGCACCTATTGAAATGATTCTATACGCATAAGTAGAATTAGGTGGAACTGTCAAATCAGTAAAACTTGGTTTATCAGAATATGCAAGATCGTAAAATTCAGATTCATCTTTTCTTTGAATTAAATAAGCAACCGCTAGATCTTGAATTTTCCATGTTAAAATGATTTTTGAATCAAATTCTCCTTTTGAAACTTTGATTTCGTTCGGTGGAAGAATCGGTTTTTTTGTTGGAATTGTATTAAGGTTTGGTGTGCTTTGTGTTGCAGGTTCATCAATAATGGCATATGTTTCTTGCCCAACTTTGGCAAGCATGGAATAAGAAACCCAACCAAATCCTTTATCACCCCAATTGGTTCCCCAAGAATTTTGTAATTTAAACGCACCTTTCTTTCCAGACTTGGATTTTTTTTGATCATCATACCCGACTATCGTCATGGCATGTCCACCGTAACTCTGTCCTTCATTCTCATCATAAATAGTGGAACCTTTTAATTTGTAAAAAGCGTCATCAATGATCATTCCAACCATCACAACATTCTTTCCAGCTAATACTCGTTTAATTTCATCTGGATTTTTAAAGTTAAGCCTGGAGAAGGATTTAATTTTATATTTAAGTGCTTCCTGTTTTGAAGATTGTGAAGGTTGGGTTAGGTAATCTTTATCAGAATAAGGCATACTACTCCAGGGAGCGACTCCACTAGTCTTCAAAAATTCCATTGTTTTATAATAATATAAACCTTTGTCTTCTCCACCATTCTGTTGGTTGTAGATAAAAGCTGGTGAAAAAACAAAATTTCCCTTCCCACCTGCAAACGGTGGATCGTATTCGGAAGCCTGTCCTTTGTTTTTTAATAGATATGATTTGATTGCGTAACCTGTAGCCCATGCAACACAACTATTTTGTCTTCCTTGGTTTCCCACAGGAGGCATCTGCGAAGATAAATCGGTGGATTTTGGTAATTCTTCAAAGGAATTAAAATCTCTTTTGAGAGGAATACTATCTTGGATTTCTTTAGAACTAGGAATGTATCCGCAAGAAAAAGTTCCCGATTTGCATCCAGGAGAACGAACACTACTGGGATCAAACTCTTCTGCAAAGATTGCAGTTGTGATTACAAGGCAAAGCCCTATCGTTTTCCAATTTTGTTTTAGGTTCATGGTTTCATCCTTTCAATGATTTGTATGATACTATTTTTTTCTTTCCAGTCTGGAAGATTTCGCTCTTCCAATTGATAATAAAACTTTGATTTGGTGGAACCAAAACCAAATGATACGTAGTTATAACTGACACCTGTCATTTGTTCCTTGGGAACATCTTCCAACGGAAGTTGGTAAATTTTGTAATGAAACAGAGATTCCATCCATTTCTGGTATAATTGCGGCGAAATTTCCTTTGATTCATTTAAAACCAAGTTCCCTTTCTCTACCACTCGACGATTTAGAATGACTTTATTCTCTTTTGTTACTAATTGAAATTGTTTTGCAAATCGAAACTCAGGAGAGACAGCACCAGAACTTTCTTCCCAAATTAGTTCCATTGGTTTCCAAAGTCCCTTTTTGTTTTTAAGCACCAAAGATCCTGGTTTATTATCTTTTGATTTTGACTTAGTGTTTATCTTTGATTTATCTTTTCGTTCTGAATCAGAAACTTTGGACTGAATTCGATCGGCTTTTTCTTTTGGTTCTGCGGTCGTTTTCCCGCCAGTCACAATAAGAAAAACTAAGATCAGAAATATATTTACAAAAAAATTCAAAGTGGATCGATCCCATCTTGTTTTCAAAAGAAAACAAGACTTTTTTGATGATAAAACAGTGTTCGAAAGTTTAAAAAATGAGCTTCTAAAAAGACAAATTTTAGCTACTGCCAATTTCTGCTTTTAACCATTTTTTCTCACCGATCGACTTCTTCATATTTTCAATGAGTGCGACAGTAATGTTCGTATTGAGTTTTACCATATCGGGATCTTGCGCAATGAGAATCATTTCATCGATTAGATAATCAATTAAATTCTCAATCGACTTTCTGCCCGAAGGATCTGTTGCCATCGCAACCGTTGCTTGTGAAATTGCAGAATAAATCGTTAAACTAATTTGTTTTGTAAGATTTGCTTGCATCTCTTTAGGCAATAACGAAATAGGTTTCATATTCGCAGAAACTCGCTCCGAAATTTCAGTTACTAAATTTTGGATTAACGCTTGTAAGTTTGGATTTTGTGCTGATTTAGCAATATTTTTAATCGCGACTTTTTTTAGTTCATCGCGGTTTTGATCAATCGCATTGACAAGTTGGTCTAGAGAGTTCCCCGATTTTACTTCATTTTGTGTTTCTGTAAGGATCTGAATGGTAACAATATCAGAAATCTCTTCTTTGATGATATTGGAATAATACCGCAAAGTTTTACTAATCAAATCATTTCCTAAAATACGAGTGAACTGATTGGTTTGTAACATCAAATAAATTTTATAAACCCGAACCAAACGGAAAAAACGGAAGGTTGCAATCGGAATGAGTCCCAATACATCATACCAATGATAAATGGGATACAAAAACCAAGCTATATAGGTTCTATTTTTAATCGCCAAAAGCCAACTTAGAATAAATTCAGCCAAAAAGAAAAATAAAAACGGAGCATCTAACAGCAAGTAGTTGTTAACAGGACTTCCATCAGATGCGATGGCTCGGTAATAATTAAGGGCAAAATACTCCCTAAAATGAGAATTAAAAAAATCAATTTTTTGTTCAAGAGATCTATTTTGGTCTCTCCAAAACCAAGCAAAGGCTACCACCGTGGATGGAATTCGATCTCTATTTAAAACAGGATCCAATTCTTGTCTTAACTTGATATCGCGGGCTTTTGTTTTGTGAGTTTGGTATTCATTTTTGATGGTAGTTTGAATCTCGGTTAAAAATTTTGTTTGCCCAGACATAGCAAAAGGATTGGTTTCCACAATCTCTAACATCCGTTTGTCCATCTTTTGAAAAATAGACAAAATTTCTTTAGATTCATTGTCCTCAACACTCAAACGATTGATAAAAGCATATTTTTCAGAAAGTTCACCAAGAGTTGTGATTTCATCTGTTTCTTCTAAAACACTAAAAAAATCATTGAGTTGAACCAAAGTCTCTTCCACTTTTTTTCTTCGAACTTGGACATCTTCAATTTGAATGGCCGACTCAAAGTTAGCATATAAGGAATCAAACTTTTCATTTGATACTTGCGATTTTAAAGAAGTTAGAGTTTTATAGATTTCTTCTCTTGTGATTTTTCTTTGGTTTTCTCGAAAATCATCATCACGTAGTTGCGTTAAGTATTTTAAATCATCCACCAAATCAGTGTAAGCGGTGGTGGTTCTGTGAGTCTCAATCCCTAAAATTGGTTTGTCATAAAGTTCCAAAATTTCTGGAAACTTGTGAAAGTAAAACGGCCGTAAACTTAAATAACTTAGGTCAAAAATGATGAGGGCTAAGTTCCCAAGGACAACAAAAACCATTGTTATGTCCCAGAGTAATGGAATTCCTAGTTTGTGTTTTTTGATCAAATCCCAAGAAATCATAAATTCACCAAGGGTAGGTGCACTACCCTTTCCTTTGTTTACATGTTGCGGCGGTACTGACCTCCCACTTCATACAAAGCATGAGAGATTTGCCCTAAGGACGCCACTTTCACTGTTTCAAGTAACTCTTGAAAGATATTTTCTTTTGCACGGGCAACTTGTTTTAATTTTGTAATGGCTATCTCCGTTTTGCCTTCATTTCGTTTTTGAAACGCCTTCAAATTTCCAATTTGTTGCCTTTTCTCCTCATCTGTCGAACGAATCACCTCACCAGGGATGACAGTCGGCGATCCATTTCGATTGAGGAATGTATTCACACCAATGATCGGGTATTCACCTGTATGTTTTAAGGTTTCATAATGAAGGGACTCTTCTTGGATTTTATTCCTTTGGTACATCCTCTCCATCGCACCAAGCACTCCACCTCTTTCGGTGAGTCTGTTGAATTCGGTTAGAATGGCTTCTTCCACAAGGTTAGTAAGTTCTTCAATAATGAAAGCACCCTGTAACGGATTTTCATTTTTGGCAAGACCAAGCTCCCGATTGATGATGAGCTGAATCGCCACTGCCCTTCGCACCGATTCTTCTGTTGGTGTTGTGATGGCTTCATCATAAGCATTGGTATGAAGAGAATTACAATTGTCATAAATGGCATATAACGCCTGTAACGTGGTTCTTATATCGTTAAAATCAATTTCTTGAGAGTGTAAAGACCTACCCGATGTTTGGATATGATACTTTAACATTTGAGACCGCTCATTCGCACGATATTTGAACTTCATCGCTTTGGCCCAAATCCTACGAGCCACACGTCCAATCACTGAATACTCAGGATCAATCCCATTGGAAAAAAAGAAGGAAAGGTTCGGAGCAAACTCGTTGATGTCCATCCCACGACTTAAGTAGTATTCTACATAAGTGAATCCATTGGCTAACGTAAAGGCAACTTGGGTGATGGGATTGGCACCTGCCTCAGCAATATGGTATCCACTAATCGAAACAGAATAAAAATTTCGAACTGCATTTTGGATGAAATGGTGTTGGATGTCTCCCATCATCTTTAAGGCAAATTCTGTAGAAAAAATACAAGTATTCTGAGCTTGGTCTTCTTTTAAGATGTCTGCTTGTACTGTTCCTCGCACTTGAGAAAGGGCTTCTTTTTTAAGTTTTGCATACACATCTTTAGGTAATACTTCATCACCCGTCACACCAAGAAGCAAAAGACCCAAACCATCGTTAGTTTCTGGAAGTGAATCTCCAAAACTTGGAACCTCTTGTCCTTTGGCTGCATAGATTTTTTGAATTTGGGATTTCACTTCTTCTGTTTTGCCTTCGGAGCGAATGTATTTTTCACAAGCTTGGTCAATGGCTGCGTTTAGAAAAAATGCAAGCACCATCGGTGCAGGTCCATTGATGGTCATGGATACAGAAGTGGAAGGATCACAAAGGTCAAAACCGGAATACAGTTTTTTGGCATCATCCAGTGAGGCAACATTCACACCAGAATTTCCAATTTTTCCATAAATATCAGGACGAATGTCTGGATCTTCCCCATATAAAGTCACTGAGTCAAAAGCAGTTGACAGTCGTTTGGCGGGCATTCCTGAACTCAAATAATGAAAACGACGATTCGTTCTTTCGGGTCCACCTTCTCCTGCAAACATACGAGTGGGATCTTCTCCACTTCGTTTGTAAGGATACACTCCCGCCGTATAAGGAAAAAAACCTGGAAAGTTTTCTTGGTAAGACCAATGTAAAATATCACCCCAATCCACAAAACGAGGAGTGGCAATTTTAGGAATTTTTAAATGGCTTAGGGAAACTGTATAGTTATCAACTTTGATTTCTTTCCCACGAACAAAATATGAATACTGTTCCTTACGAAACGATTCAATTTTTTCCGACCATGTATCCAGAATGTTTCGTGAATCAAGTGACAAAGAATCCCATAACAATTGGTATTCTGATTCTAAGTCAGTTGTTGGTTTTCCCTTTTTAGATAAAACAGAAATGGCACCTTTCAGTTGGTAGGCGGATCTTGCAATTTCTGCTTCTTTTGAAATCCAATCAGCATTTCGATCAATTTCTTCTTTGATTTCTGTTAAATACCGAACCCGGTCAGGAGGAAGCACTACGGATGCCTCTCTTCCTAATTGGTTTTTTATGGTATTTGTTTTCCAATCCAATTTGTTTTTTTCAATCACAACTCCAATCAAATGGGCATATAGTTCATCTGTCCCGGCATCTTGGAACTGCGACGCAATGGTTCCGTACACTGGCATCACATCGACTGGATCATTGAATAAATTGCGAGACCTTTGGTATTGTTTTTTGACATCACGAAGGGCATCAAGGGCACCACGTTTGTCAAATTTGTTGATCGAAATCACATCTGCATAATCGATCATATCAATTTTTTCTAATTGGGTCGCAGCCCCATATTCTGGTGTCATCACGTATAACGAAACATCGGCGACTTCAGTAATTTCGGAATCACTTTGACCAATCCCGGCAGTTTCAACAATGATAAGGTCATACCCAGCAGATTTTAAAATTTGGATGGCACCTTTCACACTGCGATTGAGGGCAATGTTTGCTTCTCTTGTCGCAAACGATCTCATATACACTCTTTCGTTAAAGATGGAATTCATACGTATCCGATCTCCGAGGAGGGCCCCACCTGTTTTTCTTTTGGATGGGTCTACTGAAAGAATCGCAATGGTTTTGTCTGGAAAATCATGTAAGTACCGACGTACGAGTTCATCAGTTAAGGAAGATTTACCAGCACCACCAGTCCCTGTGATCCCAAGAACCGGAATGTTTTTTTTCGGTGGAGGAAACTCTAAATTGATGGAATAATTTGTTTTTTCTTGCAGAAGCGAAAATTCCATCTGCGTGATGGCTTGTCCCAGTGCTAAATAATTTTTCTTTTGGATTTGTGACGCCAAATCTCCGTTAAACGAAAGTGGAGTAGGAAAATCAGATTGTTTGACCACATCATTGATCATCCCTTGCAGACCAAGAGTCCTCCCTTCATCAGGGGAATAAATATGAGCCACACCATATTTGTGAAGGATTTCAATTTCCGAAGGGAGAATGGTCCCACCACCACCGCCAAACACTCGTATATGACCAGCCCCTTCTTTTTTTAGAAGATCAATCATGTATTGGAAATATTCCACATGACCACCTTGGTAACTGGTGATGGCAATCCCTTGGACATCTTCTTGGATGGCACATTGGACAATCTCTTGGACACTCCGATTGTGGCCCAAGTGGATCACTTCCACCCCACTTTGTTGCAAAATCCTCCGCATGATATTGATGGAGGCATCGTGGCCATCAAAGAGGGAGGCCGCCGTCACAAAGCGAATTTTGTTTTGGGGGGTGTAAGTTAGGATTTCGGTGGTCATAGAGAACAACGTTCTAAAAGGATTGTTATGGATTCAATAGCAAAATGCGACAGGAATGACATAGCTTTGGAAACTATGTCATAATTTTCCCGAAAGGTCGAGATTAAAGTATGGATTCCGCCTGTTTCATCAGTTCCCGCACTCGATTTTCCAAAATTTCTGTCAGTTCTTTGGCCGCTTTTTTCTCTGGTCCGGTTGGAAACTCCGAAGGAAGGATGGGTTTTCCAATCTGGTAGCGAATTTTCGTTTTAAAAGCATCTCCTGTGAGGAAAGCCTTCGGTTTAGACATATTGGTAGCACCAACGATTCCAGATGGGATGATGGGAACTCCAGCACGGATGGCAAGTTTTGCCGCCATTGCCCGAAAGGATTGTAATTCCCCTGTTTCCGAACGAGATCCTTCCGGATAAATGGAAAGAAGTTCCCCTTCCTTCATCAGATCCACCATATAGGTTTCGAGTTTTTCGTAGTAATCCATGGCGGCCCGTTTGTCCATTTCCGAATCCTTAGCGGCATTGCGAATGATGGGCATACTCCCCCAATTGATCAGGTTTTTTTTCACCACGCTGCCAAGAGAATTCACCAAAACCTCGATAACTGGTTTCGTGAGGCTAAGGGGCGGGTAGTTAAAAGGAGAGCTTTTGTGATTGATGATGGCCATAATCTCTTCTTGGGGGTGAAAAAGCTCATATTTGCCTAAATAAACGATCTTTCGGTCTGCAAAGGCTCCTTGGACCGGAATGTCCAAATAATCGGTATGGTTGGAGATGATGAGAGCCCCACCGGATTCGGGAATATTTTCGGATCCAGCCACTTTGACGTCATAAATGAGCTCCAGGAGGTTACGGAGGATGGTTTTGGGAACTTCCCTGGGAATGACAAAGAGACTTTCTAAAATATCAGCGGGGTTTTGGTTAGAATCCATAGAATCATCACATATTTCAAAATAAAACTTTATGAAATCAAGTTGGATTTTCATCTTAGATGGAAATTCCTATGAAAGAACTCCTCCTAGCACAGAACTCCCTTTGGTTCTCTTCCATTCCCCTGGATTCCCTGCATATCTGGGATCCCACTCTCGGTGGAGTCTTCTTCACAATTTCTACAATCTGTCACTATTTGGGAGGAAGTAGTTTTTTCCTCAGTATTATCTCTTTTGTATATATTTACTATCGCCCAAAACTCGCCCTCGAACTTTCGTTAAGTTTATTAACATCTGGAATCGCCGTTTACATTTTTAAGTTTTTTTTAGAAAGTCCAAGACCCTTTCCCTACCCCGAAGCCTTTGATGAAAAAGCATTTGGTTTACCTTCGGGACATGTATACTCGGCAGTAGTCGTCTGGGGATTGTTAGCTTATAGGATCCCCAAACTTTGGTTTCGAATTCTTTCTCTATTTATCATTCTTGTTATGCCACTCTCTCGGATGTATTTGAAAGTTCACTACCTAGGAGATGTTGGTTTAGGATTTGGATTAGGTATCATTCATTTACTAACGATTATTTGGTTTCTCAATCAATTTTATTCGAAAGATGAAAAACGGATTTTTATCGAAACAAAAAATTATAGAACCTTAGGTTTGCTTGGGATTGTCCTTACACTTGCACCAATCGCTTTAGATTCTCCTTACCTCTCTGAAGAACACCATTACAGCTTAAGGGGATTACTTATGGCAAGTGGAGCTCTTGGAGGTTTTTGGTTAGGAGTTCTATTTTATCCAAGATTTAGCAAACCTGAGTTTTTAGATTGGACCCTTCCTAAATTTAGTTTCTCATTCAGAACCAAAGAATTCCGCATTTTTTGGAATACTGTTTTAGTTCGTTTGTTAGTTTTAGCCATTGTGATCACGGTACTCTATATAATTCCTGGCAACATCATTAAAGCATCGGTTTGGCAAGATGATTTATTTCTCAGATACATGCGTTATTTGGTCGTTGGATTTGCACTAGTAGCCATCGTCCCTTTGGTTCTGCAAAAAATCCAAAAAGGAAAGTTTTTGCAAAACTAATACATGCAAAAATTAAAAAAGATATTCCAGATTCTAAAATCAGAACTATTAAAAGAAGGAGTTCTCAAAAACTCTTTCTTTGTTAGTAGCTCCAAAGCTTTATCCGCCATCACCAACTTGGTGTTTATGATTTATTCCGTAAATTTGTTAAGCAAAGCGGAAAACGGAAAACTCCAATACTTTTTAGGATTTTTACCGGTGGTTCTGGCGGTTGCAGAATTTGGTCTTCCCAATGCACTGATCAAATACATATCTCCAATGGCGGAGAAAAAAGAAAACCCAGGTGCCATTCTAAGTGCATCATTAAGAATTAAATTTTATTCTTTTTTATTTTTATCTATCGTTTGTTTGGTGGCCTACCTAACGAGTGATGAAAACTTCTTCGTTTTGTTACTTTTGTTATTTGGTGGGATCATCATCTCATTTATTTCCTACTTCGAAAGTTTATTTGTTTCTTACAGGAAATACAAATCTCTTTCTCTTTGGAATCCACTTCCAAACGTAGTTCGACTTCTATTGTTAATCTATTTATCTGAATCAAGTATCCATCCTCTCACATATATGGATATTCTCGCAGTTTTTTGTATTGCTCCTATTTTTGTTTTATTTTTATTCTTTTTCTTTTTTGGCAAAGAAGAGATTTCTTTTACAGCAGAAGCTTCTGAAGTCAGAACCAATGAAAAAAAACTTTTACTCTTTAATCTTTGGGCTTTTGCTGCCTCAATTTTTGCCATCCTATCGGATCGTTTGGAAATTTTCTTTTTAAATCAATTTCACCCACCCGAAATTGTCGCCGATTACGGAACCGCATTACAACTATTTAGTGGATTTATCATTATCCTTGCTACTTTCAACTCAATCATTTTTCCAAAATTGGCAAGGCTTGCTGAAACAGAAGAATTTCCCAATGTTCTAAAAAAATCAGTGTTTTTGGGTGGGATGATTGCGATTGTCTTATCACCCGGAATATTACTCGCAGAGCCCATCTTAACATTGTTATTCGGAACAAAATATACAAACTCAATTTCTGTATTTAAAATTTTATATCCTAATTTTTTACTTCAATTAGTGTTTGCACCTTTAGGAACTGCACTCTTTGCTTTGGGATTGCCTAGACTTCTCGCTGGGCTTGCATTACTTCGTTTGTTATTCGGTGCCATCTTCGATTATTGGATCATTCCTGACTGGGGTGCCAATGGAGCCGCTATATCACTTTTTCTTGGCCAAATTGTATCTTGGTTATTATTAACCGGTTACTTTATGGCTTATTTTCGGAAGTAACAAACTCATACATTTTTTTATAATTAGTTTCTAACAATTCCCATTCATTTGGAGAAGTATTACCTTCATATATTTTTAAATATGATTCTTTGACCGATTTTCCTGCAGCCAAAGATTCTTTTAATTTTAAAATTACCATCTTCAATTGGATTGAATCGTTTTGGACGTCATAATCCCGATTGATTTTTGTTCCAGAGGACATTTCAAATTCTCGAACAAACATTTCAGACAAACTCAAAATTCCATACCCATACAAAGGATTTGTTCGAAATTCCGATCTTGTTTTTGCCCATGCCAATAAAAACAAGGATGAATTTGGCTTATATCCACCTAACAATGTTCCATCGGGGAATTGTAATTTTTGTGAAAATCTAACAATGGCTCGTGAGAGTTCTTTTCTTCTGCGAACCGAAAAATTTGTTTTTTCAGCTTCTGTCAAATATACGTAAATGACTGCTTCTTCTTTACTATGGTCTGTCTTCTCAAAAAACCGGCTCAAGTCATGAGAAAAACGAGTGTCAGCTTCTCCATATGAAAAAATAACCAACAGAAGAGGGAAAATGAGAAGAAATCCATGTCTGTATTTCAAAAGTATTTTCTTCATCCCTACAAGTATCGGGATAGTTTCCTTTCTCTTTCTTTCTTTTTTTTCCAGTCTTTCGGCTGAGTCTTACTCTGACTCGGTAATGGATGACGACCGGGCCAACCGCCATTTCGGACGAGTGGTGGTCCAAGAAAGAATCCAAAAGATTCCTAAGGACGGAACCAAAGAATTCGGTTTCCAATCAGAACTCATTTCTGGTGGTAAGTTCCGATCCCAAAAGGGAGGACTGGATTCAGAAAAGGCAAATCGTTATGACTCACAAGGAATCCTCACAACTCCTAGTTTATTTTATTTTGTGAACCAAGGTTGGAGTTTGGCTGTCCTCGTTGCACCAAGAGTCGGCCTTTCCGAAGGAAGGATCGTAAATAAAGAAGTAAAAACGATTTATGATTCCGAATTCACAGGTTTAGCATCCAAAAAAATATCAGGCATTCAGATGGATTTAGAAGTTGGCCGTGGGTTCAATCGATTGGACAGGTTTGGTTTCTTTTTTGTGGGAATGGCAAATTATGGATCTGTTTCCCTTTCTCATTCCTCTGGTCTTCGCATAACAGGAATTCGCTTAAATGCAAAACCCGAATGGGAAAACTGGTTTGGGCCTCCTTGGGTCGGTTACCGTAGGGAAATTTATGGTGGCCTTCTCAGTTCTGAAAAAACTTTGTTTTGGGAAGAGTTTCGTTTTTTTCATTATGTACTTTCTGATCCCAACCATAATACCAATGGACAAATTCTATCAGGCCAAAGAGTTTCTGGTCGTTACTCCTACAGTGGAATGGAGTTCCAATCGAAAAAATTTTGGGAAACTTGGGCTTTGGATTTGGTGGGCATTCGGCTTCTTGGCGAGTCAAAATCTTCCTCTACTCCTTGGTCAGAAAAACAAATTGCAACGAATTCTTATTTAGGATATTTGTCTCTTCACTCCCAAGGTGAAAAATTTAGTTTTGCTTTGGCCGGCCTTGTTACCAAAAAAGATACAAAAGAACGATTAGACTCAAATAGCGATGGTTATGCGTCAAATTTTGCCGAACCAAGAGTCCTTGGTGGATATTCTTCATTTTTATTATACCAATCTTTGGACTTAGTAAACCCACCGCAGTTTCGAGATGTTCCTTCAAAAGAAAATCCCAACTTTGAAAACAAAGGAAATCGAATTTATGGAATCCAAATGGGTATGGATTGGAATACTTTTTTTCGCACTGATTTATTTTTGAATCGATCCGACTCTGCCTTAGGCAAAGGCAGTGAAGTCATAGGGAAACTAAGTTTTTTATCTAACGAATATGGAAAATTATTTGCTCAAGTCAGTGCTTCGTATACGATGATGGACCCTCGCCAAACTCGTGTCCTCATCACTGAACCATTCGCAGAAGAAATGCCTAAAAAAGAATACTTACGGTTTTATGTTTCTCTTGGAGTCCAATTTTAAGTGGGTTGCATCAGTTTGTACCAAGTTTTGAAAAACCGAACTTCGTTACCCTTTTCATTATAAACAATCGAATCAATATTCATCTTAGCAAGAAAGATTCCCCTTCCACTGACTAGGTTGGCAGCTGGGTTAACAACTGGATTAGGAATTTGACTGACAGCAAATCCATTTCCTTCATCACGAATGACGATGGTAATCCCAACATCATCCATAGATATTTCTACGAAGACAAAAGAATTGTTTTCTGCACAACGAGAATCCACTAACTTAAAATAATCTTCATTGGCTTCTAAACATTCTTGTTTTTCCGCATAACTTACACCTGCCACGCCGTGTTCAATAGCATTTGCCAAGAGTTCATACAAAACAATTTTAATGGATATCAAATCTTCTTGAGTGGCTAAAGGTGAATTTAAAATCTGTTTAACGATGAAAGCAATATAAGAATTTAATTTTTTAATTTGTGGGCGAAGTTTGATTCTACAGTCATCACTAAACTGAATGATTTCACCACTATTAAAGAGTAGGCTTAAATCTATGTCTGCGTTTTCAAATTTTTTGATCCGAGACCGAAGAGCTTCCATTCGGAACGGTTTCAGAAAAAAATCTACCGCTCCCATTCTGAACACATCGATGGCAATTTGAATGTCACTATCTCCAGTAATCACCAAAAAAGGAGTTTGATTTCCGTCTGCCCTCAGTTTCTGAATGAATTGGATTCCATTTAATTTCGGTAAGCTGATATCAGAAATAATAAGGTCAAATGTATTCTGATTAGAAATCGCAAGAGCCTCTTGTCCGTCGGAAGCAAGAGTGACATTAAATTCATCTTTGAAGTATTCCCAGAACAATTCGCGGATTGTATCTTCGTCATCAACAAAAAGGATTTTCATAGAATGGAGTCTTAGAGTAAAGGGAACTCCAATCTATAACAATTGTAAATCTATTTTTAAGTTTTAGTCTTCTAAGTTGTAGGCACGGCCCAATTTATAAGTCAGTTGTAACTCTTGTTGGAGATCCAAAATTTCCCTACGTGTAAAAAAAGCGATCTTTCCACCGGATAGCTCAAACGCATAGTAGGTGGTCTCTTCCGACTGAAGAAGGGTTTTTAATTGGCTAAGGGAAGTGACCCGTGTTCCGTTTACCTTCTCTAGTACCAAATCCTGAAATTCTTGGTATCCTAGGTTCCCTTCTAGGGGAAAAACACGGCTTAAAATCACGATTTTTTCGCGAACAGGGTGGACTTTTTTTTGGTAGTAGTCAGAAAGATAAACTAGTTTTTTTTCCGACTTAACTCGGTATTCAGAACCAAATTCCTTCAAATATGCATTTGTAAGTTCCGTAAAGAAAAATCCACCTACAATCAAATACAGAGGTTTTCGTTTTTTGGCTTCTTCTGGAATTAAAAAATCATTAGAGTCGTATGCCCGCAAATCATAACTTACATTCTGATTCTGAAAATTTCTATGAAGTTTTAACTGCACAGTTTCGCCTAACTCTCGCAATACTCCACTTGGTTTACGCAATATCAAATCATAAACTTTATCCGAACGATCCCAATCATCAATTTTAGAAAGAGGAATTGAATTAACTTCTGTGATCAAATCACCAGGAAACAGATTGTATGCAGGTCCAACACCGGGGATCACTTCCGTTACTAAAAGAGGATTTGTATTATTTTTTGAATAATACTCACGTTCCGACGGAGTCAAATTGACATCAAACACCAACCCTGGGTGGGGGAAAGGTTTTCCTTCTGTCCTGTAAAAAGTTTCAACATATTCTGTTGGAATCAAATATTCCCCTACTGTCACACCGCATAACACTTGATTTTTGAAGAAAAAATCGGATTCTTCTGATGTTTTTTTATCGAAGAGCAATACTTTGATTGGTGTTTTTGAAAACGGAAGAAATACGTAACGAGACTTACCCGTCGGGCAATGTTTGGTTGCTAATTTGGAATCCAAAACCACTGATTTAGGGAGTTTGGGAATCTCTTTTGTTTCCAAAAGAATAAATCCAGTTTCTTCATCATAGGATTTGATCCCTAGTTTGGGAACAGAATAATCAAAAGACTCAAATTCAGCAAATACTGGATTTTGTTTGGGTAGTGTGACTCCAAAAAAAAGTCCTTTTCCGATATAAAGTAAATTTAACTTTCTGGAATAAGGTTCTCCTACAAGCCAAGGATTTTGGTGGCTCGTTTTTTGAAATGTAATCTTGGATTCGATCACACGTTTGTCTTCAAACTCTTCGGCGCCAACGGGAAGTAAGGTGGCAAAAACCGAAACAATTACAAAAATATATTTAAAACTCTTCATAATTTGCACCATATCTTTTTTTCACACGTTGGTTCATTTGGTAAATAGACTCTGGCCTAAGAACAATGGGTAAATCCATACCTCGAAACCTAAGGACAATAAATCCTTTTTTGCCTTCTTTCCAAATGGTTTTAAATTCATTTAAATCTTTAGGTACTTTTCCGTTAATCGACTCAACAACTTTGTATTTATACTTTTTATACTTTGAAGTTTCAGGATCATTGAATGTATAACTCAGCACGATATCCCGGGTTGTATATCTGTACAACAAATCTTGAATGAAATAACTATAATGGTATTTTAGAGAACTATCCAAATCTCCATCTTCTGAATGGAAAAAGGACCTTGTGATGGGCTGGAAAACAAATCCTGCCTGTAAAAAATAATCTTCCGTAGAATCACGATACAAATCCAGCGCATAGTTTTTTTGCAGATTCACTTCCGCATCATAACGTTTGCCTGCTCTGTAATAACTGACCGCAACTTTGGAATTTAATTGTTTGTTTTCGATCCAATCGATGATGAATTCTTTTTTATTGGACTCGGTAATTTCTCCATCATTCGAAAGAGGTAAATTATCCACTGCAAAAACAAAATCCTTTTCTTTTAAGACTTTTGAAAACGTTGAAGAAGGATAAATTCGGTTCACAAAAATACCAGATTGATTGGCTGGAACCTTCATTGCTTGTTTTAAACTTTTTGGATTTCCATTTTGAAAAGTGAATCCAATGTTAGGAAATCCATCATACTTTCCATCTGTAATATCTTCTAAAAAGTGACGAATGATATCATTTGATATCAGATAAGCAATCCCTTGTTCTAAAGTACTAATTTGAAATACAAGACCAACCACTTTCCCATTTTGAACGGCAGGGCCCCCAGAATTTCCTGGTTGGATATTCGCATTGATTTTTAAAACATTACGATAGTCTAATCCGGAGTAGGTGTAGCGATTTTTTTCAAAACGAAGGATAGATCCTTTTTCGACTGACAAACTATCATTTCCATTTGGAAAACCTAAAAGTAATACATCCGATCCTAAATTAGGGATCCCTTCTAAAAAAGAAAGTGTTGTGGTTTGTTCTGAAAAATCTGGATCATTTACTTGTAATAAAGCCAAATCACAATCATAACCTATATATTTAACATCCGCTAAATATTCTTTTTTAGTAAAACTACTTTTGACAAGAATTCGTTTTGCATCACGAACCACATGTGCATTTGTCAAAATGGTTTGGTTAGGCAAAACAAGGCCTGATCCAAATCCAGTATACAAATTCTTTTTCATCCATGGTTGTGTTTTGTTTTCTGTATTAAACCCCTCATTACGAATGAGAACCACGGAACGGAATATAGAATCCACTGCAGGTTCGGGATCTACTTGAGCCCAAAGTGAATAACTCATAAGAAAAAAGATAAAACTGAATTTTAATAATCTATTCATAATACAAAACGATTTTCTCCCAAAAGGTTTGAGTTTCAGTGATCTTTTTTAAGACAGCAGTTCCTAAAACGTGATCACCAGGTTTTGGATCTTTCCAAATCGTATTTGAGGAAACCAAATCACCGGATGCTGTTGATGGCACACGGATCAAACTATAAGCTGAATCACGAATGCATGTGATACGAAAGACAAAGGAAACGGTTTGATCCCAATAAAAACTTTGGTCCTTTTCGATAAACTCCAATGGACAAGAAGAATCAAAAAACACTTCAATATTGGAAGGAACTTCCTTTCTTCTTTTTGGATTTTGGGATATGGATTTAAAATAAAATAAATTCGGATTTTGAATGGGTTTGTATGAGTTAGTGGTTGGTTTGTTTTCTGTAACAACAGGGATTTGTTTTTTTGAAGGATAATCCAATTCGGTATCATCCGTATTCAATCGGGCTTGAGTTTTTGTTTCACCTACGACAAGACCGGTTTCAATTTCTAAATACTGTTTTTTCCCGATATGATGGATGGCTCTCAATTGAAATTTCCCAACTTCAATTTTCCGTTTTTGATTGGAACGGAATTGGATGAGGAGAGGTTCCGAATCAGATTGGCAACTAAATCGAAAGTATGTGACGGATGAAATGTGAGAGGTAGGTTCTATACGGCAAGTTTCATCCTCCATCAGAAAACTTTGATGCAAACGAATCTGTTTTTTGATTTGAGTGGATGGTTTTTTTTCCTTCCATGATTCCACTTCCATCTTTAGCGAATGCAACGATGGGTAAATCTTTGTGCGGTCCGCAAAAACAACTCCTGTTGCCAAAAGAAACAAAATCAATCCAAAGTATATGTGCATCTGCCTAATCATGAAATACCGATTGTACCAATTATCGGCTGGTTCCCCCGCTAGAATCAACTGGCATCCCATTGATTTCTTTTCTCATTATGTCTCAAACCAGAGATGAACTTTTTTTTTGGTTTTCAGACTTTCAAAAATTCGAGGGGTGGAAAAGTAATGTAAGAAATAGGAGAATACTTTTTTGAACTGGAACTTTCTAAAAACCGATATAGAACCTGGTGACTTCCTCATCGATTGTCGTTCACAATCAGCGTATGAAGAGGAAACTTTGGAAGGTGCCTACTACTATCCATTTATCAAAAAAGCATTCGGATCCGATCCAGAATCCCAAAAGAAATTGTACGGACCGATGGTCGCAGTCGTACAAGAATTTCAAAAATCAAAAAAAACACGAATCATTGTTTTCGATGAAGGAATGGGAATGTTTTCTACTCGGATGGTGTATTTACTCCGTGGGATGGGAATCAAAGACGCTTATGTTCTTGGCCAAAAATGGCCAGCCACAGGAAAAAAAGCCAAAGGTGAGTTCAAAGTTGAACCTCCAATCGCAGACAAAGTAAAACCCATCGAAGGTGTCGTGGACAAAGCCTTTATGGAACGAAATCTTACCAAACTCCAAATCTTTGATGCAAGGACCATGGAGGAATACGAAGGACGTTTGCCACGACTTACAGCTCCTGAAGAAGGAACTCTTTGTGGTCGTTTGCCAGGCGCTTTTTTATGGGATTGGAGAAATTTATATGATGGGGAAGCAAATCTCATCGAACGTTCTCTTTTCAAAAAACGCCTCAATGGATTTCCTTTTATGCCAGAACGACCCACTGTGATTTATGATTACAATGGAGCTCGCTCTTGTTTACTCGCTCTAATGCTCCGCGAAGCCGGTTATATTGATGTCACCACCTACCAAGGTTCTTGGTTTGAATGGAGAAAATCAAGCTTACCCAAACAAGCGGTAGCAGTATTCGGTGTCAAACAAGGGGCGGCCGCAGCACCACGTGTGGGCGGATTAGATCGCAAGAAAGTTTAAAAAAGAATTTACGAATCCTCAATCCATCGATCCACTAATCTCTGCTCCTGGAGGGGTCGATGGTATTTCGTTTTATTTCCCTATCTCTATCACTGTTCTTTTTGGAATGTGCTTCCCGCATCGTTTCGAATCTTCCGATTCCAGAAGAATCTTATTCTGTCACACAAAAAGTACAATGGATTCAATCGACAAATGAATTCACGTTAAGAAACCAGTCTCTTTCTAAAGACTTTATTAAACTTTCCCTCGAAGAACCATTCCTTTTGTCTTTCACCAAGGATACCATCTCCAAATACCGGATGGCATCGTTCCAATTCAAAGAAACTTTGCAAAAATCTTGCAACAAACAATCCGTAGACGATATAAAAAAGGAACCGGGAAAAATTACCATCAAAGGGAAGTTAACTGGAAAAGATTGTTCCACCGATTACCAACTTCTTTTCCAAACCAAATCAGATACGGAAGTAGAATTTAAGATTACTCTTTCTGATCCTTCCTTAAATAGAATCCACCTACACTATGTTTCACATCCTGAAGAAAAGATATTTGGGTTAGGGGAACAGTTTACCTATGATGAACTCAAAGGAAAAACCCCCTTTTTATTTACGGAAGAACAAGGTGTGGGTCGTGGTGACCAACCAATCACAACTGGAGCCAATCTTATGGCTGGTGCCGGTGGAAACGCATATACAACTTACGCTCCCATCCCTCACTATATCAGTTCCGAAAATCGTTCTGTTTTTTTTGAAAACAGCGGTTATGCGAATTTTGACTTCAGTGATTCCAAAAAAACCAAAGTGGAGTTTTGGGATTTCCAATCCGAAAAATCACTGACCGGAACCATTTGGATCGGAACTTCTTCCAAATCTCTGATTGAAGCTTATACCAAAAAAACAGGTAGATTCCCAAAACTTCCAGATTGGGCTTACGGCACTTGGCTTGGTGTCCAAGGAGGATCTGAAAAAGTTTCTGACATCGTCAAACAAGCAAAAGATGCAGGAAATCCTGTGACAGCACTTTGGATCCAAGATTGGTGTGGACGCCGAGTCACAAATTTTGGAGACCAACTCAAATGGCGTTGGTATGCAGATGATACTTTGTATCCTGAATTTAAAAAATTTGTGAAATCAATGAATGACCAAAACGTACAGGTGTTAGGTTACATTAATTCCTTCCTGGCTGATACAGATCCTAAAAAACCGGGAGATGATTTTACAAACCCACTCTTAACAGAAGCAAAAACAAAAGGTTACTTGGTAAAAAATACCAAAGGAGAAGATTATCTCATCCAAACGGTTGGTTTTCCCGCTTACCTCATTGACCTAACAAACCCAGCCGCCGTTCGTTGGACCAAAGACCTAATCAAAAAAAATATGATTGGAATGGGTCTATCAGGTTGGATGGCCGATTTTGGAGAGTGGTTGCCTTACGATGCCAAACTATATTCTGGAATCGACGCCAAAATCTATCACAACCGTTATCCGGTAGATTGGGCAAAGATCAATCGAGAAGCCATAAAAGAAGCCGGGATGGAAGGAAAAATCGTATTTTTCACAAGGGCTGGATATAGTTATTCCAATGCACATTCTACTCTCTTTTGGGAAGGAGACCAAATGGTAAGTTTCGGAACCAATGACGGCCTCCCCTCTTCAATTGTTGGGCTCACAAGTTCCGGGATCAGTGGTTATGCGTTAAATCATAGTGATATTGGCGGTTACACGACCATTTCCAATCCGCTTCGTAACTACCATAGGTCCAAAGAACTTCTTTTGCGATGGGCCGAAGCTTCTGCCTTTACACCAGTTTTTAGAACCCACGAAGGAAATAAACCTCTCAAAAACTGGCAGGTATATACCTATACCAAACCAGATGGAACCAAATCCCTCGGTGATGAAGATACAGTGACTCTTTTTGCAAAAATTGCAAGAATCCATTTTGCACTTAAACCATATATCCAAAGTTTGGTGGAAGAAGCATCAATCACAGGAATCCCTGTTGTCCGTCATAATTATTTGGTAGAACCGGATGATAAAAATTTATTAAAATACAAATACCAGTTTTTTTTAGGAGATGATCTTCTTGTGGCTCCAGTAGTGGAAAGTGGGAATATTGTACAAGAAGTGTATCTACCTCGTGGCAGATGGTTACATCTCTGGACAGGAACCACTTATGATGGTTATAGAAAGATCCAAGTCCCTGCACCAATAGGAAAACCTCCCGCTTTCATTCGAGTGGGTGGAAAATCAGAGGGCCTCATCCGTTCTTCGATTAGTTCCATTCGCAATAAAGATTAAGTAACTAAAGAGATACCCAAATGAAATTTGCATTGATCGGCGACATCCACGGATATTGGAACCAGAAAGATATCGAATACTTCAATGCTTCGGATTACGATTGTTTGTTCTTTACAGGAGATCTACGTGGGAACCCAAAACTCGGGAAACTTTCCTTCCAAGGTCTCACCAAACGTGCGTATATGATTCCCGGAAATTGGGATGGGATGAGTTTAACTTCTATCATTGGGGAAGTGATCCAATCGAAAGTTCTCATCCATTCAGGACAAATTGGCCAAAACCGTAGGATGCGGAATCTTTCGGAACTTGTAAAACCCATTTCTTTACATGGTTATAGTTCCTTAGTTTTGTCTCAGGAGAAGGATTTAAGTCTTATCGTGGGTCGTCCTCATGCGATGGGTGGTGGTCTTAGTTTTCGACCTTATCTAACAAAAGCCTATATGGTTTCCAATATGGAAACTTCGATTCAAAAGTACAAACGTCTGATCGATGGGACAAAAGAAAAAAATTTATTCTTTCTTTCGCATAACGGGCCTTTTGGTTTGGGTGCTGCCAAAAATTCCATCTACGGAGCTGAGTTTAAAAAAGAAGGTGGGGACTGGGGAGATATGGATCTTACAGAAGCCATTGAGTATGCCAAATCCATTGGGAAAAAAGTACCTTTGGTTCTTTCCGGTCATATGCACCATTCAATCAGCAAAAAAAGAGAACGAGAGACGCACGAATACACAGGGGGAACTTTCTATGTGAATGGTGCTAAGGTTCCAAGGATACGAGAAAGAAAACATTTCCACACCAAAATCGAGTGGGATGGTGGTTCTGCCACCGTCATCCCACTTTGGGTATAGCAACCATTCACTAACCCAGAGTGGTTTCTATTTCAATTTTTCCAGAAAGAATTTTATGAACTGGGCAAGCATTGGCAACAGAAAGTAATCTTTCTCGTTGTTCAGTACTTAGGTTCCCAGAAAGCACCACAACTCTAGTAAATTTATGATCCTCTGCAGAACGTTTATCGATTGTTACGTGAACTTCCACAGAATCCAAAGGATATTCTTTTTTATCAGCATACATTCGTACTGTAATCGATGTACAAGCACCCAAAGAAGAAGCAAGTAACTCCGTAGGCATTGGGCCAAGATCCGTTCCTTCTTTGGAAGCCGGTTCGTCAGCAATCCAACTATGTTTTCCTGCTGAAATTTTTGTTTCGTATTTCGTTTTGGCAGTGGATACCACCACCTTGTCTTCAAACACTGCTGTCATTTGGATTCTCCATTCAAAATTCGTTCGGCTTCTTTTATGGCACGATTGCGATTCTCTAACATCGCCCCTTCCACTTTTAGACGCATCTGTTCAAACTCTTCTTCATTTAAATTACGAGGAACTGAAATGGGTTCCCCATAAGAAACAGCAAAGGTAGTGAAGGGTTTCGGAACTCTGTGTTTGTCCCAAGCTCTTTCCAAAATCCATTGCCTACTGCATTCATAATGAAACGGAACAATCGGAACTTGAGTGACTTGGGCTGCGGCGATGATTCCTGGTTGGAGAATGAAAGCGGGACCACGTGGACCATCAGGTGTAAAAGCTGCAGGTAGTCCTTTTTTTAAATGTTGGATCACAGCCTTTAATGCCTTCGACCCACCTTTCGAACTACTACCCCGAACACTTGTGTTGCCAAACCGATGAACCACTTGATTGATATAATCGCCGTCTTTGGATTCAGAAATTAAAACGGCTACGTTTTTCCCACGGTGCAAATAAGGAGAGTATAAAACGTTCGTATGCCAAATCGAATAGATAAAAGGTTTTTTGTTTTTGAATAATTCTTCGTATTGTTCGTTTGTCAAAAAACGAAACCTGGAAGTGAAGCCAATCAAACGTTGGAACCAGACTACAATGAGCGGCAACAACCAGACTAAAAATCTACGTTTCAATTCTAAAATGTCTCCCTGGAGTTTGGCTCCAGAGAAACTTAAATCGAAGGAAAGATCAAGTTAAGTTTTCTTTTTGAACAAATCGCCGAGTTTGCCCAAATCTTCTGGTTTGATATTGGTTCCGGCTGCTTTTTTGTTTTCTTCCTGAATTTCTTTATATACTTCTGCACGATGGACAGAAACATTTTTAGGAGCTTTGACACCAATCTTAACTTGGTCACCTTTGATATCGACAATCACAATCTCGATATCATCACCGATCATAATGGACTGGTTGCTCCTCCTTGCAAGAACTAACACGAGTTACACCTTTCCGGAAGACATCTCTTCCATAGATTCAATGATGTTTTTTCGAATGGGATGATTTTCATCTCGAGAAATACATTGTTTGCCCTTCCCTTCTTTCCCATTTAGAATGATCGGGCCTTGTAAGTTGGCCGTCATTCCTTTGGGATTGTCATGAGGAATGGTAACAATTAGAAAAATAAGACCTTCTTTCCACGAAACAAGTCCAATGTCATGAAGTTCTTCATCTGAAATAGCAGGTTTATAATCATTCATAAACAGTTCAGGTTGGATGACAATAAATGCCAGTCCCGATTCTTTCGTGGACTGTAACCATTTGAAAGGACTTTCAGGACTTTCTTCTATGAGGGCATACTCATCAAATTCTTCAAATCCAAGTAAACCTTGTGGGAATTTTAGGATTTGTTTTGCGTCCACTTGGATGGTTCCGAAAGGTTTTGTGTGAATCGTTACCGACATTCTAGTTCCTGTACTTTCTTTTCTTTCTAATATAACCGTCATTTAGTTTCCATTACCGAAGGAAATCCATAAGAGTCGGTTTGATAATCTTAGAACCGACATTTAGCGCATAACTATGAATTGTTTCCAACCACTTCATATTCATAATCGTTTCCGGGAAATCGATTCCTTCATTTTTTGCAAGAAGTTCTGTCATATACATTTTGTCGTAAGAGACTCGTTCTTCATGTTGTTCCAAACGATTCATACGAGCACCAATGGTAGAACGATGACGAAGGATGTTTTCCAAGGCCAAATCCAAATCACCCAAATCCCTTCCACCGATTCGTTCTTGGTCTTTTTGGATTAAGTCATTTCGTAGTTGGATGAGAACATCAAATACAGAAAGTCCAGTGACCGTTGCCGACTTAGAAAAGTTATTCGGTGGTTCGCTAGCACTTGGTTCAATGAGTCCAATGTCACGAAGTACAGTCCCTCCATCCACATCCTCTAGCCAAATTTGGTGAGGGGCTGTAGAAGAAATAGAAATGTTATCTTGGGCAAGTTTACTTGCTTTGACTTCGAGTGGTGAGTTATTGATTTTATCAATCACATCGTCAATCGTATCACCCACAGAGATATGAATCTCCACTCCATCAATTTTAAACTTTTGGTCGGAAGTGGCTTGGTAAGCAGAGTTATCCACTTTGGAAGTGACACTCACGTTTGTTCCCCAAAACACTTTGTTCCCAGGAATCGTAATCGGAATGTATTCGCCTTTTTCGATTTCACGGAGTTGTTCTCCGATATCACCACGATACTCTACACCCACGTATTGGTTCTTGAGTTCGAGGCCTTGTAGACCTTTAATTTTGGATTCGATCGGTTCAAAGGGAGGTCTTTCAATCACATGACCACCAAACAAAGGTTGTCCGGTAGCATCACGAGCATTCGCAAGATCCACAATCGCACGCAAATGTTGGTCGATCTCTTTACCGATCGCCACTTCCAATTCAAATCCCTTGTCTCCTTGGTAAATTCCGTTTCCAGCCTGAACTGTAAGGACACGAGCCCTTTGGAAAATTTCTCCCATTTTGTCTAGGACACCATCAATCTGTTGTAACCTTTGGTATCCGTCCCCAATGTTTTCTTCGTATTGGGAAAGTTCATTCAGTCGTGATCGAAAGTACATTTGGTTTGTGGCCGCACCCGGATCATCCGAAGGTTTGCGGATTTTTAATCCAGTACCTAGTTGGGTTTGGGTTTCGTCCATAGCCACTTGGTGGCGGTTTAAGTTCCGCACCAAGGAATTGTTTTGCATCATGTTAGTAATTCTGATCATGATTATACACCTAACCTATTGATGACGAGATCCAACATTTCATTGAGTGTGGATATCATTCTTGCGGAAGCATTATAGGATTGTTGGAACTGAACCATATTGGCCATCTCCTCATCCAAGTTCACACCCATCACCGACTGACGCATGTTTTCTAATTCCACCATCAGTTCATTTTGAGTGGTATACTCTTGTTTTGCTTCTCTTGCCTCTGTTCCGAGTCTTGAGATGAGTGAGTTATAAAAGTCATCCGTTGTTTTGGAATAATCAAACATCACCGGCTTTTCACGAAGGGCAGCTGCAATGAGAAGGGCATTGGATCCGTCTTTTTGTCCGTTAGGTGAATTGTAATCACCAGATCCATTCACATCCTTACCACGAGCTGCTGCAATGTTTGCCGGATTGTTTCTGACATCTTCTGACATTTTAAAGAAAGAAGAAGGATGATACATCGGCGTCAGAGTGATGTCCTGCGCATTGGCTTGGAATTTGTTGATCTCACCTACCTTACGGTAATCAAAAGATCCAGCAACCCCTGTCGCTGTTAAGATTCCTGTAAGACCCACAAGAAGTTCCCCAGAGTCCTCTAAGTGGCGGATCATAAAGTTTTCTTTTTTATCAAGAGGGTTTGTCGTTGCTTTTAGCGCCAACTGATTGTCATGCGACATGTAAGCGACAACACCAGTTTCCGAACGATTGATTCGTTTGATGACAGCATTCAAAGTATCATCTTTGGAATAAGGAACTAAAATCTCAGTTTCTCCACCAGGACTTGCTTTTAGAAAACGCATGGTTCCTGAAATTCCAATCGGACGATCCGCATCAATGGAAGTACGACCTGTCACACGAAACACTGCGGTTTTATCGTTTAGTCCATCTCCATCGGTATCAATTTCACCGAAAGTATTGGTTGCGAGTGCTCGGCTTTCAAAAAAGTTAAGATTGGTTTTTCCATTCAAACCAAATCCATCTTTATGGATTTCGTTGATCACATCCATCGCATTGATGGCAAGGGCATCCACCGCATTGATTTTTTCGACAAGGATTCGGTCTCTGATTTCGTATAAAGCTTGGATACTTCCTTTACGAAGTAAAACCGTATCACCAGTCTCTGACCATTTTAAATCCAGAAGGCCATCGTTATTGGGATTTCCCACCAAATCGATTTTATGGACTTTTTGTCCTTGGACAAGGATCTGTTGGCCAATAAAAACCATTAGCTCGTCTTCATCACTGCGACCGATGGTAATGTCTGCCATCCCCGCTAGTTCTTGTAAAAGTTCATCCCTTCTGTCCAAAAGGTCATTAGGATTATCACCTAACGCTTGTGATTTTGTGATTTTTTCGTTCAGAGATTTGATATTCTCTGCCACTGTATTCAAATGATTGACTTTGGATTCGATCTCACGATTGGACTGGTCACGTAAGAGGGAAAGTTTGCGATACACATCTTCCATCCGAGAACCAAGGGCTTCCGCTTTTTCTTGGACTACGGCTCTATGTGCGGTTTCTTCAGGATAGTTAGAAAGATCTTCCCAAGATGACCAAAACTGATCCATCATAGAACGAAGTGTCGTTCCTGTTGGTTCGTTAAAAACAGTCTCTACTTGGTATAAATAATCGTTCTTTTTCCCCCAATACTCTTTGAGAGAGGAAGAGTCAATG
Organism: Leptospira mtsangambouensis; assembly: GCF_004770475.1. NCBI lineage: Bacteria > Pseudomonadati > Spirochaetota > Leptospiria > Leptospirales > Leptospiraceae > Leptospira > Leptospira mtsangambouensis. The sequence goes on from NZ_RQHK01000017.1 coordinate 218,765, forward strand.
ATACGGTCATCAATGAAATTATCGCGAACTCTTTCGATTTCGGAAACTTTTACCCCTTGTCCAATTTGTCCCGGAACTTCTGCTCGGTTGAAAGCTGGTTCATAAAGAGGATCCATACTATTCATCACCACTCGTTGGCGAGCATAATGTTTGTTATCCGCATTGGATATGTTATGACCTGTGGTTTGGATCGCTTGTTGGTGGACCGAAAGTCCTCGTTTTCCGATTTCAATTCCTTGGAATGTTGATCCCATACGATTCTCCTAGGCAGTCGCGTTCAAAATGATCGCGCCCTTTTGGCCCTGCCCACGCCTTGTCGGTTGTTTGTGTGAGGTATAAACTTTTTCTCTAGATAACTCTTGCAAAGAATCAACAGTTGTTTGTAAAAATTCTTTTCTGGTTCTTAAAAGTTTTTCATTCGTGATGATGGCATCTTTCAGATCTGCCACAACTTTCTTTAATTCTAATGCAAAGGTTTTGAGTTTAAAATTGGATTCACGATCCATTTGATTTAAAAAACTAGTGAGTGTGATGGATGATTCGTCTTTTGTGAATTTTTCCTTTTCATACACATCTTCGATGGTCTTCATCCGAATTCGTTCCAATTCGGAGGCTTCTACCATAATATGATAACTATCTTTGACAAGGGACTCGAGAGTTTTTCCGTCCGCAGAATGGATGGACGCTCTTTTTTTGCCTTCCAATTCCAGAAGGCGCTTGTAACAGTCTATTTCATTAGTAAATAAACTTCTAAGTGATTCTACCCAATCCAACATGCGAATTCCTTTTCCCTTATGGGAAGGATCGACGGATTCCCAAACTAGCTTAGGAAAATTTATAAAAATTTACTATTTTCAGGCCTATGTCACTAAAATCGCCTTGTACCAAAGTTTGTATGATGGACCCGGATTCAGGGCTCTGTGCGGGCTGTTTTCGAACCATTGAAGAAATTGGGAATTGGTCTAGGATGACCGAGGAAGAAAGGGAAAAAGTTTGGAGTGAGCTCCCGCAAAGAAAGGCGGGAGGCTCTCTCAAATGAATTGGTTATTTAGAACCTTTATCAATCTTATTACGGTGTTCTTCACACAATCTATAGAGTTGGTCTGTAGATGGATTCTTCTTAGTGACTTTTTTTCCGCATACAATACACATCCCTTGGGCTCTTCTTCGTTTGTATAACAATTGAACTCGTTCGGCACCTGAAAGATTGTATTTACTGATTTGAAGGCGAACCCCTTTTACCAAATAACTACCGATGGCAGATTCATCACCTTTTTTCAATTCGGCAAAAATCTTACTCAGCTCATCCGGTTTAATCGATTTTGGTTTCATACATTCTCCTGCTTTCTTTGTAAAATTAACTCTCTGTTAGATTCTAAATGTTAATGCACATTAGGCAGTACCCACTAACGTGCAACACAATTTTAAAATCATATCCGAATTATCGAATATAGCCGAAAAAACTAGGGATAAACTCTAAGATTAGAATCATTTTTGTCTTGGCAAAGATCAATTATTGATTATGATCAAGTGCAAGGAGTCATGTATGGAAAAGAAATACAAAACACTCAAAGATTTTTTCCCTTTTTACTTAGAGGAACATAGCCATCCCTTCAATCGAGCTCTTCATTTTGTTGGATCAAGTCTAGCATTAGGATGTATCCTTGGTTTTTTATCTACAGGTAAGTTCTATATCTTAGCCTACGCTCTTGTTAGTGGGTATTTCTTTGCATGGATCGGACATTTTTTTGTCGAAAAAAACAGACCAGCAACCTTTACCTATCCATTTTATTCTTTTATCTCTGATTGGATCATGTATTTCAAAATGCTAACGGGTCGCATTGATGTTGAATTTGCCAAAATTAAGTCAAATAAAGGCTAAGATGAAACTTGTTCTCAACTTGCTTGTAACTATTGTTTTGTTTATTGGTTGCCACCCGAAAGATATTTCCAAACAAGAGATCACTTCTCTTCGGGATGGGAACCAAAATAACCTTTCTGTTTTTTCAAATTTAGTTTTGCCAAAAATTTTAGGACAAGAATTCAAACGGTTCGAAACAGAAACAGACAAAGACCAAAAACACGAAGTACAAATCGTCTATGGAAGTAATTCAGCACTCACTTTCAATGATGTCTCTGATTACAGAAAGACAAACACAGAATACCATAGTTTGGTTCTCCTTCGCATTGGTTATGCCTTGGCCCTCCACCAGTTCCATAGACTTTCGTTAAGTCTTTCCAAACCTTTTTTCATTCAGGGAGAAAACAATCCGGATGCAGAAATCCAAGAAGCGGAAATTTTTAGGACTACCATCCCCAAAGCGGATTTAGATCTTTTTTGGGAAAACCATCCCCATTTTGATCCCTATCGTGCTCCCAAGTTAGGTGAAAAAGAATGGGAAACTGTGACTGGAGAGATTCAAAAATTATGGAAAGTGGAATTGGATGAATTTAGCCGTGTGAAGTTGGAATGATCCAAGGATGAGCGTCACCTAACGCACGCTCCAAACGATCCAAATAAGATAGTTTGGGAATTTCATAGGCACCCAATTGCCAAGTCACATGATTGAGTTGTTGGGTGTCAAAAAGTTCAAATTGGGACTGGTTTAATTTTTCGAACAAATGAAAAAGTCCCACCTTTCCAGCGTCGGACTCAAACGAAAACATACTTTCCCCGGCAAAAAACTTACCGATTGCAACCCCATAGACCCCACCCACCAAAACATTCTCAACATTCCATACTTCTACCGAATGTGCCCAACCCAATCTATGTAATTCCGCATAACCCTCGATAAATCCTGGAGTGATCCAAGTATTATCTTTTTCTCTATAAGAACAACCTTGCATCACAATCGAAAAGGCTTCGTTATAACTGATACGAAACTTTTTTTGTTTTACTTTTCTTTGGACAGTTTTGGAAAAATGAACTCTTTTTAAATCAAAAATAGCACGAGGGTCTAGGCAATACCAACGAACAGGATCCTCCGACCATGGAAAAATCCCATGTTTATATGCATATAACAAACGCTCAACGGAGAAATCTCCACCTACAGCCACAAGGTCTTCTTTCCAAGTCCTAGGGTTTTTAAAGAATTGTTCAAAACTCCTTTGTGTCAAGGTTCCAATACTTCCTTGGGATAATCATAAACGATTTTTACTTTCAAACTTTTCCCATTTTCATCATTGATATTGGAAAGTCCTTCAAATTGTAAAATCCGCCTGGTCCTGACATCATAAACCAAAAGAAAGGGTTTCACAACCTGTTTCAAAATAAAATTATCAATTTCCAATCGTAGATACAAAGCAGGTCTTCCCTTCCACTCCCCATCTCTAATTTTTTCAACGGCGAATTTATAATCATCCAACTGGATGGGTGCAAGAAAATGAAATGACATCCTTTCCCCTTTTGATAGTGGTTCCCAATTGTTTCTTACAAAATAATCAAAACCACCATCCATCACGGCAGGAGACTTAGGTGTATAGGTTCTATCGGAAAGTGGATCTTCTTTTTTTCGTTTGGAAAATAAACGAACGGACTTTCCTTTTACGTCAGCACCTTCCGTATAACCATCCCGAAAGTCTTCTGTTTTAAAAGTTGGAACTTCTGAATTTTTATCGAATTCGATATGTTTGGTGCCAAAAACTTTTCCTTCTGCATCTTTGTATTGGATGTCGGAATAGAGATGCTTTCCATTATTATAATATTCTTTATGATTGTCTGAATATATATACTTCCCAGTACCCAAATCGTATGCTTTCCCGAAGTATTGGTATTTTGGTTTTTCCGCCCATAAAGGCAAAAAAGATGGAAAAACTATGGCAAAAAATAGGATTTTACGTATCATACTGCTTAGACCATGAAAAAATACAGACTGACTGACCAAAGGACAGTTTTGGGAATCGTTTCCAAACTCACAACGACGGTTCTCCAAGATAAGGATACCAAACAAAAGTTCACTCTCCAAAATCCAATGGCTGTCAATGATATCCTAAAATCGGTTCATATAACCATTTCAACCACAGAACCAATTCTAGTGAAACCAAAGTCACTCGTTTGTGTTCTCAAAGAAAATCGAGTCGAACTCCGGGTCAAACCAGTGAATCCCTACCAAGATGATTTGCTCCAGGTTTATGAAATCCTCATCGAACCTCTGGAACGATCTGCCAAACGAGCAGCCATAGAAGACATTTCAGCCTATGAATTGAAGATGGCACAAACTGCTGATTTGGGAACTGTGATTTCCATTTATGGAAAAACTTCAATCATCAACCAAACATTGAATCAATGGCAAATCCATTTGGAACAAATCCTGACAAACAATGGTTACTTTATTAAAAAAATTCAAATTGGTTTTTATTATGCTGCTGATACCCAACTGATGGAAGCACTTGCCAACTCCAAAGCACCATATTACGTACGTGATGCGAATAAACGAATCTTCTATACGGAAAGAGGTTTTTTTAGCCCTAAAAAACTAAGCGAAATTTATATACGTTCCTATTTAGATTCACTTCTATTAAACAATATAAAATCCACTTTGATTTTTCCGTTTTTTTCTAATGGAAAAGTATTACTTGGTTATTTTGAAATCTTAAGTAATCTACCAGACTTGGGAAATTCAGCACTCCAATCAAATCTGGAAGGCCCTGAAGGTATTGGTCCTTTGCTTAGTTTTTTAGACCAAAAAGCAGAAGAATTTGTTTTTCAATTGGAATTTGCCTATGCAAAAGACTGGGAAACCATTATTCGCACAACACCCGTTAGAGATATTAGCCAAGACGGCCGCGGTATCGGTTTGACCTTACCTACAGAAACCAACCTCGAAAATCGAACATTGGGTTCTCCTGTTTCGTTTCAGATGGTCATCAATTCTTCACTTTATACTTTTTTTGGAAGCCTCAGGAGTCTAAAAAAGGGAGAGTCCAATACAACAAATATTGGATTACAAATTTTCCAATGTGACAAACCAGAAGGGATGTCTTTACTCAGTACTTACGCATCGAATTTAATTGGAGAGGCTGTTTCGTGACTCCAGAACAATATGAAACGATTGTAAGTTTATTAACAGAAATTCAAAAAACGGGCGGATCCGATCCTTACCGGTTGGTTTTGTATTTAGTACCCAATGTAGGGATCATCTTCGGTACCACACTTTTGTTTTTTTTGTTTCAGTGGTGGCACAAACAAAAGATGGCACTCATTCAATCTGGGCAATACAAACCCTGGAGTTTTGACATCAGATTGTATTCCTTTTTCTTAGGTCTTTTGTTGACATTCACTGGTTTTGCCTTATCGTTTGTATTTATACTCGTCTTAGGAAGTTCTATGGCGATGTTAGGAGGGTTAATCCCATTCGCAATTGGACTCGGTCTCTTGACCTTCTACAAAATGTATCGGTAGAGCCTGTACAAAGAATCTGCAATGAGGAAGATTGGAATTCTGTCCAATCGGTCCTAAGAGGAGATGTGTCCCAATTCGAAGTGCTGATGAAGCGCTACCAAGGTATGGTATTTTCCCAAGCCAAAAAAGCCTTCCTCACCAACGAAGAAGCCGAAGATTTTACCCAAGAAGTTTTTTTACAAACCTATGAGTCACTCAGTAAGTTCCGAGGTGAATCACAATTTTCCACTTGGTTGTTTCAAATCGCCAGGTTTCGCCTAACAAAAGTTTACAAAAAGAAAAAACTACCTCTTGTTGACTGGCAAGAGGACATATCGTTTGTTGCTGATCAAAAGGGAACATCTGTTGTTGAAATTTTAGATAAAGAAGAAACAAGTCATACTCTTCGATCGCTGATTTCCAAATTACCAAAATCATACCAAATGCCAATTCTCTTACATTACTTTGAAAACAAACCTCTCAAAGAAATTGCATCCGACTTAAATATAAAACTTGGTACAATCAAAAGCCATATCTCCCGAGGAAAGGACCTTTTAAGGAAATGGTGGTCACATGAAATCGAAGTCTAACACCCCATCCAAGAACACAGTCAAAGTATTTCGGCACCCTGATCCAATGTTAAAACATTCGGAAGCACCGCCAATCATCCGCTTGCGAGTGTTAGGGCAAATTTTACCTCTCAAGTTTTTATTTTCTTCTGTCGGACTTTCGATTTTGTTATTTATGATTCCGATGGGAACCATGTTTTTATCAGTGCTTTTCAATGAAAACACGGGATTACTTTTGCCCATTTTGATTAGTTCCAGTTTGTTTTTCTGCTTTTATTCTCTGGTACTTGGCTTTTTACTCCTCAACACAAGAATTCCTTTTCTGAATGAATGGAAAGAGAAACTTGGATTTGAAGAGGTCTAGAATATTCGTGAAAGGTCTATTTGTTCTCCCATTTCTCTGTTTTGCCATGTCCCTTTCGGCTGAGGCTTTGCCTTCTGCAGAAGAATTTTTAAAAATGGATTTAGATAAGGCGCTCCCTCTCATCGAATCCCTTTCAAAAGAAGATTCCAAAGTTCTTGTATCGGACCTGCGAACAGAAATTAAAAAATCCTACCCAAAGGCTGACCATTTTTATTTCCTCATCTCCCACTTGGAAGAAATCCAAGCCATCGAAAAAGAACAAGCCCGTCTTCGGTCCCTGCTTTGGGTCTATGGCCTTGCCTTCTTTTTGTTTTTTGGATTCCTGGGGTTTTTGTTACTCAGGCAGCGCCAGGCCATCCGAGACATCAACCAAATGCTCGGCAAATAGATAGATATCGTTTCTTTGTAATCATTTTGTATTCTTTTTGTAATGAATCCCTGTTACTTTTGGATTAATTCATGAAAATACTAATTGTAGATGACGAAGAAGACATTGCAGGACTCATCCAATTCCATTTAGAGGAAGAAGGATTCCAGACCGAAGTTTGTCATAATGGGATGGAAGTCCTCCCACGTTTAGAAAAACACTTACCTGATGGAATTATCTTAGATTTGATGTTACCGGGAATCGGTGGGATGGATCTTTGCAAACGTATCAAAGAAAAGTACCCTCATATTCCTATTTTGATGGTAACAGCAAAAACAGGGGAAACCGATGTGGTTCTTGGTCTAGAGCTTGGTGCCGACGATTACATTCGCAAACCATTTAATATCCGAGAACTGGTTGCTCGCGTTAGAACTGTTACACGAAGAACTACAGACCCTAGCCAAGAAGTCCAAGGAACCATTTCCACAGGAAAAATCCAAATCAATCCAACGGCGCACAAAGTGTTTGTAGAAGGTACTGAGATTGACCTTACTTTAATCGAATTCAAACTCTTACAACTGTTTGCTGGAAATCCTGGAGTTGCTTTTTCAAGAGACAAACTTCTGGATCGAATTTGGGGAAAAGATGTTTTTGTTACGGACAGAACGGTTGATGTAAATATCAAACGGCTTCGGGACAAATTACTTTCCGAAAAGGAAAGATTAGAAACCATTCGCGGGGTCGGTTACCGATTCCGAGATGCGTAGTTTTTTTTCTACATTACTTTTACTCAACTGGGGTCTCTTACTTGTTTTACTGACCCTAGCCTTGGGTGTGTTTTATATTTACGATCTAGTTGTACCCGCAGTACGCCCGCTCATTCTATTTGGTTTTGTTTTAATTTCTATTTTTGGTACGTTTTATATTTCCACAAACATTGCGATGAGGATCACAGATCCATTAGCAACTGTTGAGAAAAAAACCAAAGAAATCAATGCAGGAGATTTTGGTGTTGAACTTTCTTCACCAGACATTCGAGAACTCGCAACTCTGACTTCTTCCATTAATGAAATGGCCAGACGACTCAAAGTCCAATTTTTGGATCTAACAGTTGAAAAAGAAAAGTTTAATTATTTATTGCAAAACTTAAAGGAAGGTGTCTTTGCCATTGATCGAAATGAAAAATTTTTATTTTTAAATCGTAATATTTCAGACACCTTAATTCAGAAAAATTCCCAATTTAAAGACTACGTTCCTGCCATCAAAAATAAGGAACTTCTTAGTTTCATTAAAGATAAAATCCATCATGGTGTAGAAGGAAAAACAGAGTTTCAAGATGGACTTCATTTCTATACAGCTCGTATTTATCCCATCAAATCTGATTCCATGATCCAACTTTATATAGGTGTATTATCAGACATCACGGAAGATAGGCAAAACCAACTCATCCGAGAACAATTTTTCCAAAATGCTTCTCACGAATTAAAAACTCCCATAACATCGATTAAAGGTTATGCGGAAACTCTGGAATATAAATTAAAACTTCCACAAGATTCGAATGAACGAAAATTTTTAGATGCCATTCTCCGAAATACAGACCGACTCATACGGATTGTAGAAGATATGTTAACTGTTTCCAGGTTGGAAAATCATAAAACAGTTTTAAACCTAACTGAGTTTTCTCTGTTTGATTTGGTAAAAAATGTATCCGATTCCTTAGGTGTGATTTACTCCCAGAAAAAACAGAATTTAGTTTTAAACATCCCTTCCGATTTTCGTGTGAAAGCAGACCGACTTCTTCTCGAAGACCTTTTGGTGAATCTAATTTCCAATGCCTCAGCTTATAGCCCGGAAGGATCCAGTGTCATTGTCAGGACTTCTTCTACAGCAGACAAAAACCAAATCCAAGTGGTGGACCAGGGAATTGGTATCTCCGCAGAAGACGCTGAACGAATCTTCGAACGGTTTTTCCGCGTGGATACCAACCGTTCCAGAAAAGAAGGTGGCACGGGGCTTGGACTTTCCATAGTAAAACACATCGCAAGACTCCATTCAGGAGAAGTTTCCGTTTCTCAGAACCCCGAAGGCGGATCTATTTTCACCTTTGAATTCCCCAAAAAATAGATTCTCGTAAGAGAAATCACCGGATAGAATATTGGTATCCGGTAGGTTATTTATGAAGTTTCCATTGGGATTTTATTCCTTCGGCAAAAACATAGGGATCAAAGACACAAGTTTAGATTTTGCAGTTATTTATTCAGAAAATCGATGTAAGGCGGCAGCCGTATTCACAAGGAATAATTTTCCTGGAGCACCCATTTATGTGGGTCGTGACCATATCAAAGATGGGTATTTACAAGCCATTGTCATCAATTCAAAAAATTCAAATGTTGCCACGGGAGAACAGGGAATCCAAAACTCGTACCAAATTTGTACGGAACTTGGTAAATCTTTAGGTATACCAGCAGAAGACATCCTCCCCTCCTCCACAGGTGTAATTGGAGTTCCTCTCCCAATTGAAAAAATACTTAACGCTTGTTCCACGGCTAAAGCAGATTTAAGACCAGGGAATTTAGAAGAAGTGGCAGAAGCTATCATGACAACTGACACTCGTAAAAAAATCTCTTATCGTACGATCACAAACCAAGCGGGTGAAGGGGTTATGTTTGGAATTGCCAAAGGGGCAGGAATGATTGAGCCAAACATGGCGACCATGTTGTCTTATATTCTTTGTGATTATCTTCCTGAATCAGGTGATCTACAAACAATCTTAAAACGAGTGGTGGATGTGACTTATAATTGTGTCACAATTGATTCTGATACTTCCACAAGTGATACAGTGGTGTTAATGTGTTCTGGAGTTCTTGGAACCATCGCTGATGATGTTTTCGAATCTCATTTAAGAGAAATTGCCACTGACCTTTCCAAAATGATTGCCCGTGATGGAGAAGGAGCTTCCAAACTCATTGAACTCACAGTTTCTCATGGAAGAGATGATGCACAAGTGACAAAAATTGGAAAATCCATTCTCAATTCTCCTCTTGTGAAAACTGCCATTTACGGCGGAGATCCCAATTGGGGAAGGTTTGTGATGGCCATCGGAAAGGTGTTTGATGAACCAATTCCTTACGACTCTTTAGAAATTCAATTAGGGGGAATTTCTGTTAAGGGTGCTGACAACAACACCAAAACAAAGTTAGCCGAATACCTAAAATCAAATGAAGAAATTCATATTTCTGTAATTCTAAATACTGGAGCTTTTCAAAAAACTTTTTGGAGTTGTGATTTTACCGAAGGATATATCCAGGAAAACGCATATTACACAACATGAATTCCAATAAATTTAAAAGTGCATTCAAATATTTTTTACCTTCAAGTTATCAATTAAAACTTTCGGTAACCAATATCTTTACTCGTACTTTATTTATTTTTTTAGTATATGTTTCTTATTTCCTAATTTTATCGCAAATTCCAGAACAGATGTCTTATCATTTGGAACTTGCTTTGTTATTAACAAGTGCCTTTGCTTTGATTTTATATTTGCCCATCATCGAAAGGCTCACACGTTACATTCGGACTCGATTTTTATCTGAGTATCTGACAGAGGATGCAGAATCATATCGACAGGCCATCAAACGGTTTAACTTTGATGCATTGATCAAAAACGTATTCCCCGATATGGTGAAAATTACAGGAAGTCATTCTGGGACGATGGCAGTTCTCACACAAAATGGTACTTTTGCTTTCCACTCGTACTTTCGAGGCCGCCAAAAAAAATTAAGTCCGACAAAAGACATCACAGTCAAAACAAGTTTTCAATCTTTTTTACTAAGCAAACGAAATGGGGCTTCTGTAGCAGAAACTTATTCGCATGAAAACATAAACAATGACTTTATGGAACTTCATGCAAATTACATTTACCCATTTATCTTCCGAGAAAAATTATTTGGTTTTATTGCGGTTTCGAACATTCCAAATGCGGATGCAGCTCACAGTTTGTCACTTCTCGCTGGACAATCTGCCCTAACCATTCACAACCATATCCTTTCGTATCATATTTCAGAAAACAAAAAGTACCAAAAGGAAGCAGCTTATGCGGTGCGCGTACAAAACCTTTTGGAAACAGGAACTATTCCTGAGCTACTGGGTTGGAAAATCACTGCATTTAAAAGAACGAGTAGAAACTTAATCGAGTTTTTTCAGGTAGAAGATGGAAGTTGGTTTTTTGTCATTCTAAACGCAGGGAAATCTTACCAACACATCGGCATCATACTTTCATATATTTTAGGTGTGGTTTATTCTCAATCAAGACTTCGTATCTTAAAAGGATTTTCTGATATAAAATCGTTAATTCAATCCACCTTTCAAAAGTTAGACTGGAAAGAAAACTACGAAATGATCATAGGAAAAATTGGATATTCTGAACTTTATATAGTTCAAGAAGGCAAACAATTTCGTATTACCAGAAATTCTGAAGAAGTTGTAGCGAGTATGGGTTGGAAAAATATGATCAATATGGACAAAGGGCCTATCATCATCCAACAACGAGGTGAACCTGTACTCAAATTTAGTTTTGAAGAGCCAGAAATCAAATGAGAGAACTTGCAATCACCATACTTTCTTCTCTTTTGTTTTTTTTGATTCTCCTTTTTTCATTTATTGGGTTTCAGAATAACGCAAAAAGACTTCCTTTTTTTCATTATCCATCCGGCCTCATTGTCAATATTGGGGAAGGGAACCGTGCCCACTGGGGAAACTCTGTGCTCCAAGAAGATTTGGAAAAATTTGAGTCCATTACTGATTTTTCAAATATTGATTCCTTTCCCTTGCATATCAAAGACCATAAAGGTGAAATTTACGTAGAAAATTTCAAACTAACAACACTTCGCAAAACAGATGTTCTGGGAGTCTTTTTCTCAGATTTATTTTTGGCATTTTTTAGTTTAGCGATCGCCGTTTATTTTTATTATTCCACAAGAGATGCTTTGATCTTTGGTTTTTTCTTTAATTTTGGACTTATTATTCTTTCCAATGTTTTTGTATTAACATTTAATAATTCAATTTTCCTATTTGTGTTAACTTTATATTTAGGAAGTTTTTTACAATACCATTTGATCTATAGGCTTCGCGGAAAAGAGATCAATTCAAAATGGCTTTTGCCTCAAGTGTTGATTTCTTTTATTATGGCTATGATCGCATCACAAGAAAAATACGATATGTTGCTTATCGAAAGAGTGGTTTTAGTTGCTCATGCTATCACTGTTTTATTTGGCTCAATCAATATTTTTGCAAATGTTTACGATATCATCAAATCAAAACCACAAGAAGAAGCTCTGATCAAAAGAATTGTTTTGGTTTTTTCGATTTTTCTTTATGTGGCTCTTCCGATCAGTATTCTTTTTTTTGATGGGTACCCTTGGTTTTTTGTTCACAGATCTCTTTTTATCATCACCTATCTTTTGTTTATTCTTTCTTTCTTTTACGGGACGTATCGTTATACCTTTGTCCCTTCATTGGTAATTTTTACTCCCAGTATTGTCACTTTGATCCTAGTTTCTATCATTTTAGGAACATATATTGGTTCTATATTTATTTTGGATTATGTTCTTCCCATTCGATATCTAAAAGATCGATGGGTATTCAACCTCATTTATCTTTTTTTGGTGACTGCCTATTTGATTCCACTCAAACTTCGAGTAAAAGAATTATTTGATTATTGGTTTTTTGAACAAAATCCAAAACTCAGCGAAGGGATTAATAAAATCACCGCACTATTATCTTCTCCACTTTCCATGCGAAAAACTATCCTCACCATCAATCGAACAGTAAAAGAAACTGTGAACGTTTCTAATATCATAATCTTGATTCCTGGTGACCAATTCGCAAGTACCGATTTAAAAAATATAAATTTCGTTCGAATTTCGCCTCAATCCGAAATATGGAATTATTTCAAAAGTACAGATCGAGTCACTGTTACTTCCCATCTCGAATATGGAATTGGATTACGTGAAACCTTGTATAACTTTTTAAAAGGATTAAATGTTCAATTAGCATTTCCAGCTTACGATTCTTCTTCTAACAAAAAGAACATCCAAGCAATGATTCTCATTGGAGAAAAATTAGATAAAAAGTATTTTTCAATTGGAGAACTTAAATTCATCAATGAAGTCGTAAAAATCTCAGGAATGTTACTCGAAAACTATAGTTTGTTAGAGGATGAGATTCAAAAGCGTAAAATTGTCAGAGACATTCAAACTGCGTCCATCGTTGACAACACACTTCGACTTATTTTGCCAAGCGAGGTCAAAGGGATTGATTATGGTTATATTTCCAAACCAGCTGTAGGAATTTCTGGAGACTATTTAGACATCATCCCTGTATCGCAAACAAAAATGATCGTTTTGTTAGGTGACGTTGCAGGACATGGACTCGGCACAGGTTTTTTAGTTAGTGCCATCAAAGGTATTGTGAGAGAACAACTCAGAAATGGAACTTCTTTAGAAGGACTATTTCGTGAAATCAATTCGTTTTTTCGAGCACGTTATAAAGGAAATGAGTTTATGACTCTCCTCGGTGGAATTTTTGATTCTAAGGAAAATATATTTAAATATGTAAATGCAGGTCACCTTTCGTTAATCGAAATGCGAGCTGATGGACAAATTAAATTGCACTCCAAAACTCAAAGGGTATTAGGAATTTTAGAAACCGATTATCATGCCCAAGAACTCAAATTACTTCCCGGAACAAAACTTTTCCTTTATTCGGATGGAATCACAGAAGCCTTCAGCGAAAGAGACGAAATTTTTGGTGAAGAGACTTTAATTGAATTTTTGCATTTCAATGCACAAAAAACCGTAAAAGAAATTCCGACATTATTGGATGCCAAGATGACAAATTTTCGTGGGAACCGCGAACAATCGGATGATATTACATTTATTGGTCTTTCTTTTACGCCCAACTAGCCGATATTTAAATCGATGATGGCAGAAAAACCGGTTAAGTTTGTCATTTTTCTTTCTTTGATTTTGAGTTTAGTCGCGTTTTGGGACCACCAATTCACATCTTACCTCAAAGAATTTGTCGTACTCATTCATGAAATTTGTCATGCCACGGCAGCTTTATTTAGCGGTGGAGTTGTCAAAGGAATCGCCCTCCATGGAAATGAAGGTGGGGAAACAATTGCAGTGCCTGCTTCCTTTCGTGGTTCTTTTATCCTCGTTGTTTCTGCCGGCTACATCGGTTCCTCACTTGTCGGTGCCTTTTTGCTGCGTTTGGGTTTTCAAGGACGCCATGCTCGCCAAACAATGATTTTGTTAGGTTTGTTTTTGATTTCTGTTAGCGTATTATATTCCAAATTAGGAGAACTTGCTTACCTCACAGGAATCTTTTGGGGAGTAGGAATTCTTGTCACAGGGATGTTAGGTGAAACAATTTCCATCCTATCCTTAGTTTTTTTAGGTACAAGTATCTCCCTATATTCTTTGTATGATCTCTCTGACTTTGCAGAAAGACTGACAGAAACAGATGCGGGAATCCTTGCTTTCTGGATGGCCGGTCTTGGCCCCGAAGATCTGCAAAATGAAGAAGTCCCTACCGTAGTTGTGGTGCTTGGTTATATGATCGCCACCCTTTGGTCTCTTCTTAGCATCGGGATCATATTTATGTCCCTCCGAAGTTCTCTCAGCCATGAAGAATCGCATGATTTTCCACCAATGGAAGAAAGTTTTGAACGTTTCCCGGGAGATCTTTCTCCAGAAGCAAAACTCTGGTTGGAAAAACGGGGTGTCGATCCGGAAAGTGGAATCGTTTTGCCCCCCAATTTGTTCCAAGACTTCCCTCCCAAAGACAACAGTCCCTAGGCCTTCACGCAAATTTTCATTTGCCGAGGACACAGACTTCATAAATATAGAATCTCAATGGCAAAAAGAATCCTTATCACAGGTGGAGCCGGATTCATCGGTTCCCATCTTGCAGAAACACTTCTGAATGAAGGGAACCAAATCATCGTGTTGGACAATTTCCATACCGGACGAAAGGAAAATCTAACACACCTTTTGGCAAATCCGAATTTTGAGTTAATCCGCCATGATATCACGGACCCCATCAAGTTAGAAGTAGACGAGATCTACAATATGGCTTGTCCTGCTTCTCCCGTACATTACCAAAGTAATCCGATCAAAACCATCAAAACAAATGTTTTAGGTATGATGAATATGCTTGGTCTTGCCAAACGAGTGAAAGCAAGGATCTTACAAGCCAGTACATCCGAAGTCTATGGAAATCCACTCGAACACCCTCAAACCGAATCCTATTGGGGAAATGTAAATACCATTGGAATCCGAAGTTGTTATGATGAAGGAAAACGTGTGGCAGAAACATTATGTTTTGATTACCACCGACAACATGGAGTAGACATTCGGGTGATCCGAATTTTTAATACCTATGGCCCAAGAATGATCCCAGATGATGGTCGTGTAGTGAGCAACTTCATTGTACAAGCGTTACGTGGCGAAGATATTACTATTTACGGTGATGGAAGCCAAACTCGTTCGTTTTGTTACGTGGATGATTTAGTTCGCGGAATCATTAAAATGATGAACACGGAAAATTTCATTGGACCAGTGAACTTAGGGAACGAAGGGGAATTTACTGTAAAGGAACTAGCAGAGCTAGTTATCAAAGAGACTGGAAGTAAATCAAAAATCATTTATCTTCCGCTCCCTCAAGATGATCCAACCAGAAGAAAACCAAACTTAAGTTTAGCGAAAGAAAAATTGAATTATTCAACAACCGTCCCTTTAGTGGAAGGCGTAAAAAAAACCATCGAATATTTTAGCAAAAGAGTATAAAATGAAAATAGGCGTAATCAAAGAACCATCTTATGAAAACCGAGTGGCAATCACTCCGGATGTAGTTGACCCACTTAAAAAGTTAGGTTTCAGTGTTTCCGTTGAAACAACTGCAGGGGACAATGCTTTTTTCTCCGACCAAGATTATAAAGATGTTGGTGCAACTGTAGAATCAAGAGATACAATCCTATCTGGGTCAGACATTGTTGTTTCAATCCATACATTGGATGAGGCCAGTGCAAAAAAGATTGGAAAAGATAAAATCTATATTGCAACACTCTCTCCACTTGCTTTCCCTAAAAAAGTAAAAGAAATCGCAAACGCTTCTTTTAAAATTTTCTCGATGGACACAATCCCAAGAATCACTCGGGCACAGTCTATGGATGTACTCAGTAGTCAGGCAACAGTATCTGGTTACAAAGCAGTTTTACTTGCTGCTTCCAACTATAGCCGTTTTTTCCCAATGTTAACGACTGCTGCAGGAACCATCACTCCCGCAAGAGTACTAATCCTCGGAGCAGGTGTTGCAGGACTCCAAGCCATTGCTACGTCTCGCCGACTTGGAGCAGTGGTGGATGTATTTGATACAAGACCAGAAGTGAAAGAACAGTGTATGTCACTTGGTGCAAAATTTGTGGAAGTAGAAGGAGCAGCCGATGCTTCGAATACTGGTGGTTATGCGGTGGAACAATCAGAAGATTACCAACGTCGCCAAAAAGAAGCCATTGCCAAGTATGCTGAAAAAGCTGACATTATCATCACAACAGCACTCATTCCAGGAAGAAAAGCTCCTCTACTCATTACAAAAGATATGGTAGATAAAATGAGACAAGGTTCTGTGATTGTCGACTTAGCAGCTGTAAATGGTGGTAACTGTGAAGTAACTGAAAACGATAAAACGATTGTTTACAAAGGCATTACTGTTATTGGAAATTCCAACCTTCAAAGTACACAACCAATGGACGCAAGTAAAATGTATGCGAAGAACATTGTGAACTTCCTAAAACTTTTTGTGAATAAAGAAAAACAATTCAACATCAATCTAGAAGACGAAATCATCAACGCATGTATGATTGCTGAAAATGGAGTGATCCGTCACAAACCGACACTTGCACTTCTCGGAGAATAACTCCGAGATTTGAGATTGACAGGAAAGATTAGACTTTTACTTTTTTTAGAATTCTAATCTTTCCATTACTGGTTGTTTTCGATGGCTTGCGGTTGGGTTCTCCAACGACGGTGCACCCAAAAGTACTGCTCCGGAAACAACTTCACTTCTTCTTCCAGAGTTTTTGTCCAAAGTTCGGTATAATGCCGAATCACATCGTCTTTGGAAGGGTAGAGTTTTTTATCAACAAAACCCAAATCCTTAACTCGAACAATTACCTTTCCACCTTCACCAGCTAACACAGAATAGTACAACATTTTTGCACCAGTTAAATAAGCCATCAGTGCGGGACCAACAAAAGTAGAAGCTTGTCTGTTCATAAAAGGAACAAAGATTCCTGCCTTACCAGCATTTTGGTCAGCCCCAAAGCCGATCCAATATCCTTGTTTGAGAAGTTTGATCACTTGTGTCGATTCTTGCACTGGGACAAGGACTACCCCATTTTTAGAACGCATTCGACGAAGTAACTGGTCAACAAAGGGATTTCTAACTTTTTTGTAAATTCCCCCGCCCTTCATTCTGATTCCTAAAAACTGAACTAAAATTTCCCAAGTACCAAAGTGACCTGAAATCAAAATCACTCCTACACCTTGTTTTTTAGTTTCTTCTTCAATTTGTAAACTTTCAGAATCGATAACTAAGTTTTCATTCAACCACTTTCTTGTCATCCGAGGTGCCCAAAGTGTATGTGCAAGAAGGATACCCAAATGACGATAATGAGCCTTTACTAAATTTTGGATTTGTTCTTCTGTATAAGCAGGAAAAGCAAAACGAATGTTATCAGCAGCAACCTTTCTATGTTTTTTATCAAGAGGATAAATAAGTTTGGTTAAAAAAATTCCATACGCCAAACACCATTTATACGGAAGAACCTTAAATGGAAAATAAAACAAATAAACAATTAAAAACGAAACGAAATATCCAATATGTTTCATAAAGTTACAAAATAAGGCCAAAGATAATAGTGAACTAAAACTGCCAAGAGTCCAATTCCAAAACCAATGATCCACCCTCCCACGATATCACTCACAAAATGATGTAGGGTTAAAAGTCTACCTACACCAGCAAACAAACTGAAGAAAAAGAAATACGGGGTTTCGTGAAATGCAAAAACCAATATAGTCGAGACCACAATGGAATTGGCACTATGGGCCGAAGGAAAAGAATGTTTCATATCTGGATTGGAATCCACTTTTCCCATAACACTGACTAGGGGACGTTTTCTTGCAAAATATTTTTTTAAAACAAGAACCAAACGATCTGTTAGATAGGTAAACACTAATACAAATGGTAAACTGATATACGTTGGTTTGTATAGTTCACTTAAAAACATAAGTGGCAACAAAACAAGAGCAAACATTTCCCCACGATTGACACGAGACAATATCCAACTCATACGTGGATGGTGGAGATTTTTTTGAATCCAAGTCGAAAATTTTAAATCAATGGCAGAAATCAAATTCATTTAGAAAGCTCTTCTTTTATCTTTTGAAGTGCTTCAGAAAAAGAAGATGTCCATTGGTTTCTTGTGGCCATATCTTTTAAAGTGACTGTGCCTGCTTTGATTTCGTCTTCGCCTCGAAGTAAAATCCAACGGTATCCTTTTTTTTCAGCATACGAAAGTTGTTTTCCCATTTTTTGAGAAAGCAAAGACACTTCGACAGCAATCTTTTCTTTTCGAAGTTCCCGTGCAAAGTTTTGATTTTCTGCAAAAGAAGATTCATCTAAAAGAGGAATGTAAACAGTGGAGTCATTAGCAAAATCAGGTAACAAATCATGTGCAGTTAAAAAATTCTGAAGAGTTACATCACCCAAACCAAATCCTATACCCGACAGCTCTTCATTAGAAAACAATCCAATTAAGTTGTCATATCTTCCACCACCGTATAGCGAACGTTTGTTCTGTGGAGATGTATCAAAAATTTCAAAAATAAAACCCGTATAATAATCAAAACCTCTTACCACCGAAGGATCAAAATATACAATATCATCTAATCCAATGGTTTTTAAGTCCTCAAATAAAGTTTGAATTGTGTTTCTTGTTTCTTCTTTGATTCCCGGAATTTGATCAAGCGTTTCAGTAGTGGCAGCAAGAAACAAATTTATCTTTGAAACTGCTGTTGGATCATTCGGAATTGTTTTCGAAACAAGAGCTACGTATTCCTCTTCCGTAATTTTATTTTTTTTATCTAAAATTTTGGAAACTTCATGAGCCTGGTTTGGACTCACTTTCAAACCGTCTAACAAAAATTCATCGAGGAGTGATCTATGGGAAATTGTTACTTTAAAACTATTTCTTTTGGCCCCAAACGCAAAAAGGATATCACATGCTAAGGATAAAATTTCTAATTCAGCCCTTTGGCTTGTCACGCCAAACATGTCCACATTTAATTGCCAATGTTCCCTGAGGCGACCATGGCCTGGTTGTTCGTATCTCCATAAATTTGGAATAGAAAACCAGCGAATGGGACGAGGAAGGTCTCTTAGTTTTTTTGCCACCATTCTCGCAACAGTCGGTGTCATTTCAGGTCGGATCGCAACCTCACGATCCCCCTTATCAACAAAATTATAAATCTGTTTTCCTACAATTTCTTCCCCGGTTTTGGCTCTATACAAATCCAAAGATTCCACCATGGGGCCATCATATTCTTCATAACCGTAGGATTTGGCGACATCTTTCATCACCGAAAATAAATAGTTTCGAAGGCGCATATCCTCAGGATAAAAATCCCGAGTGCCCTTATAGTTTTCTGTTGTTAGTTTTTGTTCTTTCAATTTTGGCCCCTATTGAACCTGCGAAGTTTAGCCAAAAAAATCAATGAGACTATGGTAAATCTCTTTGGCTTTTTTATCTCCGCTGACACCTGTGATCCGTCCACCCAATCGATAAAAATCATTCACCTCTTCTAAATGGCGTAACTCTAATGCCATTCGAATGGGTGCCTGCAATTTGAAATTGATATCCAGGGTAAATGTTGGTTTCACTTTCAGTGCTTTGATAATTTCCATATCATTAACTTCCAGGGCGACTCCACCTCTGGAAACGTTGAGTACGTTTTGTTTTACATCAAGAATATGGGTATTTGAGTCCATGATTCTTTCTTGAAACGTACGTTCAACCTCTTTAAACAAATCCAAAACTTCACCAGGGATCCCTGGTCTTTCAGTTTCGAGGGAGAGATATGCAAAAAAATGCATATCTCTCATTTGTATAAATAGAGGATAATAAATAAAAGAACCGATTTTTTTCTTTTTGTATTCTTGGACTTTGTCATCCAATAAAAATTCGTCTTCAAATGTTTTTTTAGGATCAAATACATCCGGAGAAGGAAATGATTCAAAAGTTTCCGTATCCAAAATAAAAATTGGTTTTTTATGTTCTTTCATCAAATCAATTTCATCACTATGAATTGATACAGAAAGAAAGACGACTTTTGACTGCGGATAATTCTTTAGAACCGTTCGTTGAATGTCCGAAAGAATTACCTGAGAACTAACTCCAGTTAGTTTCGAAAAATCAATATTAGTTTTTGCAACTAAAAAGTTTGAAGCAACAACGTTCCCTCGAACCTTTTCATTTCTAGGATCTTGTCTTGTTGCATAGGTTTGTCTACGATCTATAATTTTACCAAGAAGTAAGTTATCTTTTTGGTTGATCAGTTCATAATCCACTTCGACGTGAAAACTAGGTGTTGCTTGAACTGTAAAAATTGTTTCGATGAGTTCTGGGATTGTCTCCAATTCCCAAATGTGCGCTCCATCAGGACGTTCTCCTTTGAAACGAACCCGGATGGGTGTGTCGTATCCTTTTAGAAACAATCCATTTCCACCCATCATTTGTTTGAAAAATTCAGGTAAAGTTTGCACCGCCTCTAACGGGAGGTATTCTCTATCTTGGTCGAAATGAATTTTTATACGGTTGATCATAGCTAGTCTATTTTTTTGAAATTCACACGCCTATTTCGTGAACGTCCCTCTTCCGTTTCGTTTTCTGAGATTGGCTGCGAATAATGGTAAGCTTGTACCTTCATTCGTTCCTTAGGAACACCTTTCAATCTCAAATACTGATACACAGAAAGAGCTCTATCTTCACTCAAACTGATATTGTATTCCTTATTCCCTATATTATCAGTATGTCCACCAATTTCAACTTTTTCATTCTTATGTTGGATAAGGAAGTCAGCAAAAAGATCCAATTTTTTCTTATCTTCATCGCTCAATGTTCGTTCGTTGAACGGGAAATAAATAATTGTATTGTACAAACTGTCAAAGTCATTTAAATTTCTGAGGTAAAGGACAGTTTCTTTCCCTTCCATAGACAGAATTTTATCTTTTGCAAATAAGAAAGTTTCTTCTTTAAATCCTTTTGCTCTCACCAAAATCTCAAAATCCATAGTAGGTGATTTTTCTAATTCGAAACGACTGTCTTTAGATTCTAAAGATTTTCCTTTGCGAGTAAGATCATCGAAGTAATGACAAATCGCATTGGGAATGACAAGGTCGGTTTTTTTGTCTTTCACCACAAATCGAATCCCTTGGATGGTTTTATCAGGTCGTTCGTCTTTGGTAGGGCGAATGGGCTGTAATATGATCTGAGAATATTGTTCTTTGTCCTTTCCTACATTTCCCCTTAAATCCAAAAGCAGTTCTGTCGGATGGAATCCTGGCGAAGAAACTTCGACTCGATAGAGTTTTCCGGTTTTGATAGTCGTTCTAAAATTCTCTGCATCGGCAAGTGAAAGATCTCCTCCAATTCGTTTGGAAGTTATCACCTGAATGGGTCTTGTATCATCATAGATTTTTAATGTGGAATCAAGACCGATCATAATCGCTTCGGAACCATCTAAAACAAGACCACGAAAAACAAATTCATAAGTACGGCGTAGGTCTTCGGGAACCATGGTTCGATAGATATCAAATTGGCCTTCTCCGCCAGGACGGTTCGAAGAAAAATAAAACCATAAGTCATCAAAGGTAACTGAGATTCCTTCGTTATCACTCTCTTCCCAAAGACTGTAAGTGGAATAATCAGCAGGAGTATCAAATGGAAATCCCGTGGATTCGCCTGACAACTGTACCTTGGTATTAAATGGAGATCCTAATAAAACTGGAGTCTCAAAACTATTTTGTGATTCATTGTATTCACTATAATAAAAACTAAACTTCCGATTCTTATCATCTCGATTAGAACTAAAATATAATCTCAACCCATCCCAATGAAAGTTGGGACTAATTTCATCATCCTTGGAATTAATCGACATACCAATAGAAATTGGTTTTTGCCAAACCCCGTCTCTACATTTGATTTTTGGCTTGTCCGGATTAATTTCCTTTGATTGGGTAATTGGTTCTCGTTTAGAGATCCAAAGGTCAAAACCTCCCATTCCTCCTGGTCGATTGGAAGAAAAGACCATCGAACAACCATCAGGTGAAATCGCAGGCATTTTATCTTCAAAATGAGAGTTGATTTCGCTAACATGATTCGGAATCGACCAGAGACCAGTCCTTGGATTAATTTTGGTATAATAAATATTTAAACCATCATATCCTTCCCGATTCTTTTTTGGATCTGCCTGAGTTTTATCCCGAACAGAAGTAAAATAAAGTTCGTAAGGTTTTTCCTCTTCATCGAAAAGGATCGAAAACATCCCTTCAAAATTAGTTGTGTTCAGTTCTCGAAAATTCTTTGGCGGAGACCAAACTGGCAATTTCATCCGGTCAGGAAAACTTAAGTTCTCTGAAATCCAAATATCCATTCCGCCCTCACCACCGGGCCGGTTGGATTGGAAAACAAGATACCTTCCCGTAGGAGAAATGATGGGGTTGTACTCTACATTTTGAGTATTGAGTGGCTGGTAGAACCTTACATCCTTCACCTTCGGTAAAGGCTGCGCCAGGATTGGGAGTGCCGAAATGATTAAGGAAATAAGGAATTTTTTCATCTGCCGTCTCTCCTATGTATCGACCAAATGGAAATTTCTGCCAAGGGAAAAATAAGGCTTTTAGGGGTGCGTTTACCGATAAACCTTTTCATTCATGGCCGAAATCTTCGGAATCTTAAACATTACCACAGACTCCTTTAGTGACGGGGGGAAATTTTTAAACCCTGATGATGCGATCAACCAAGGGACCAAACTACTTCAAGAAGGGGCCGATTGGCTGGATGTATCGGGCCAATCATCGAACATCAATGCGAATTTAGTCTCTGAAGAAGAGGAATGGAAACGAGTGGAACCTGTCATTAGACATTTTGTTCCCAAAGGTGTCCGAATCAGCCTAGACAGTTTTCGTCCAGAGGTACAAAGAAAGGGTATTGAGGCAGGAGTACGTTGTCTTAATGATATCACTGGATTTACCTATGATGGTGATCGTAGTTTTTTAAGTTCTTATATTAAAAAATACCCAGAACTTATATTCATCATCATGCATTCGCATAACAAAAATATTGCGAAATTTAAATCAGATTTAAGTCCTGAAATTGTAATCAAAAAGATCCAAGTTTTTTTTAGGGACCGTCGCTCCGAACTGATATCAATGGGGATTCCAGAAACGGCCCTAATTTATGATCCAGGTATGGGTTTTTTTCTTAGTGAAAATCCAATGGTTTCTTTTCGGGTTTTACAAGAATTAGATATTCTTAAGTTGGAATTCCCCCAACTAATGTTAGGTGTATCCAGGAAATCGTTTTTAGGAAATATACTTGGAAATTTGCCGACAGTAGATAGAGAATTTGCTACCTTAGCCTGCGAACTTTATCTATTAAAAAATAAAATTCCTTTCATACGGACGCATAACGTAATCAAGTTAAGACAGGCAGAAAAAATATGGAATTTATGCCAAGGAAATGAATGAATTCCTAACAAGTCAAAATTGATTATGATTTTTAACTTCTACCCGAACGAACAGCTTTCCTAATATCTTTTCCTTCTTTAGATAGAGTTGGAAAAAAAACTGATTCAGGAACAGAGTAGCCCTTTTCAACCGCCTTACGATAGTAAGGCAAAAGATTGTCCCATTTGGGACTGTCCTTCAATACAAATAAGGTATCACGCCAAACTTCTAAAAAACTAATTTGAGTTTTTTCGCTAGCGGTAGCTGATTCTGCCCATTTCAGGGCTTCTTCATAACGCCCTAATTCATAATTTGCTTTGGTAAAATAAAAATGGAATTCCTTATTTTTTTTAGCAGCCACTTCTAAAGACTTTGCATAATCGAGCAAACTGTACCAATTATTTTTTTGTACTTGAATGTCTGCCATTCCATACAAAGCGTTCTCATGAAATGGAACTACTTCTAAAATTTGATTAAAATAACCTTCCGCATAAGAATAGTTACCTGTTTGCAAATAGTAATTTGCCAACTCTTCATAGGAATACAGTTCCCATCCTTTCACACGAGAAAGTGCATCCAATAAGACCACTCGTTCATCCGTTCGCAATCGAAGATCCAATTCTTTTAAAATATTGGTATATGTGACTGACGAGCGAGATGGAGCTTCTTTTGCAATTTTTTGTTTCAGAGTTTCGTATTCATCCAACAAAAAATAAAACCGTAGTCGGTTTAAGTGGACAACAATTTCATTTGGATTGGTTTGAATGCATTTATCCCAAACAACTTCCGCTTGGTCCAACTGAATGGTTTTTGACAATCGGATACCTTCTGCATTGCATTCAGTGGCAGCAGAATTCGAAAGTTCCAAAAACAAAGTATCTGATTCTAATTCATCTTGTTTTGCTATGGGATAACGACATCCCCATAAAATCAAAGTATGACAAAGGAGTAGAATGTAAAAAATGCAAAATCTCAATCTAAGGTAACCTTTCTGGTTCTGTCTTTTCCTTCATCTTTTGAGCAAATACTAAATATTGCATCGCTTTTTCCGGGTTTCCATTGAAAAGATACAACAAACTCAAATCCAATGCTTCCTGCGCATCGGGAGGAGAGAACTCTTCTGGGTTCTCTTTCGAAAGTTCCAGTTTCGTTTGAAATTCCTTTAACTTCAATTTTGCTTTGGATTGGATACGAACTAAACTTTCATGAACAACTTCATCTTCTTCTTTCCAAGCGGCTTGCAAACTTTCATTAAAATTTGTGAATCCCACATCCTCTTTTACCATAGTTGAAAGCAAAGTAGCAGATGCTTTATAATTTCCCTGTTTTGCGAGAATTTCTGATTGGATGATTTTTAACTGAGCATTTCCCGGATACAAAATCAAATAACGTTCAATCATCTTTAAACTTTCTGGAAAACGATTCCTTTCGTAATAAAACATCGCAAGCCCTCCTAAAGCTGATTTATGGTTTGGTTCGATTTTAATTACATTACTTAGATATACTTCGGTTTTCTCATCATTGCCTAACTTCTGATAGGCTTGCGCGAGTAATAGATGTGCAGAAATAAACTTTTTTTCAAAGGTTAAGGTTTGTTTAAGAAAACTAATCGCTTTTTCTGTTTCCTCATGTTTATAAAGTGAAACAGCCAAGTTATAACAATTTTTAACGTTTGCATGAAGTTTATAGGCTTTAGAAAACAAAGGAATGGCTTCTGCGTGTTTTCCTTGTTTTGCATAAACCACACCCAAATTTTGTAATGCCAAATGGTAATTGGGATCTTTTTCGAGTAAAAGTTTGTATTGTGATTCGGCACGATCCCATTCCCCGTTTCGTTCCAAACGGACTGCCTCATTGAATAAAGCTTGGATTTCTTGTGCCATACAGACCGATTATCGTTTCAGAAACGAATCTCCCCTTAGAAATTTTATCATGCGAATGGAAAAACCTTCCGAAAGGTACACACAAGAGTCCAGAGGAAGGGGAAAGTTATGCAAAGACTCATACTTTTATCCATAATATTGTGGCTAGTATCCTGCAGTTCAGCAGATGCCACCCGTAGAGATTATAGTGCATCCGGGGATCCGGAGGATATTTTTTTTGAACGTTCTGGGAAGTCAAAACCAGCAAGTAACACGAAATCAGATGACCCAGTGGCGCGTTCTATCATTGACGATTTAGATTCCAATGGAAAAACATCAGCGCCTACTGGTGTAGCAGCCATCCCTACCAAAAAACCAACAACACAATTTGATGAAGTTGGTTTATCTTCTTGGTATGGACAAAAATTCCAAGGTCGCCCTACTGCGAGTGGTGAACCTTTTGACCGCATGAAAATGACAGGCGCACATAGAACACTTCCCATTGGTAGTGTAGTCAAAATCCAAAACCTAGAAAACAACAAAGAAGCTGTGGTTCGGATCAATGACCGCGGACCATTTGTTGATGAACGAATTGTGGATGTATCTGAAAAAACAGCGGAGATCCTCGAATTTAAGGACAAAGGTGTTACCAAAGTTGGGATCAAAGTTCTTAAAAAAGGGGAAGAAGATCTTGCGGATGATTTAGATGACGCAGACCTTCTAGACGATGCTCCTGCAAAACCAGAAAAATTGACTCCGGTAAAACCAGGTGCAGTGAAACCAATTGCGGCCGGCAAAGGATTTACTGTGCAAGTGGGAGTGTTTCAAGAAAAGGAACGAGCTCTAAAATACCAAGAAAACATGAAATCTGAGTACAACCAATCCGTGTTCGTCACTCCCCGAGATGGAAAGTTCGTCGTTCAAGTTGGTGATTTTGCAGACCGCGCAAAAGCAGAATCTCTCAAATCAAAATTAAAATATGATGGGATTGATTGTTTTATCGCCAATCGTTAGATTTGACCATTCCCTCCGAGCAAATGGCTGTCTTGCTGATTTGCTCGGGACGGTAGGAAAATGAATTGATTTCGCATTTCTGCCTGTTACGATTTCGTATTAAATTAGCAACTAGAAGACCCTATGAGTGAAAGCATAATATCCGTTGACCACATACTAACAAATTATTACACATTCGGTAGTTTAATTGTCACTGTCCTCCTTGCGGTCTTGACTACATTCTTTTTCTCTCTAAAAGACAGAACGGTCGCAACTAAACATATGGGGCTTGCATGTTTGTTTTTATGCCTGTTCCAATTCGGATACCTATTAGGGGCTTTTTACTACCATCCCATTGCTTCCTACCACCGTTGGATCACCGGTGGGTTCATTATTTTTGGAATCATTCATTTTGGTCAGTTCTTCTTCCGTTTTCCAGATAACGAAAGTCCAAAAGCTGCATCCATTATATTGTTTGTTCTGCATGCTATTGCCATCGTTGTTGTTTTGTGGTTTCTTGTTACTGTTTCACAAGGAGAAAGAAAATACCATTTCACTGCTCACCACTGGGATTTTAATTCAGAAGGACCAAGCAGGATTTTAAGTTTATTCATAGCTGCTTATTCATTTATCAACTTCTTAGTTTTACCAGGTTATCGATTGTTCCACGTGAACAAAGAAAAACGTGGAACTCTTTTTATTATGTTAATTGCTGCACTCATTGCAGCAGTTGTGCCAAACATAACAAACGTTATGAGCCGTGATGGTGCAATGGAACGATCCACTTACCTCACAGCCCTCGTATTACTTTTTACTTTCACATTCTTTATCATTACAATTTCTTTTATCAACAACAGTAGTGAAAGAACAACCTTTATGGTTAAAATTGTAGGAATTTCATTTGTGACAATCCTACTCATCATGCAAGCCTTCAGTTACTTGGTAGACCAAGAAAAAGAAACCTCTTTTGATAATACGGCAATCCAAAAGGCACTCCGTGTTGCGGAAGGAGGAGAACGATCCAAAGATATATTATTTGTCATCGAATCCGATTCTTCAGGCCAAAGTCTAAAAAAGGCTTACTTACCTTCCTCTGTTAATTTAGATTTACCTTTAGTACAAGCAGATCTTTATAATACGGCATTATATGATGAGGTGGTCAATATTAGTGAAGCGGATTACAGAAAAACTCTCAAGGCGAGTTTAACAAAAACTCCTTATTACTTTGAAGGTTATAAAAATGCAATCATTCAATTTTTGGAAGAGAATCCTGATACAGAAGGCGGAGAATTAAAAGCGGAAGTTTCCAAATTAATTGAAAAACTCAATCGTAGAACCTTCATCAACACGAACAAACTTGCTGACATTTTACCTGATCAGTTCTGTGAAGAAGGTGTCAAATACGTTGAAAAAGTAAAAAACGTAGACACGTTCCGTGATGCCATTCTCAAACATGTAAACGATTGTAAATGGGATGGTAAAGAAATATCAGGGGCAGACCTCCGCGTGGAAATGTTGAAGTTCTTCCGATATTTCAAACCAGATTTAACCAGACACTATAGAAAAGATTTAGATGGCGTTTCGCATTACATTGCTTATATGACTTATGATGCGAAAAATAAAATCAACAGAGAAGTTGGTTTTAACTACCGTGACTATCGTGCTTACATGCACAAATCAGCAAAACTCGAACTAGTGATCCTTGCCATTGTGATGTTCGTGTTATTAGTAGTATTCCCGTTATTCTTTCGATCAGCACTTGTGAATCCACTGTATGCCCTACTCGCAGGGGTCGAAAAAGTAAACCAAGGAAATTTAGAAGTAGAAGTTCCGATTAAGGTAAATGATGAGATCGGATTTTTGGCTGAATCATTCAACGGGATGGTTTCTTCCATTCGAGATGCAAGACGTGAACTCCAAGACTACGCAGAGAATCTAGAAGAAAAAGTAAAAGAAAGAACCAAAGAACTTCAAGAGAAAATGGATGAGATCCATCGATTGAAAGTGCAACAAGATGGTGATTACTTCCTCACTTCCTTACTAGCAAAACCATTATTTTTTAATGCAAATAAATCAGATAACATCCGCTGTGACTTCTTTGTTCACCAAAAGAAAACTTTCGAATTCCGAAATAAAACCGGAGATCTCGGTGGTGATATTTGTATCACAGGAAACTTAAAATTAGGAAAACCTGATGATTTCCAACGATATACCATGGTGATGAACGGTGATGCAATGGGAAAATCCATGCAGGGTGCCGGTGGTTCCTTGGTAATGGGTGTGGTTATGAATTCCATTATGGCTCGATCTGCAGGTAACAAACGGATCCTCAATCGAACACCGGAAGAATGGCTTACCGATGTATATGAAGAAGTAAATGCAGTATTCAAGTCTTTTAGTGGAACAATGGTAATCTCTGCCACTGTCATGTTGATTGATGACGAATCAGGAAAAATATGGTATTTTAACGCAGAACACCCTTACAGCATTCTTTATCGAGATGGAAAAGCAAGTTTCATCGAAGATGAATTAAAACTTCGTAAACTTGGATTGGATTCTGAATATCCATTCGAAGTACAAACATTCCAACTTCTGCCTGGTGACCAATTGATCCTTGGATCCGATGGGCGTGACGATATCGACCTCACTCCCGATGAAGATGTTAGAACTATCAACGAAGATGAAACGATGGTTCTGCGATTTGTAGAACAAGCTGACGGTGATATCTATGAAGTTGAAAAATTAGTCAAAAAAGCAGGTGATGTCACAGATGATATCTCCATGCTCAGCGTTGTTTTTAAGAGCGAAAAGACTCCAGTTCATCATGCTCCGGAAAAGGATGATCTTTCCCACCAACCTGTTGATGACTTTTTTGACACACCAGGTGATGATTGGGACGAAGCACTCACAACCTCGGGTGCATTCGAAGAAGGAAAAATTCTCTACCAAAATGGTGAAATTGAAAGAGCCATCACTGTCATGAAAAAAGCTTTCCTAGGTGATCCAACCAACCAAAAACTAAATAAGTTTTTGGGTCTTGTGAGTTACAAAGGAAAGGAATATGATATTGCAGCAAAAGTTCTCACTGAATTCCTAAAAGAAAATGAAGGTTCAGGTGAATATTGGTATTACTTAGCAATGTCCGAAAAAAAACTTGGAAACTACGAAAGTGCACTAAAAGCAGCGCAAGAGGCATTAAAATACGATCCGGAAAATTTCCAAAATCTAATTAACCTTGCTGACGTTAGTCGATTGCTCGGGAATGTTGATCGAGCCGTTACTTATGTAACTCGGGCTCAATCCATTGATCCAACAAATAAAAACGTCCTCAAACTTTCAAAGTTACTAGAAAAAGCGACTAGCCTCAATTAATTGAGGTTAGTCCCTGATCTTCCATCGTTTTGATTTCTAAATACTGAATATAGGAATCAAATATTTTACTGAGTTCATTAAAGTGTTCTTGTAACTTAGATCTTTCTTGTTTTACTTTCACCGAATCATTTTGAACAATCGCTTCTTTGATATGGATGGCGCAAGTATGTAATTCACGATGGGGAATTTCCAACTGATCATGAATGGCTTTTTGTTTTGCATCCAATACTGAACTTTGATAATACCACAAACCCATTTTACAAAGCATATGGTTTAACTGAGGAAATAGATTTACATTTCCAGTTGCAATTGCTTGGTCAACTGCCTGTACCCAATGGATATGATCTAATCTCCTTTGAAAAATAAATTCCAATAACCAAACCGAATTTTGATTCGTTATTAATTTTACAGTATTTTCAATTTTGGCAAATATCGCTTCAAAATCAGTTTTTGTTCGAACACTATGATCTGAAAGTACATGAACTTGGTTGGATATACTTGTAGAATCATTGGCAATATTTTGAGAAGCAACCCCTACTTCACGAAGTTTAAATTCCAAATCATGGAATTGAGTGATCAAAATTTGAATTTCACTTAAATTTGTTTTGGATTCTTTTCTATTAGATACAACGGAAGATTCAATGGCTTGGATTTTTTCAATGATTTCAATGAGAACGGAAGTTCTGGTTTTTGAATTTTCTTGGAATTCCAAAAACCGAGATCTAATATGTTGAGCAGATTCTTGGATTGTTTTGACTGCTACTTTGGTATTTTCGGCTAACTTGGAAACCCCATCCGCAACCACGGAAAAACCTCTTCCTTCTTCACCTGCACGGGCCGCTTCAATGGACGCATTGAGTGCCAATAAATTTGTACGATCCGAAATATCTTTTACCAATTGAATATTTTCGTTAATTTTTTGAAGATCGTTATACAAAAGTTGAATTTCGACTTCATTTTTTTGGTTTTCAACTTTCACCCATAACGATTGTTTAGCGATCGTTTCAATTTCCTTTGTTGTTTTTTCTAAACTATCAACTAATTCAATATTTCTTTGTCCCGTTGCATCAAAGGTTTTTAGTGTTTCTGAAATTTGAAATGAAACAGAGTGAATCACAGCATCTAATTCTTCCGCACTACTGGCTAGATTGGCTGAAATATCACTAAAATGCGAAAGCCCCGATACAAATTGGGATTGTAAATGTTCAATGTTTTTAAGGTTCGTTGAAGTTCCGAGAATAGAAACAGCAATTTCATCAGCAGAGGATGTAATCAAACCTCTTAATTTTCGTTGTAATTCTAAAAGATTTAAAATCTCAGAATCATTCGATTTCTCAATGGAACTGTTACGAATGATATGTTCACGGATCGATTTACGATTCCGTATTAAAAACTCTTTTGTAGAGTCGTTTGATCTAAAATGAAACATAATACTTTTATCTTTTTATCAGCATCGTTTCTATATACTATTTTCTGAATTGTCACAGAGTTTTTCTAAAAACCAGCTTGCCAGAGGTAAAAATTCTGTCAGAATGAGCGAATCCAATTTTATAGAATAAGGATCTTTATGAATCAAAAACTTGTTTTAAGTGTATGGACGGCAATTCTCTTCGCCGGAAGTTCTCTACTAGCCCAAGAAGCAGACGTAGCCGTAGGCCGGTATTTACCCCCTGAAAAAGACTCAGTCATTGAAATTTTCAAATGCGGTGATAAATACTGTGGTAAAACGGTTTGTATCAAAGACAACGCCTACCCTGAAAAAGAAAAAGATAAAGGAGTTCCAGGCACTCCCTACCTCGACCACAACAATGAAGATCCAAAACTTAGAAACCGTCCCAACTTAGGTATGGTATTTATTACTGGATTTGACTATGTAGGAGAAGGTGTTTATAAAAACGGAAAGATTTACAACCCACGTGATGGAAAAACCTACTGTGGAAAATTCACTTCTCTCGAAGGTGGAAATCGATTGGATCTAAAGGGAACCCTTTGTTCTATTACGTTTATCGGAAAAACAAACAACTGGGTGAAACTTGGTGGTGTGAATCTCGATGACCCTAAATGGGACTGTACGTTCAAAGCTAAAAAATAATTGTAATCATGAAGCACCTGCCCCCCGTTTTTGGAGGCAGGTTCTCATTATAATGTTTCTAAAATACTTTTAGAACTTATTTCTTTTCAAAGTCTTTATACAATAAGGAAGGTTGGATGCCTTGGTTGGCCTGGTATTTTCCTGATTTGTATTCGCTGATTTCCCCTTCCACTGTATGATAAAAAATCTGACAGATTTGGACACCTGCATACACACGGAGAGGATGAGTCACCTGGATTTCTAATGTCCAAAATCCCTTAAACCCAACATCCCCAAAACCAGCAGTGATATGGACGAACATTCCAAGTCTTCCAATGGAAGAACGACCTTCTAACATCGGCACCAGGTTATGTGTCTCCGTAAATTCGATGGTTCTACCTAAATACAACTTTCCCGGTTCTAATAATAATCCATCTTCTGGTATTTTTAAATTTTGGACTGGATTTGGTTTTTTCATATCCAAAGGAAATTCTGAATATACCAAAAGATCTTCATGTAATCTTAAATTATAAGAATTTGGATTCAATAAGTTAGGATCATAAGGTTCGATTTTTATATCGTTACCTAGTCTTTTTAAAATTTCTTTTCCAGTTAAAATCACGGATCATTCTCCCTTAAAATTAGGTTTTCTTTTTTCAGCAAACGCCTGTAAGGCTTCTATTCTATCTTTTGTTCCAATCGTTTCAAAATAACATAACCTTTCCCACTCTAGGGCAGATTTCATTGGTAAATCCAACCCACCGCGCAGGGCTTTTTTGGAAGCAGAAACGGCAATAGGTGCAGATTCCGATATCTCCCTTGCCAAAGCAAGAGAAGATTCCCTCAAATGGTCTTGTTCGAAAATTTGAGAAACTAAACCTCGCGCCATAGCTTCTTTTCCGGTTAACTTTTTCCCTGAAAAAATCCACTCCATTGCTGTGGATTCTCCGACGATTCGAGAAAGTCTTTGTGTTCCCCCTGCCCCGGGAATGATTCCTAGTTTTGTTTCTGTAAGTCCCATTTGTGCAGACTCACTCGCATAACGAATATCACATGATAGAGCCAATTCTAACCCACCACCAAATGCAAATCCATTGATAGCCGCGATGGTTGGTATGGATAGGTTTGATAATTCAGAAAAACAAAGGTTGATGTCCGTCAAAAATTGTTTCACCTGTAATTCAGACATGGACTTTCGTTCTTTCAAATCCGCCCCGGAACAGAAAGAATCTCCGTTACCAATGATGACGAGTGCGCGTGCCCTACCCAACTTAACTTCTTGGATTTTTTCTCTAAGTTCTGCTAGAAGCTGCAAGGAGATGGCATTTTTTGCTTCTGGACGGCTGAGTTCTATCAATGCTACATAAGTATGGTGGGTTTGGAGTGTGACGGTGTTCATAGAATTTCCTCCGAATGAAAAAATAGAAATGAAATCGGTTTTGTTTTTCCGATAATGGAAGCAGCAGTCATGAGAAGGATTTTATACACAATCGGATTCTCACTAGTACTTGGAAACAGTTTTTCATGTAAAACCTCTTCCAATGAAGATCCTCTTGCTTCCCTATTAACCTCTCCCCCCGTAGTATCCTCTGTGACTCCACAAATTGGAACTCCTGCCCAAAACAATCTCAATGCCACC
Source organism: Leptospira mtsangambouensis (assembly GCF_004770475.1). Classification (NCBI taxonomy): domain Bacteria; kingdom Pseudomonadati; phylum Spirochaetota; class Leptospiria; order Leptospirales; family Leptospiraceae; genus Leptospira; species Leptospira mtsangambouensis. The sequence continues at coordinate 252,230 of NZ_RQHK01000017.1, forward strand.
TATGCGGCTACTGAAGTTGTCATCAAAGGGGAAAATTTTGGAATCGATCCAGTGATCCGATTTAATGATATTGTTGCGACGATCAGTCTCAATACTGGAACAGAATTATACACCCGAGTACCAGATGGTGCTTTTTCTGGTTTCATCACTGTATCTAAATCGGGCGGATCTTGTTTGCCTAACTCCAAATCAGGCGTTAATTGTGCCGGAATGGAATACTTTATCGACTGTTATACGGTTGCAAACAAACAATACGGTTCTGAAATCGAACTAAAACAAGGGCAGAGTTTGTCTATTGAATTTGATGGACAAGAAACCAAAGCCTTCCATACAGATACCTTGTTATCCTCTAGAAACCTAACCATCGGATGTGAAAGTACGGTCACTGTTAGAGTTTTTGATCGGTCTTGTCGGGCCACTGATTACGTCTTACAAAACGATCCGGTCATCCCATTTCCAGCAGGTGTGGCTACCCAATTCTACCTTACTGCTCAATCAGCAACTTGTAGTTTGGCTCTTTAAAGAAATTAACAAACCAGTCTAAGTCTTACAAACTGACGCAAAACAATTTTAACTTTTTTGAAATTGGTGAAAGGGTAAATTCGATTCCCACCTCCCTTGGTTCGTTACCGACCAAGAGATTCACAGGTAGGAATGATATCAGATTAAGATTTAGTTGGAGTAAAAGATTTCGATTAAGTTTTGGCTTGGATCTGCAAAGGTTAGGCTCTCTCCAGAGTCCGTACCTTCCGGTCCTTTGATGATCTTAACATTCTTTTCCTCGAGTTCGCTGATGGCTTCTGTGAAATCATCCACATCCATCACAAAACTTAAGAGAGGAAGAGACCTGTCAGAAACTTCGGCCTTCACCAATCGGATGCGAAAGGAATCCAGAGAAAGAATTGCCTCAGTAGCCTTCTTTGTCTCCACTTCGAAGTCAAAAATGTCCCTGTAAAAATCGATAGAGGTGTCGAGCTGGGAGACGGGGATACTGACGTGGCCAATGCCTTCTACAATGATCATAATGGAATTACACCTTCGTGAACTTTTCTGTCATCATGCTTGAAAAACCGGCTTTGTCGAGAAAAAAGCAATCTCCTCAAACAAACTCGAAACTAAAATTTGAATTTCAATTCCAACTTAGGAAAAAAGAATCAAAATATGAATGTATTTCGGATTTCAATCATCGTTTTAGCCATTTTTGCCCTTTCTTGCAAGGAAGAGGTCGTTCCTTTTGAAACCGCCCACCAAAACCTAGCGGCAAAACTCCTCGCTGAGAACCAAATCCTTCTCGAAGAGTATCTAAAAGACAATCCTAAGCCAAATTGGAAAATATTTTCAGAAGCCCTGGATGCGATGGTTGCCAGTGGACATCCAAAATTAAAGTCTTGGGGAGAAAATCTACGCCCACACCTACCAGCAGCAGGTGCCGATTTAGATTCTAGTTATGAAAAAATTTCTAAAATTCAGGAAATATTGATCCAAATAAAAACGGAAGTTCCAAACCAATCTCAGTACAATCGTTTTTACTGTCCTATGGTAGATAAATCTTGGTTAATGACGGGAAGAGAAGTTAAAAATCCCTATGCTCCCGAAATGAGAGACTGCGGAGAATTATTACAATAGTTTATGCCAAAATGTTTTCTAGGTACATCTTTATATGAAGCCTGCCCTCCAAGCTGCAGGCATTCATTCGCTAAACAAGACGTAGATGAAGATTGTATTGCCAAAAATAAATTAGAAGCATTTTTACAGGATAGAGTAACCTTTAAAATTGGATTTTCTGCATTTTCACAAATTCCGGCAAAAACCCTAGAAAAATTCATTTGGACATCAAAAGACAATTTAGAATTAATTTCTTATTTTCTCTATATTGGTGAACCAACGCTTGTTCGTGAAATCATCGAATCATTTTCTAATCACACATTAAGTTATCTTTTTAAGTGTGATTTTGAAAATTATATGAACATTCGAGAATCCATCAAAAGAGAAAAATCCGTAAAACATATGTTTGATATTCGAAGTTTCAAATATTGGACATTTGTTAGTTATTTGAGGATCTGTGATCTAATTCAATATTTTGTTCGTTATCTCAAAGAGCCAGAGTATGCTTGTCAGTTTATTGTGATTTTACCTTCGGAAATAGTTTCCAATCTGAACAAATATACTGGTCTGGATTTTGAAGAAGAAAAAACATTATACAATGCTTTGGGTGATTCCATCTATGAATTGCCATTACAATCGCCTAAAATTTATGAACATATGATGCAATTGTTTGCAGATGATCCAGAAGTTTCAATTATCCTTTCCACCATGGAAGGGCTCATAGAAAGACAACAGTTGATTTTGGAAACCACTGACAAACTCATTAACTTCATTGGGGAACACCGAATTGATAAAAACTTTCAATTTATCTTTTCTGAAATGGCAGGAATGGAAATTGGTACCGCTTCCGAAATTTTAAACCAATTGTTAGAAAGAAAAATGATCACTCCATCTCAAAAACAAATGATTATCGATTTTCTTAACACTGGAAAATTAGAATTATAGAATAAACTAACCTTCGCTAGTTTATTCTATATCTTTGAAATCTTTAACCTGCAATTTTTATTTTTTTCGCTAAATAAACGCTAAACAACAAACTAAATACAGAAATCATTCCCACCAGTTCATAATTCACAAGTTGGTTGTCAGCTGACTGCACCAAAATAAGTCCCGCAATGTACGAAGCAGCACCTGATGAAATTTGTTGGATGGCAGAATTCACAGACATAAAACTTCCGCGAATCCTCGGTTCAACTGCAGAAGTAATCATAGCAAATGCAGGAACCATCCTTCCCGAAACCAAAATCATAAATAAAGTTGTGACCGTGAGCACTACTGGCAATGAAGTTTTTGTTAGAGTCACAACAATCACAATAGGTATAACGGCAATGATGGAAATGATTTGGTAAATTTTTAGTTTTCCGTATCTGTCTGAGAGTTTTCCTATAAATCGGCTTGTAAAAAAAGTAAAAAGTCCTCCAAAAAAATAAATATAAGGAAGCTCACTTACCGCCAAACCAACGTTAGAAACTAAAAATGGGCTGAGGAAAGGGATAACCGTAAATCCACCAAACATCAAAAACACCATAAAAATGAATGGGGCCAAATGGTCTTTTTTCACAATTACTTGTTTTAAAGATTTTAACTGCGATTGTTTTGGGTGAACATCAGAATCCAAATGATAACGAATGGATGGTAGTACTTTATAACCGATAGGCAAAATTAAAAATCCAGCTATCGCCAAAGAGAGGAAAGGAAAATGCCATCCAAACTTATTTGCCAAAGATAAACCAATCGGAATTCCAATCACAGAAGCGACAGAAAAAGAACTCATCACAACACCTGTGGCAGTTCCTCTTCTGAATACAGGAATGATATCTCCAATGATGGAAAGAACAGTGGCACCAATCATTCCCCCAAATCCGCCGGCCACGACTCTTGCAAAAAGTAAAAATCCATAATTAGGAGCAAACGCACAAAGTAATGTCCCAAAAGAAAAACCAAAGAACAAAACAAGAAGGCTCATTTTGCGATCATAGGAATCTAAAAATAAAGCACCGATGAGTCCGAACACTCCAGCACTGATAGAATAAGAAGAAACTAGTAAACCAAAGGCTGCTGAATTAATTTTGAAACTCTCCATAAAAACTGGCCCAAGTGGCATCATGATGACAAAATCCAAGATGTGTAAAAATTGGAGGGCAGCTAAGATAAAGATGATGGCTCTTTCTTTTTGGATGGTATGAAGCGGATGGGTAAGAGGTTGGCTCATAAAACTAATATTGACCAGGCATTCAAAATTTCCAAAACTATTTAGTTTCGAATTGCCAACTTTTGCATTCAGTCATAAAATTCCCTCTATGAAATACGCGTTAATTACAGGTGCTTCCACTGGACTGGGAAAGGATTTTGCTTTGGCTTTAGCGGAAAAGGGTTACACCCCCGTTTTAGTTGCAAGGAGTGCTGATCGATTGAAAGCATTGGCTGCAGAAATCAAAAGCAAATTTGGCTTACAAAGTGTCGTCATAGCCCAAGATTTGGCCAAACCCAAATCGGCAGAGATTCTATACAAAGCGGTTAAAAAACTAAAATTGTCGATTCATTGTTTGGTGAACAATGCCGGTTTTGGTCTGAACGGAGAATTCCATAAAAATTCTTTTGAAAGTGAATCCCAACTAATCCAATTGAATGTCACAACACTCGCAGAACTTTGCCATTTGTTTTTGCAAGATATGGTAGCAGCAAAAGATGGATACATTCTGAATGTTGCCTCCACTGCAGCTTACCAACCGGGTCCACTGATGTCGAATTACTATGCATCAAAAGCTTATGTTCTTTCACTTAGTGAAGGACTTGCTGAAGAAGTAAAGGATTATGGTGTTACAGTTACTTGTTTTTGCCCAGGACCAACTCAGACTGAATTTTTTGAAAGAGCAAATATGACCAAAATCAATTTAGTAAAATCATCCTTTCTCATTATGAAATCTAGAGAAGTAGTTGATATTGGACTCAATGCTTTATTCAGTAAAAAAGTGATCAAAATTCCTGGTTTCGCTAATTTTCTAGTGGCACAGTCGGTTCGATTCTCACCAAGATTTCTCGTTCGTAAAATTGCAAAATATTTGCACCAAGCAGGGTAAATTTGGCAGAATTTTCATTTTCAAACAGATTCCATTTGTTAGGTGATTTGGATACTGAAAACCAAATCCACAAAACAAAACAAATTCTCGAAAACTCTGGAAATGAAATCTTAGATCTCACCAATTCCAATCCTACCAAGTTAGGGTTGGAATTTCCTCCTTCTGCTTTATCTCATATATTCTCTAATTTGGATAGCAGTCTATATGAACCCATTGCGGAAGGATTGGAATCAACAAGACAATCCATTGTTTCCGAATATGAAAAACATGGGATTCCGATCCAAACATCGGATCTGATTCTGACAGCTAGCACTTCAGAGGCATATTCGTATTGTTTCAAACTTTTCACAAATCCAGGGGATGAAATCCTCACACCAAACCCTGGTTATCCTCTATTTAGTTTTTTAATTGGCCTTGAAAATCTAAAGGAAGTACACTACCCCCTCAAAGAAGAAAAGGAAACAGGAACCTGGACTTATTCTGCTGAAGCTATTGCCAACTGTATTAGTACAAAAACAAAACTCATTGTCCTTGTGAGTCCAGCAAACCCCACCGGATCTCGAACGACTGCAAAGTTCTGGAAAGAATGGGAGGAATTAGGAATTCAAATTCCAGTTTTAGTGGATGAGGTTTTTGTGGGTTATGAATTTTCCGGGGAACCGCACCAAATTCCCTTAACACCAAAATTTCCACTTTTGGTATGCAATGGTTTATCCAAAATGTTAGCTCTGCCAGGACTCAAACTTGGTTGGATCCTGATCAAAAGTCCAGAACCTCTTCGATCTCAAATTTATAAAAATTTAGGTTTTATCGCTGATACTTATCTTTCAGTCAATGCCCCAGTCCAACTCGCCACACCAGAACTCATACCTTGGAAAACAATGGTGCAAAATCGTATTCGAACAAGAGTTATGCGAAACTTGAACAAATGTATTTCTTTTGCAGAAGAATGTCCCAAAATTCTAAATACACCAGGTTTTGAAGCCGGTTGGTATTTTTTATTTGAATTTGATTTAGAAAAGAAGGATGAAGATTTTGTTTTAGAGATTTTGTCTCAAACAAAGGTATTTTTTCATCCTGGATCTTGGTATGGACTTTCGCATAATCGTTGTTTTCTTATCGTTAGTCTAATTTCCGATGAAGAAACATTACAACGTGGATTAGAAAATCTCCAGGTTTATCTCAAATAATCAATGATGGCTGCTTTTTGGGCCAAAGCATCAGCCTTTCCGAGTTCGAAAGTTTCTCTGACACCTTTTGGATTGGTATAATCGAAAGAAGTAATCGGCAAAGGTTTTGACGGGGTAATCAAATAAGATTTTGCCAATAGTTCTGGGTCTTTGCCTACGATAGTATTTTGTTCATAGTGAATGCCAATGATTTTTGCGTTAGGCGAAAAAGTTTCAATGACCATATTATTCGTTAGTCCCCCATCCAAATAATATTCATCATCCACAGATTGAAAGTCAACGATAGGGGGAATGGAAGAAGAGTTCATAATGAATTGTTCTATGGTCTCGGGATTTACAAAGTCTTTCTCGGTAAAATCGACATCTTCCATATTCCATTTTTTGATCATCTCAGCTGTTCGATTTGCAGGGATACCTTCTGACCTGTCCCGATCATCCAAAATAAAAGCTCGGCCCGTTTCCGAAATCAATCGCGCCAATCGAAACTTGTTTTTCAAAGAATCTTCTTTTGGATGTGCTTTTACCGAATGGATCCACACTTTTGCACCGGATTCTAAAACTTTATCAAACTTCATTCCAAACCGTATGGTTCGGCGATACATATCCTCATGAGGGAAAGTGGATTCTCCTCGTAAAAAATTAGAAAAATGGAAATTCCTTGAGTTTCGTTTTGTGATTTCCTCAAAGTATTCTACTGATTCTTCTTCTGTTTGGGAAAGAATACACAAGGCCATGGCGGCACCGGCGGATACACCTGATACTTCTGTGAATCTTACTCCCCATTCACGAAGGGTTTTCCCCACCCCCAATGCATAAAAGGCCTTACAACCACCACCTGCGATGGCAAGAGAAGCATCATAAGATGGAAAAATTTTAACTAATGTTTGTAATACTTGTTCTCTAACGCCCATACGATCGACAAATTCTAATCCCCTTCCCAACGAAAGCATAGAGTATTATTCTCACCTAAAAATCTGTCAAAGTATAAACTTGCACGACAATCATCTTCTGTCGCAAGAAAGAAATCATAACCACCAGCTGGGTATTTGATTTTACAACATCCCTTTTTGTCTTTGCGTTCCGGTGGTTGGCGAACCGATTTATCTTGGCCTTTCAAATCTCCAAGTGTAGGAGGTAATTCCTGTCTCGAATCAGCAAAACTTTCAGAAACAATCATAACACAGAAAAAAAGAAAGATCAGAATCGTTCGCATTCTGTAAAAATAGACTTGGTTAATGGTATACAAGTTCGGCGATTCCTAAAAAAGTCATGAATTAGGTTCAATCGTACGAAATGTATTTCTTATGGATAGGAAATATTTTTCTTTACCCATTTGTTTGCTCTTTTTATACTCTCCCCACTAAACATCCTTTGGGGACACCAATGAATAACACAAGACTACAATACCACGCTACGGGAGGACAGCTCTTCGTAATTTTACTGAAGAATATGTTTCTGACCGTTGTAACTTTGGGGATCTATAGCTTTTGGGCCAGAACCAATGTACAAAAATTCATGGCAGAAAATTTAGAATGGGCAGGAGAACGTTTTTCCTTCCACGGAACAGGAAAGGAAAGGTTCATTGGTTTCCTTAAAGCTTTAGGTATTTTCATCGTTCTGTACATTGGAATTTATATCTTTCAAACCATCCTCAACTACATTCCCATCCCTTATTTCGGAATGATTGTAGGTTATCTTTTGACACTTGGAGTTTTTCTTGCTCTTGTCCCTATCATTGTCGTGGGAGGAAGAAGGTATTTAACGTCTAGAACTGGTTACCGTAACTTAAGATTTGGTTTTGATGGAAAAATTTTAGAAGTGGCAAAAATCTACGGAAAAGGGATTCTTTTAACTATTGTTACGTTAGGGATTTACTACCCATGGTTCTTTGCGGAAAAAGAAGCCTACATCCAAAGCAAAACAAGATACGGAAATACAAACTTCGGATTTTCAGCAGAAGGTAAGGAAATCTTTTTTTTGTATTTAAAAGGTTTCCTCTTGAGCATTGTGACTTTCGGAATTTACTATTCCTGGTTTTTAGCAGACATCCAAAACTATATCTGGAACAGAACAAGCTTTCAGGGAAAAAAATTCCGTTCTGACATCACTGGTGGAAAAATTTTCATAAATTTTATCATCGCCTATTTAATCATCCTATTTACCTTAGGGATAGGATTTGCATGGGCTGTGGTTCGTTTGACCAAACTCTTCCTTGAGTCGGTAAGTTTGGAAGCTGAGGTTGATTTCTCAACTATCTCTGCACAAACAGATACAACAGCAAATGCAACTGCGGAGGGATTGGAAGCACTAGCCGAAGCACTGGAAGGCTTCCTTTCATAAACATTGTTTCAAAATCAAACATTCACATCCCGATATTTTAACGGAGTATCAGCAGTCCCTGAGGAAGGGACTGTTTTGATTCACGGCCAAACCATTGATTTTTCATCTGCAGACACAGCCCATAAGCTAAATATATCTCAATTTACTGAATTTACGCTGACGCATAAAGGTTGTAAGTTGGTATTACGTCCCGATGAAATTCGAGAAAGTCCCGTATTAGAAATCATTTGTCCAAAAGAAGATGCAAAAAAGTTGGAATCACTTTGGATCCAATCAAAGAAAAACCAAAGCCACGCTCATGCGTTTTTTTATTCCATTAGAGAGATGAACCCAATTGTACTCGGGATTCTATCGGTTGCCATCGTAACCTTGATTGGCTTTTTTTATTTTAAAGGTTTGGAACTGGTGATCAACCTGATTCCGGTCTCTATGGACAAGTCACTGGGAGAATCAGTACAACTGAAGATGGATGCCCAGTTTCAAGAATGTAATACAAAAGCTACCGACAAGTTCTTTGCTGAAGCATTAAAAAAAATCGTACCAAAAAATAGTCCGCACCAATTCAAGGTCTCTGTGATTGGATCTACCATCCCCAATGCATTTGCACTTTCCAATGGAAGAATTTATTTTTTTTCTGGATTGTTAAATGATGCTAAATCGCAAGAGGAAGTCATCGGAGTTCTCGCACATGAAGTGGCTCATGTGGAAAAAAGACACCATATGCGAAATCTTGTAAAAGCTGGTGGAACATCGCTTGCCATCTCTTTAGTTGTTGGACCTGGTTTAGGAAATATGGAATTTCTGGAAACATTTACAGAACTTGGCTCAACAATTCTCGTCCTAAAGTTTTCCAGAGATTTCGAAACAGAAGCAGACATAACTTCTATTGAATACCTCAAAAACCAAAACCTTTCCCCATCTGGTCTCCTAACATTCTTTAAGCGAATGTCAGAACTTGAAAAAGAAATTACGAAGTCAGAAAAAAATCCACCGGATGCAAATGCCAAGGATGACCAAGTGGTTACATCGTCCATTACGGATTTTTTAAGTACACATCCAGCAACAGATGAAAGAATGAAAACCTTGGAAAAATTGATTCAATCAGGAAAAAAAGGTTCCGTCAAAAAAATAGTCTCTGACCAAACCTGGAAAGAAGTTCAATCGGTTTGTTTGGATTTTAAAAAATCCGATTCTAAATGATTGTAAATCTGGCGGAGAGTTTCGCTTAAACTATGTTTGTTTTTCCAGCCAAGTGATTTTAGTTTAGAATTATCTCCATAAACTTTGGATGTTTCGGATGCTCTCATGCGTCCGGCATCCACTTCAAATTTGATTTCATGACCTGAAATTTTTACTAACTCTTCTACCATATAACGAATACTTCGTTCTTCGCCAGAGCAGATATTGTAAATTTCACCCGATTCCCCTTTTTCTATTAATGTCAGATACCCACTAATGATATCTTCCACATGAGAAAAATCACGAGTCGGTGCCAAATCGCCAACAGAAATCGATGATTTTCCAAAATGTTTGGCTTCAATGATTTGACAGCAAAAATTGGGGATAACAAACTCTTTACGTTGCCCAATTCCAATGTGGTTGAAAGGACGAGCGATGACTATGGAAACGAAAGGACTATATGCAGAATACTGACGGCAATAAGATTCGGCTGCTAATTTACTTCCTGCATAAGGATTCACTGGATTAGGCAAAAGAGATTCTTTTAATGGAAGAAGAGATAGGTTTTGTTTTCCGTAAACATCTGCTGAAGAAACATACAACATTTTGCATGGTCTTTGCATCCGATGTAAAATTTCGATTAAATTCAAAGTACCACCCACGTTGATTTCTTCGGTCTCCCAAGGATTTTCGATGGCAATCGGAACAAAGGCTTGGGCAGCCAAATGGATGAGGATATCTGGTTGAACCTCTTTTAAATTTTTTGCAACAACCTCTCGGTCACGAATATCACCTTGAAAACAATGGATTTGGTATTCACCAAGCGATTCTAGAGCAGGAAGGAGGTAACTACCGACAAATCCACTGGCTCCGGTGACTAAAGTTTGTTTTTTTTTCATAGAAAAGGGAAATTTCCGATTCGGCTCTAAGATTTAGTTGCCATTCTTCCAATTTTTCAAATCCTCTCAACAAAAGAAAGAAAACTGTGGAAGACAAAAAGAAATTCAATCCATCCCCCTTTGTCGAAGTCCGAGACCCACAGTTGAATGTTTCGGAATTGGTCCAAAAAATCGAATCCAAAATCCCATTGGATCCTGGACAAACTCCAAATTGGAAAGAACTCACAAAGATCAGTTACAAACCTGAATCCCCACAAGGGTTTCGCAAATTTGATCCTGCCGGAACAGCCCATTTATTCGAAAAAGGGATCTCCAGCCCCAAGTTTTCCAATCCCAAATTTTGGTTTATCAAAGGACCTATTAAATATATCGTTATTCGCCTAATCTCTGTTTACGGACTCATCGACAAAAAACTATCTGAAAATAGAATTCGTGCTTTTTTTTCAGTTCTCCATGAATTGGTTCGGTTAGGTAGACGAATCGAACAAATTGAAAATCGGTTTGATGGATTTTACCGTGATCATCTCCTAAATGATTCTTCTGAAGAGTTGCCTAACTTTGGTTGGGCGGTCAATTCTTACTTTATCGATGCTGGTTCCAACCCAACTTGGAAAGTGGCTTTAGAAGATATTTCAAAGACAAAGGGAATTACCGTTTTATTTCCAGAGTGGGGAGATATTTTAAAACAACTTTCCATTTTGAAAGTTCCTTTTCAATGTTTCACATCTCATGAAAGTGAATTTCAATTCATACAAAGTAGAATTACAGCAACAGTCCAGTTAGAAAAAAAACTTTTTCCCCTTAACCAAATTCTGAAAAAAACTGATGTTTTGGTTTACTTACCTTTAAATCGATTTCCGTCGTTTTGGATTGAAAAAATTTTTGCAGAAATATCAAATTCTTTATCGAGCGGAAACCATTTGTATTTTTCCGTTTCAACAAAACCAAGTGAAACCAATCGACCCTTCCGAGATCTTCAAGTTTCAGAAATTGACTTAGAGCGTTTGCCGAGTTACTTAGAAGCTCTCGGTTTCAATCAAGTTCGTGATCTTTCCACAACGGAAGATACAAAAGTATACAAGTATACAAAATTTGATAAATGAATGTTTTTCAACATTTAGATGAACTGAAGGATTCAGATGGAGTTGGGAATGATGCAATTGGACTTGCAGAAGTGTTTGTCTCACTTGGATACAAATCACATTTCATTACCAGATTACCAAGAAAAGGAAAACCATTAAACAGCCAATTTCATCTTGTAAATTCTTTTGATTTTCCAACAAGCGACGAAGATATTCATATTTTACACTACGGTGGGGCAGGGTATCCGTATTTTCTTTTTCAAAACTTACCCGGGCGGAAAATATTAAGATTTCACAATATAACTCCCGCTAGTTTTTATAAAAATACAACAACTCCTGAAATTCATTCAGCAATGGAAAAATTTGAATCTCTTTCATATTTAGAAATCGCAAGTTTGTCCATCTTTTGCGATTCGATTTGGTGTGATTCCGAATTTAACTTCCAAACTGTTTCAGGATACAAATTCAAAAATCCTTACATCATACCTATTTGCAAATTATATGAAACAAATTCTAATTTAGATACAGGAATAAAAAACCATTCTTTGGTTTTTGTAGGACGTTATTCTCCACAAAAAAAATGGGAAGACCTGATCGAACTTTTTTCATATTGGGTCGAGGAATTTCCAGATGCTCAGTGTTTGTGTTTGGGTTCGGTGATTGGTGCTTTTGATGGATACTTTGATAAGCTAACAAATATTGTGCGAAATAAAAAATTAGAAGGAAAAGTTCTTTTTTTAACAGGTAAGTCTGACCTAGAAGTAATCTCAATCCTCAAGGAATCGGCTGCTTTTGTTTCAATGAGCGAACATGAAGGTTTTTGTTTGCCAATTTTAGAAGCCTTTGGTTGCGGAATCCCAGTTTTTGCTTATTCAGCTGGTGCAATCCCGGGGACAATGAAAGGTGCTGGTTTTCTCTTTCAAACGAAAGATTACCCTTCTCTTGTGCTAAAACTAAAAGAGAATTTATACCAAACAGACAAATTACATTCTTTGATTGGAAATCAATACAAAACATTGAAATTTTATAATCAATTTCCGTTCCAAGAAGTGATTGATAACATTCTTAAATCAGGTATCCAATGAATATACATCAATTTTCCGCAGGATTCCAGTTAGGTGATGCAATTTCCCAGGAAATGTTAGAGATCAAACGATTATTATCCAAGGAAGGATATAATGGTAAAATATTTGCTGAAAACGTATTTTCACATGATCGAAAATATGCAGAAAAACTAACCAAAGCAAATATCAAACCAGATGATGTTCTGGTATACCACCATTCCATTCATAGTGAAGCCTTAGATTTTATCTTAAAATTTCCAAACAGAAAAATCCTGATTTATCACAATGTAACTCCCGAAGATTTTTTTACAGGTTATGATCTTAAATTTTCTTATTTGCTACGCAAAGGTAGAGAAGATTTAGAAATGATTCGTGATATCTTTCATCATTCATTTGCAGTATCAAACTTTAACTTGTTAGAACTCCAAGAACTTGGATTTAAAAACGCAAGATTACTTCCTCTACACTTGAACTTTCAAAAATGGAAAGATGTTCCAAGAGATCTTAAATTAAAAACTTTTGCCTACCCTTCCTTTTTATTCGTAGGCCGCATTGCCCCTAACAAAAGACAAGATGATTTGATTCGGTTTGCCAGAACTTGGAAATCAAAAATGGGAAATCAGTTTTCTATGCGAATGTTAGGTTTTTGTAATCCAAACCAACAATCTTATTTGGATGAACTGAATTTTATGATTCATCATTTGGATCTTTCTGATGAAGTAAAAATTATCTCTTATGTAGATGAAACTATGTTAAAGAAAATCTACTCGGAAAGTAATATGTTTTTGTCTATGAGTGAACACGAAGGATTTTGTGTCCCACTAATGGAAGCAATGTATTTCCATTTACCAGTGGTTGCCTTTGCAGCAGGAGCAATTCCTGAAACATTAGATCATTCAGGAATTCTTTTTGATTCTAAAGATTTTGATTCCCTAGTTCCTTTAGTTGATACAGTGTTCCAAAATTCTGAATTCCGAAATTCAATCATTGGTGCTCAAAATATTAGATTGGATGATTATTTAAAATCTACAAGTATTCTCCCCATTCTCGAAGTTGTGAGAAACTAAAATTGGCAAAAATATTAATCATCACTGCACGATTTTTGGAACAAGCTTCGGGAGGAGCTGAAAAATTAGCTTACGATTATGCATCCATTTTATCTGAATTTAATGATGTAACGGTTTGTACATCTTCTGCTAAAGATTATGTAAGTTGGAAAAATGAATTTCCCAAAGGGGACCGAGTTGAAAATTCGATTCGTGTGAAACGTTTTCCTGTCACACAAACACGAAACATAAAAAAAATGAACCATCTATTAAACCAATGTTTAGAAAAAGGTGATTCTGTTTCAGAAAAAGAACAATGGGAATTTCTAAAAGAACAAGGACCTTTTTGCCCAGACTTAGTCAAATATGTAACCAAAGAACAAAAATCATATGACCTAGCCATTTTAATAGGATACCTTTATTATCCGGTTGTGGCAAGTATTCCTAATTTAGAAATACCTTTTGTCATTGTTCCGACCTTCCATGATGAACCTCCATTCCGCCTTCCTATCTATCGAAAAACATATTCAAATCATTATTTTTATAGTTTCAATGCACCAGAAGAATTGTCAGTTTACGAAAGTTATTCAAAACAAAAACTTAGTTCTTATTTTTTGATTGGAACGTATCTTGTTGATCGTTTTGAAAAAGAAAAATCAAAAATTTCTAATTCAAATCAATTGATTACCATCGGTCGTATTGAACCGGCCAAAGGATATCCAGACCTTTTTCATTATTTTGAAAATTGGAAACTTTATTCCAATAGAACAGATGTAAGTATAAAATGTTTAGGTTCTATTTCCTCTTTGGAAATTCCAAAAGACCCTTTGATCACATTTACAGGATTCGTAAGTGAAGAGGAAAAAATTTCTGAAATTCAAAAATCCTTTCTTTTATTAAATCCATCTGCTTTTGAGAGTTTTTCGATTTCCATAATGGAAGCTTGGATTCAGGAAAAACCTGTTTTGGTCAACGCCAACTCATCTGTAATGCGAGGACATTGTTTAAGAAGTCAAGGTGGGTTATATTATTCGGATTCTCTTTCATTCCAACGAACCTTGGATTTTCTTTTGGAAAACCGTGACTTAGCCTGCCGGTTAGGCAGGAATGGAAGAGAATATGTTTTGAAAAATTTTACGAAAGATGTGATTCGTAACAAACTAAACCAGATGGTTAGTATACTACTCGGTTGATCTGCCCTTCAAATTCAGCTAATAAATATTCATGAACAAGACCGTTCGAAGCAAGTAAACTAGGAATCAAAATTGAAAAATCATTTCCATCCATTGAAGTAATTTTTCCTTTCGCTTCTAAGACAATTAATCCTGCAGCGGCCATATCCCAAGGTTTTAATCCAAGTTCATAGTAACCTTCAAACTTTCCTTCAGCTAACCAACATAAATCGAGAGTGGCCGCACCAGTTCTACGAATTCCACGAGATTTTTGCAAAATGGATTTATAATATTGCATGAGTGTATCTAAAGACAAGTTCCTATCATAAGGAAATCCTGTTACAAAAAGAGAGTCTTTCAGGGAACTTGTTTTGGAAACTTGGATTGGAGTTTTTTCTCTGAAAGCTCCTTGCCCTTTGATTGCATGGTAATAGGTATTTAGTTCCGGAAAAAAAACCATTCCAATGACAGGAGTCATTGATTCTGTTTCCACAACTCCAACAGATATTCCATACAATGGCAAACCATGAGTGTAATTTGTGGTTCCGTCCAATGGATCCACAACCCATGTATAACCAGATTTACCATCAATCTTTCCACGTTCTTCCGATAAAATTCCATCTAGAGGAAAGTTCTTTTGAATTTCATCCAGAATCATAGACTCGGCTTTTAAGTCTGCTTCTGTGACCAGATTGTACAGACCCTTTTCATCAACCTTCAGTCCAGACTCTTTGTGTTTTTGGACCAAAAACTCGGCAACTTCTGGAAGGAAGTTTAAAAAATGATAAGATCTATCAAGTAATTCAGATTGCATCAATACCCACCAAATTCGATGTTTTTCTTCATTGCGGTGATCTCAACATCTAAATTTAGGGTCTCATCTGCCTTCAGTTTATTTCTTACTTGCTCCGTCGTTTTGATGACCTCGCTTAGTAGAGAACTTAATTCTGTTTTTCTTTTTTCTGATTCTGGTGAATTAACTTCAGAACTCAATTGATTGTATTGGTTTAATATTTTGGAAACGGTTTCAGGAAAGTAATTCAAAAATTGTTTGGCTTTTCGATAGGAAAGTGGATCATCCGCAAGTTTTACACGCAAATCAGAAAGAGAATGTAAGTATTCATTACATAGTCCTTGCAAATTGAGATCCTTAAGTGATTTGGACTCCTTTTCCGTCGTGATTCGAAATCCATCCAACTTTTCCATTTGTGATTTGTATTCACTAAACTCTACTTTATCTTCAAATTTTTTCTTAAGTTCATTCCAATTTTCTTTTGTTTGGTTAGATGAAAAAAGAAATGGAAAAAAACTAAATGGATAATGATGCGCTTTCCCGATGGTGGTCCGATAAATGGCAATTCCTAAAAAAACAACATGAATGAAGGCCATCAAGACGTATGAAAATACAAGCAAAACTCGATCATTACCAAACTTAGTACCAAATCCAAAAAAACCAAGAGACAACAATGCTTGCAAATAAATTGCTTCTAACGATTGCTTTGCGGAATAAGAAGACTTATTTCTAGAAAGCCAAAGAACAAAAGGATAAACCATTGCACCGATTGATGAGATAAAAAATGGAAAAGGCAATAAAGCCATAGGATAAGTTAAAATTGTTGAAAGATGGGCACGTCTGGCCCATTTCCTTTCTTCTTGATTTTGTTCCAATTGTACTTCTGACATTCTATTTTGATTCCAAGAGTTTTTGTTTGATTTCAGACTCAATTTTGATCATTTCTTGTTCTGCAGATTTTCGTTTTTGGCGTCCATCTTCTTGAATTTTTAAAGTTTCTGTAATGGTTTCGATTAACTTTTGATTCACTGATTTTAATGTATCAATTTCAATGATTCCTTTTTCCGACTCTCTCGCAATTTCTACCGTTCCCGACTTCAACATTTCAGCATTTTTTTGGATTAGATCGTTTGTTGTTTTGGAAACTTCTTTTTGTGCTTCCAAAGCTTTCCTTTGGCGTAACAAACCCAATGCGATCACGATTTGATTTTTCCAAAGAGGGATGGTATTTAAAATTGAACTTTGAATTTTTTCAACAAGGACTTGGTTCCCGTTCTGAATGAGTCGAATCTGAGGTCCTGTTTGTAACGAAAGGATACGAGTAAGTTTTAGATCATGGATTTTTTTCTCAAATCGGTCCACCATTTGCACCATATCTTGGTACTGCTGTGAAGCCAAAGTATCCCCTTGGGCTTTTGCTTTTTCTAACATTTCGGGAAGGATTTTGTCTCGTAGTTCTTTTACCTTTTGGTCACCAGCAGCTATGTACACTTGGATTTCTTTAAAATATTCCAAATTTTTCTCATATAACGCCTGCAATAATGTTATGTCCTTTGTTAGGTTCGTGCGTGCAGTGTGTAACTCATCCACAATTTTTTCAATTTGGGACTGCAGATCTTCAAATTTTGCCAAAAACTTTCTGGAAGCGTCAAAAAGACCACCTATGAGTGGAATCTTCGATAATGTCCCACCCTCACCTGCAAAACTATCCAAATTTAAATCTTTGATTTTGAATAATAAATTGTTTAACAGTTCACCAGCATATCCCGAATCTTTAGTCTTAATTTCAGATAAAACCTTATCGGCAAATTCAGAAACCTTCGCTTGAGCAGAGGCTCCGTAGGAAACTACATCGTTTGGACTATTGAGTTTGATTTGTCCAGTTAGCTCCTCTACCTTTTGTAAATCTTCCTTTGTCAGTTGGAGTTCCGGGTCATTCGTTTTCAGTTCCAAAGAGTCCATTGAGTTTCTGTCCTTTATCTTTTCTCATAAAGATAGGATCGTTTTTTGAATATGAATCAAGCAGAAAACACGAAGGTGCGAAAACATGAACTAGTAAATTTATTTCTCTGAAAATTCGATCCAAAACTGAGGTTTGGTGACAATTTGATTGCATGGATTGTTATAACTGATACATTCCTGCGAGAAAAAATATGCTAAATAAAGATTTGAAATTACCTGCCCTCCTCCCACAAGTTCTGACTGTTGATGTGACAACACTTGACAACCGTTTGATTGACCAATCAGAAGTACGAACTCTGTTGTTACGACTCCGCTACCGAAATTACCATCATTACTTAATCATTAAGTTTTTGGTATGTACCGGCCTTTCACTCCCTGAACTCATCCATCTCAAAATATCTGACTTCAATGCGGAACGCACTATCTTTAAATTAAAGAACGGTGGTCGTTTGCAAAGAAGGAAGATCTTCCTTGAGCCTAATTTGGCTTTGGAGCTTTATCGTTACTCGTCTGAATTTTCTCCTACAGATTATTTATTCCCTGGCCGTTATGGAAAGTTACGCACGAGAACAGTTCAGAAAATTCTTAAGAATGCAAGTAACCTCATTTCACGAGAAATCCACATACCCTTCCTTCGTGATGTGATCGCATTAGATCTTTTCAAAAAAGGTTTTCCTGTTTGGGAAATCCAAGAGTTTTTGGGACATAGAACCACTCGCTCCACCAAGCAAAGAATATTATTGCACATTCCGGTCGAAGAACGAACAGATCCGCGACTTTTTAACCGAAACAAAAACCAAGCAGCGTAAAAATTTCTTGAACCTTTGGTGTTTTCAGAGATTCTAGTCTCCAAGTAGGCTCGCCTTGGAAATAAAGACCAAAAAAATCGGAAAGCACACACTCGTACACCTTAACGGTCGTTTGGACATTACCCATTCGGATGAAGTGGAGGCCAAATTGGCCGACGACGTGCAAAACGGCGAGGGAGATATTATCATCAACTTAGAGCTTATCTCCTATATCTCTTCTTCTGGAATTCGTATCTTTGTTGGGATGGTTCGAGAATTGGACAAACAAGGAAGAAAGTTAAAACTCTGTTGCATCACACCCCCTGTCAAAAAGGTATTCGATGTAGTAGAGCTTCTGGACTTGTTCGAAGTTTTTGAAACGGAACAAGAAGCCGTTAATTCCCTTTCTAAATAAAATCCACGTGGCTTACGCCTCGTTCTTCATTATCTCTGCACTTTTTTTCTTCCAGGTTTGGATCAACCTGGATATCTTCCCGGTTGTTTGGCCTGATGAAGTTCTGTTTTTTTCTCCTTCCCTCTCATTTGCAACCGAAGGTCATTTCCAAACCAATGTTTTAAATGGACTAATCCCCGGTATGGAATCCAAAACTTTATGGATGCCTCCCTTATATTTTCTTTTCTCTGGCTTCACACTCTCTGTTTTTCCTGACTCACTCACAACTGTTCGCATTGCGAATGCCTTCATCGTTTATCTTACTGGTTTAGGATTTTATATTCTTTTGCGAAGACAATCCGTCTCAGAGTTTGCAAGCCAAATTGCTTTGGCCAGTTTATTGTGGGAACCTTTACTTTTCCGTTTTGGAACAGCAGCAAGAATGGAAGGACTTACTGCATTTTTCTTTATCCTGAGTCTACTTTTTGCAACTAACAAAAGATTTACGAATTTTTGGTCTCCCTTGTTAGCTGGAGTTGCTCTTTCCTTATCTTCATTATCACATCCTATCGGTGCATCCTTTGGATTAGTAACTTTATTTTTGGTATGGAGAAACTTTGGAATCAGATATTTTCCTTGGTTCATTCTCGGAGGAATCCTACCTATCATTTGTTGGTTGTATTACATTCATCCCAATTGGGATTGGTTTGAAATTCAATTTGGTGCTCAACTCACACGCAAAAGAAATTTACTCCAAACATTCACCCTGATTGACAAACTAAAAGTTTTTTCTTTTGGATTTGGATTTTCCAAAGTTCGTTTGATTGTGATTGTAATCGAACTTACCGCTTTAGTCTTTTTGGCCTTTCGAACACTCAAAGAATTCAAGACATTGAATCAAAAGTGGATCGTATTTTGGATTTGGATTTTTTCAGTTCTTTTGTCTTTATACACTTCATCCGAAGGATGGTATGTTTTTCATATTTTGTACCCACTCGCATTTGGGATGGCTTTGTTATGCGACACAAAAGGGTTTGATTCAAAGATCGCTTTTTTCGGAATCATACTATCACTTTCCAGCTTACTTTATACAAATCACATCCATTGGTTTCGAACTGATTCCAAACAAATTCTTGAATCCCACTTCCAACATTTGGAAATGAGTTTAAAAAATTCCAAATTTGTTTATCTGCAGGCACTTCCCGATCCGTACTTTGACTTACGAAAGAAAAGACCCGATTTGAATATTTTAGAATTTATTCCGGGAGAACTAGACATTCCTTCCGAGGCATACATCAAAACCATTCAATCCCGAGATAGTTTTGTATTTTATGATGACCAACTCATCAACCATGTGATCAAAGATATTTTAAAAAAATCCGCATGGAATCGAGAGGAATGGGAAATACCCGTTCCAAGTAATCATTGGTTACACTATAAAACCATTGTGTACACAAAAAAATGAATGAGCGGTTTTTATTCAGAACTTTATTGGTTCCAATCTTCAGTTTTCTTTTTTGTTTCAGTTGTTATCATTCCGATCATCCAACAAATCATTTTTTATCTCTTTTAGGAGGACTATCTTTGGAGAAACGCATAACAATTGTTGGAGACTCTCTAGGGCAGTGGTCTGATGGTTTTGGATTAAGAACAAAACTACCTCAAGAGTTCAAAATCACCGATATTTCAGTTGCCGGTTATACAACAGAAGACTGGTTACAAAACCGAAATCGGATGACTGAAATTCCAACTGATCTTTGGATCATAGAATTAGGGACCAACGATGCAATGGTCTATGGAACCAGTGGTTTTGAATCGAGAACATTAGAATTAATCTCTATTTTGCAATCCTCTCCAATTACAAAGATCCTTTTAACAACCATTCCATTAACCAATATGTCTTCTATTCGAGAAATCATTCGTTCAAACAACCAAATCCTTCGGCAACTGAAAGGTACAAAACCCAATGTCGATTTTGTAGAAATCGAATTGTTATTTGAATCGAATCCAGGAGAAATCCCATTGTATCCGGTCTCTGATCCCATTCACCCCAATCAATTGGGGTATGAACTCATGGGAGAAGCATACCGCAAAAAAATATTAGGAATTTAAATCTGCGAGGATTTTGAGACCCTTTAAAGTCATCATTGGATCAATTTCATCAAACACTTGGTTATGCGAAGCATGAATAGTGGTAACAAGACCACCAGTACCAACTACCACATAATCACCAGGATGTTCTTCTTTAATCGCTCTTACAATTTCTTTCAATAGTCCAATCCAACCAAAGAAAAATCCAGCCTGAATTGATTCTACCGTTGATTCACCTAATACGCGTTTGGGAGAACCAAAAACGATAGGAGGAAGTTGGGCGGTGTTACGCGTTAATGCGTCCATAGAAATTTTTAAACCTGGAGCAATGACTCCACCAACATATTCTGGTTTTTCGCTAATGACACAAAAGGTAGTGGCAGTTCCCAAATCAACGAGGATTGCTTTTTTTCCAGGATAGGTTTTGGCACAATAGGCTGCGTTTACCAATCGGTCTGCACCAATCTCAAAGGGGCGTGGATAACTAATACCAAAGTTAAGTTTCATTTGGTAATGAACACGTAGTGGATTTACATTAAACCAATCCTCTAACATTCGTTCTACGATTGGATTCAAAGAAGGAACAACACTAGAATAAATAGCCATTTTCACTCGATCAGCTTTTACATTCTCTTGTGTTAAAAATCCCTTCAAAAAAAGACCAAGTTCATCGGAAGTTCGATCCCTTCGAGTTACCGTTCTCTTATGAAAATCAGGAGTATCCTCACCTTCACGAAAAACTCCAAATACAGTGTTTGTATTTCCTACATCGATTACTAATAATAATGGTGATTCTGACATTTATATAATCCGAAAATTTGGTGAAGTGTCCATAAGTTCAATCTTTTCGCCGGTTTCCGTCATAATGAGAAGGAATCCTAATTCATCAATTCCCAAAACACGGCCACGAACCATTCTGGATTGCCATTCGGTTTCAATGACTTTGTGTTTTAATAAGGAATGATCTTCGATCCAAACCAAATCCTTTAAAATTTGTCCTTGGTCGAGTAAGGAAATCACAGCTTGGTTGATGTCTAGAATCAACTGATTGACAAATCTTTCTAAAATACCTTCACTCAATGGTTCGTCACATAAAAAAGTAGCCTTCTCTTTCAAAGTTTCAGGAATACTCCTTCCAAAAAAATTGAGTCCAATTCCAATCACCACTTCAAAAATCCCATTTGTGAATTCGGATTGAACCAATATTCCTGCTACTTTTTTATCTCCGCGATAGATATCATTCGGCCACTTGACGGTTGTATCTTGTTCTCGTTCTGGAAAAAAATGATAAGTGGTTTTTAAAACAGCAGAGGATACAAATATGGATAACAAAGGAAGGGAAATTTCCGCTGCAGAAATTCTAATTTTCCCGGAAAAAATCAAAGGATCTTCACCTAACGATTGCCAAACATTCTGTCCGCGGCCTTTCCCCGCAGTTTGTTCTTCAGCAATCACCCATGAACCAAAAGGAATTTTTTCATCACGAATCCACTCGTTGGTGGAAGTGACAGTAGGAAGCCTATGACCCAATTCTGATTTTAACAATCTATATTCCATGCGTCTATTTCTCTTTCGATTCGGATTGACGAAAGTAAAAAATCTATTAGATTGAAAGTATGAAACTATCTGGAAATACAGTACTTGTCACTGGTTGTGGTATGGGAATCGGAGCTTTAACAGCAGAACGATTGGCCAAAGAAGGGAATGATATTATAGGTGTAGATATCAAACTACCAATCCTAAAAGAAATCCAAACCAAAGTGGAATCGCTTGGTAGAAAATTTTACGGCTTTGCTTGCGACCTTTCCAAAGAATCAGAGATAGAATCTCTAATCAAACAAATCCAAAAGAAAAAACTGACCTTCCAAATTTTAGTCAATAATGCCGGGATTGCTCCCAGCGGATATTACGAAGGAAAGGATTTTTCCGTCTGGAGTAAGGCAATTCAAATCAATGTGGCCGGACCCATGAAGTTGGTTTATCTTTCTCTTCCTATCCTGCGGGAACAAAAAGAAGCGGCAATTATCAATTTAGCAAGTATCGCCGGAAAATTTGGTACAGAAGGAACTGTAACTTATTCAGCAACGAAACACGCAATGGTTGGGTTTTCCCAAGCTTTAAAAATGGAGCTTTATGATACCCAAATCGGTGTTAGTTGGATTTGTCCAACAATGGTCAATACCAGAATGATCGACGGAGTCAATCCCTCTCTTTTCACCCCAGTGATTGAACCTTCTCAGGTTGCAGATGCCATTGTCAAAGCGATCCAAAAGAATCCTGGTGAAGTTTTGGTTCCGTCTTATTTGCGGGCCTCCATTGTCATCCTACCCGCCTTATTTCCCAAATTTTCGCTCTGGTTGGCGGTTAAAACAAAAGCATCAAAAGGTTGGCTATTAGCCAACAAGGGACTTGAGAAAAATATTCCTGTTTAGAGGATAGGTTTTATGCATATTTCTCAGATCCTCGGTAAAAAACAAACAACCATCAGCTTTGAATTTTTTCCCCCAAAGAATGCCGAAGCTTCCGAGGATTTGTTCCGAAACATCCAAGAATTGTCTCAAATGAACCCAGCTTATGTAAGTGTCACTTATGGAGCTGGGGGATCGACAAGAGATCTCACTCATGACCTTGTGGTAAAACTACAAGAAGAAACTGGGCTAACGATTGTTAGTCACCTTACTTGTGTTGGTTCAACAAAAGATGAAATTCGAGAAATTCTGAAACGATACCAAAAAAGTGGAATCCATAACATCATGGCACTACGTGGTGATCCACCAAAAGGCCAAACGGAATTTCACAAAACAGAAAATGGATTTGAATTTGCTGGTGAATTGGTCGGGTTTATCAAAAAAGAATTTCCAGAGTTGGGAATTGGAGTAGCTGGTTTTCCAGAAGGCCATCCCTCTACGCCCAATCGTTTAAAAGAAATCGAATATTTGAAATGGAAAGTAGACCAAGGTGTAGATTATATTTGTACCCAGCTATTTTTTAATAATAACGATTTTTATGATTTTGTAGAACGTTGTGAAATTGCCGGAATCAAAGTTCCGATTATCGCAGGGATTATGCCTATCACTTCTCGAAAAGGAATGGCTCGAATGGCAGAATTGTCACTTGGAACCAACTTCCCAGCTAAATTATTAAAATCTCTTTCTCGTGCGGAAGATGATGTTTATGCAGAAAATGTTGGCATTCATTGGGCCACAGAACAAGTAAGGGATTTATTGGATCACAAAATTGCTGGCATCCACATGTATACGCTTAACAAGTCTAAGGCGACAAGAAGAATTTACGAATCACTCGGGATTAGAAATTTCGACAGCATTGGTTGAGGACGTCTGAGTCGGTGAGATACTTATCCACCGACTATCTTTCCAAATTCCTTCCAATACCAAACTCCCTTTCGCATTTACGATCCTCGATTGACCTTGTAGTTCGTTATTCTCCCAATTTCCTTCTAACACCAACCCATCAGAGAAAAGATATTTTCCGAATCCATGTCGTTTGCCTTTTTTATAGGGACCAATAAACTTGTCACCATTCGCATAACGATAAATACCTTTTCCTTCTTTATAACCAAACTGGTATTCACCTTCAAAAATATCTCCATTAGAATATTGATAAATTCCTGAACCATGTTTGACATCTTCAAAGAATTCGCCTTCAAAACGATCACCGTTTTCATATTGAACGAGAAATTTTCCATTCCTGCAATTTTCTCCTTCGCAGATTTTTTGGTTCGACTTGCAGAGGCAGAAAAGGGATAAAAATAATAATAATAAATATTTGGGACGCATGAATGGCTGGGAGATGGATTTTTTTCCGTCAATTAGTAAGTATAAGTCTCAAATAAAAACTAGTTCGGAATTAAGGCAATACATATGTCACAAAAAAAAGCACTGATCGTAGACGATAGTACTGTTACTCGTTTAATGATCAGAAAGATTATTTTAGACAAATACCCAGAATGGGAGATTTTGGAGGCAAGTTCCGCAGACGATGCCAAAACTTTGTTGTCCGAAAATCAAGACATCGACTTTTTCACGTTGGATCAAAACATGCCGGGGATCTTGTCCGGTTTGGATTTAGCTGAAGAACTCAAAAAAAATTATAACGATACAAAAATCATATTAATTACTGCAAACATTCAAGATGCGATTAGAAATAGAGCAAAATCCATTGGAATCGAATTTGTAGAAAAACCCGTTACTGCTGAAAAAATTATCCCACATCTGGACTAAATATGAATTTTCTAACTGAAATAGAACGAGATTCTTTGTGTGAGTTATTCAATATAAGTTTGGGTGGGGCCGCAAAGTTAATGAGCGAAATGATCTCGGATGAAATTTTATTAACCGTCCCAAGTCTAAAACTCATTAACACAGAAGAAGCCAAAAATATTGAATACCTAGCGAACCAAGAAGTTTGCACCATAGAACAAAAGTTTATTGGTGGAATCGGTGAAGGATCAGCTTTTCTTTTATTTCATAAAAGTGCAAGTTTGGAAATTGTCAAAATGATGATGAAAGACTATGTTGCACTCAATGAAGTTTCTCAGTTTGAAAAAGATGCACTAAGTGAAATCGGCAATATTATCCTAAATGCCATCTTATCAAATTTGGCAAAAATGTCCGATTATAAAATTGAAACTCATATTCCTGAATTTTTTGCCGGCAAGTATGAAGATCTTCTTTTAAGAAGAAATCCCAAAAAAGACAACTCAATCCTTTTAGTTTTTATCGACTATAAACTAAGTGGTAAAGATATCAAAGGATATATATTTTTCATTCTTAATTTCGAAAGTATCAAAAACCTTTCTAGAGTACTCATAGAAAAGTTGAAACAGTGAATACTCTCAGTGAAAAACATTTACTAACAATTATCAAAAAGTCCGGAATTGGAATCCTTATTCTGGATCAAAATCTTAATATCGTTTTAGTCAACAGTTGGTTTCTTAAAAACTCTGGATTTAAAGAAGCAGATTTAGAAAATTCTCCTTTTTTAAAAATTTTTCCTGAACTCAAAAATACACGAACATATAAATCTATTGAACTTTGTTTGGATTATTCTCAATACTCCATATTAACACATACTCTAAATCCATTTCCGTTTCCTCTATATGATAATGAAAAAAAAAGAGAATCTGAAGAACGTATTTATCAGTATTTACATATCATTCCTATTTCTATTGAAAATGAGACAGATCATTTTTGTATGATCCAAATTTCAGACGTATCTCAACAGGTTGTCCGTGAAAAACTTTTGCGAGAACAAATGAATTTGGCAAACCTAAGGGAAATCGAAGCACAAAAAGCATCACAAGCAAAAACAGATTTTTTAGCTTCAATGAGCCATGAAATTAGAACTCCACTCAATGCAATCCTAGGTATGACTGATACCTTAAACGAAACAGAGTTAACAGAAGAGCAACAAGAATATTTAACAGTCCTACGAAACTCAGGAAAGGCTCTCTTTAATATTATCAATGACATTTTAGATTTGTCGCGAATTGAATCAGGAAAATTGGAAATGGAACATATCCATTTTTCGATACGTGACCTATTGAGTGAAACAATCTCTTTATTCTATATGAAAGCAAAAGCAAAGGGTATCGAAATATCGTTTCATGTAGAAGATGAAATTTCAGAGAGTATTGCAGGAGATTCCACTCGATTACAACAAGTACTAATCAATTTATTGGGCAACGCGATGAAATTTACGGAAAAGGGAAAAATTACCGTAGAGTGTTTATTAAGCGAAAATAAAAAGAATCTAAAAATTTCCGTAGAAGACACGGGGATTGGTATTCCGAGTGAAAAATTGACATCCATTTTCGAAAGTTTCACTCAAGTGGATAGCTCAACGACAAGGAAATATGGGGGAACCGGGCTTGGTTTAACAATAACCAAAAAGTTAATTCAGCTCATGGGTGGGGATATTTATGTTATCAGTAAGGTGTCTATAGGATCAAAATTTATTTTCGAAATTCCGTATGAAGGTTTTATCAAACGTATTTCAGGAATCCACCAACATTGGCTCAATTTAGAACTCCCTGAACCAGAAAACTTTCCTGAGTGTAAAATTCTTTTAGCAGAAGATTCCGAAGAAAACGTTTTTATCATCAAAACTTTTTTTCGCAAATATCCGATCGAAATTATTACCGCATACAATGGGAAAGTAGCATTAGAAAAATTCAAATCGGAAAAGTTTGATATAGTTTTGATGGATATGCAAATGCCGGAAATGGATGGATTGGAAGCTACTAGAGAAATTAGAAAAATCGAACTCGCCAATCAAGTTAGAGCTAGTGATTCCGTACCAATTATTGCAATTTCTGCAAATGTTCAAAAGGATGATATAAGCAAAAGTTTCTTAGCAGGAATCACTTCCTACTTACCCAAACCTGTAAGAAAACAAGAGATATTGAAACTAATGTATTTTTACCTCGTTATGTAACCAATTCACATATGTTATGCGAAAGTTACTTTAAACTTTTTTCAACTGCTGTATCAGGATAAGCTTCCAACACATTTGGTTCCGACAGAATTCCATTTGCCTTTTCCAAAGATACAAATCCAGGTTCCGTTTGAAAACTAACCAAACGAGGAGAAAACTTGTTTTGAATTTGAACTCCATGTTTTTTGGCAATTCGTTCTAGAGTTTCTTGCGATTGGTCACTCGAAAATGTTACAATTAAAATCCCGGGCAACACAATATGAGGTCCCATACCCACAGCTGTTGAATATACTTCAGTAACTTTTGTGGCTGTTGTCGACTTAGATGATTTAGCAAATAACTCTTTTCCAGTAGGTCGCACATTCCAACCTGTTTTAATCCCTTTTTTTCCCTGTAGGTTTAGTTGGTTGTCTTGTGCTTGTTTTTGGTCAACGAACTCAGCTACAACATTTGGATTTCTATAAAATGTTTTAGTAACTCCGCCTTCCACAAAGGTAATTGAATTAGGTGGGTCTTTTGGGTCTGCTTGCAAAGGAAACAAAAAGAATCCTAAACCTAAAATTACTAAATAAATAAGAACGATCCTTTTGAATTTCTGATTCATTGGTTACCTCCCATAAATGCGTAGTTGCACAGCATTGATTGAACCAGTATCAGTCGCACTTGCATCAAACACTCTGATGGTCCAAACTCCATTTGGATTTTCTCCTAAGTTGCGTGCCAATCCAAATCGATAAGTTGCTGAACCTGTCATAGAAGCGATGGAGGTGTTCCCTGAAGAACACAAATTGCCACTATATGGATTTGCACAAGCATGAGCTTCTGAAAGGAAACTTGAAGTACCACTAGGTGAAGTGATACGAATGAACAATTCTGGAAAATAACTATGGTGTGATGTAAATTCTACATCAATATACTCGATGTAAGTAATACTAGAAGTTACATTGTAATTAACAGTAGCACCTGTTACTAAATCATTATCTGGGATCGGCGTATTTGGTGATAACAATGGTTGGGTATCAATGATTTGTGGTTTAGTAATTGGAGTCCATGTACCTGCACTGGTAATTAAACTTGCTGCGTCTACGGCACCAAATCCATATTTATGATTGATATTCAACCCTGCTGCATTCGTTGTCCAATCTGTATCCCCAGGATCGTTGGTTCGTGCAGAGTAAGCAACTAACTCTCTTACATCACGCCAGGTCAAATCTGGACGATAACTTAATAATAAGGAAATCACTCCTGCGGCAAGAGGAGTGGCAGAAGATGTTCCGTTGAATTTTTTTGTATAATTTGCAAATGAATAATCTCCCGATGTTCCACCTGCATTGATTCCAGAAGTACCCGTAGCATCTGTTGTAGAAATTGCCGTGGTATACGCAGTTGCACTATTTCCCTGTGTGTGTGCAACAACCCATAGATTTGCACCTGATTCGGAGTAAATTGCTTTCACTCCATTTTGTCCGATCCCGCCGATAGCCATCACTCCGTAAAAATTTGCCTGACCATCATAGTTTGCATTATCCACAAGGATTGGTGCAGGGATGCTTCCGCCGTTGGCTCCATTCCCTGCGGCCCAAACGTAAACAGTTCCTTTTCCAGATTTTCCTGTTCGGATGCCTTCATTGATACCTTGTTGCCAAAGAGAACTAGATGGCCATAGCCATCCATACCCATCTGGAGACCCCCAACTATTGTTCGAAATGGAAACACGAGAAGCTTCGTTTATCATTGCTCGGTATTCATCTGAAGTATAAATCGTAGATTTTTCTAAGATATTTACTCCAACTAACTTAGAACAGGGGGCAGCACCACGAACACCAACGCCATTCCCACCGCGAGCCGCAATGACACCACCAACGGCAGTTCCATGAAAACTATTGGAGTAGGTATGGTTAGGAAAAATGGTACTATTTAAAAGATTTAGTCCTCTGGCTGTGACTGATATATTTGCTGAGAGATCCTCATGTCTTGTGTCTAGGCCATCATCCACAACACTGACAATCACCTTATTTCCAGAAATGTCTTGGTTCCATACGGGATTGACATTTGAGTCTTCGCCTACCGTTCCTCCCGATTGGCCAATGTTGCGTAAATGCCATTGGTCATTAAAAAGTGAATCTGCATTGACGGGAGAAAAACTGCAGTTTTCTTCTTGTGCGTTGCCAATCGCCTGAAACAAGAAAGCATAGAATAGAGCATCACTGAAAGGGTCATTTTTATTGACTGGATTACAATTCCCAAAAAAAACACTTACCAAAGTTAGAATGGAAATTGTAGTTTTCAATTGATTCATCTGAAGGAAATTCCTGACCTACTCTTTATAACAGTCGAACAGCCGGAATCAATCGAATTCCAGAGATATTTGAAATCTTTTTTATGCCTTTGCTTCAGCCAGTCGCTTCGACCGGTCCTCTTGGACCAAAGCATCAATCAATTCATCCAAATCGCCTTCCATAATTGCCGACAAATTATGACTCGTAAAACCAATTCTATGATCCGTACATCGTCCTTGAGGGAAATTGTAGGTTCGAATTCGTTCCGATCTATCTCCAGACCCCACT
Source organism: Leptospira mtsangambouensis (assembly GCF_004770475.1). Classification (NCBI taxonomy): domain Bacteria; kingdom Pseudomonadati; phylum Spirochaetota; class Leptospiria; order Leptospirales; family Leptospiraceae; genus Leptospira; species Leptospira mtsangambouensis. The sequence continues at coordinate 281,938 of NZ_RQHK01000017.1, forward strand.
TGTGCTTTTTTGAGAGCATCAGCACTTTGTTTTGCGGCGTCAGCCATCTGATCGACAATCCTTGCTCGCAATACGCGCATTGCCTTATCACGGTTTTTGATTTGTGAACGTTCTTCTTGGGAAGCAACTACAATCCCTGTGGGAATATGGGTTATCCTAACCGCAGAGTCTGTTGTGTTGACGTGCTGACCACCTGCACCTGACGAACGATAGACGTCTATCCGGAGATCACTTTCCCGAATTTCCACTTCTTTTTCTTCTGCTTCTGGAAGGATGGCAACAGTAACAGCTGAGGTATGAATCCTACCACCAGATTCCGTTTCTGGAATCCTTTGGACACGGTGAGTACCTGATTCAAATTTAAATAAGTCATAGGCCCTATCATCATCAAGGGAAAAAACAATCTCTTTGAATCCGCCAATACCCGTTGGACTTGCATCAATGATTTCTGCACGAATCCCCTGTTTGTCCGCATACTTATTGTACATACGAAATAAATCAGCACAAAACAATCCAGATTCGTCCCCACCCGTTCCAGCACGAATTTCAACCAAAATGCTTTTACCAGAATTTGGATCGGGAGGTAATAACATAATTTCGAGTTCTTTCGCCAACTCTTCTAATTTTTTTTCGCCTTCATCCACTTCTGATTTTAACATGGAATGCATGTCAGGATCACTTTCCGATTCAAGAAGTAATTTTGCGTCTTGGCAGTCTTTTGTAATTTTTAAATATTCGTCAGCTTTTGTATATACGGGCGTTAGGCGAGATCTTTCTTTCGATAGATTCTTCAATGTATCAGATGCGGTGGCCTTGGAGAGCTCATCCTCGATACGCAGGTATTTTTCTTGAATTTTTTTCAATCTATCTATCATGTCTATGGAAAGGATATAGAATGCCTGTTTTTGATAAACTAAAATCTAAAGAGGAATTCAGAAACCAGTGAACGAAACACCATCTCAGGCCCAATCGGCAGGTTTTTTAGACGGCATAATCGAATTATTTGCCGGCTTAGAGGATTATCGAAGTCCCTACGCACCAACAATCCAGCCTCCTGACGATTTGATTCGGGAATTGGTCCAAAATGCTTCCTTTAAATCTGGGCTCGTCAGTGCCACTTGCTCTCTTCCACCAGGCCCTTTAGGGATTCTCAGCATCCTTCCTGAATTACTTTTTATGTATCGAATCCAAGGCCATTTGATTTTGGACATCGCAGCACTTTATGGAAAAGAAGTACAAGTCACAAAAGAACTATTACTCTATTGTCTATTCAAACATGGTGGCGCTCATGTATTTCGTAAAATTATCGAAGAATCATCTTTAAAAATTTTAATTCGCCCAACCACCGTTAGAGTATTCCAAACCATGTTGGAAAAATTAGGATTACTGATTTCAAAATCCATCATTCGTAAACAATTTGCGCGTTGGATCCCAATTGGTGGTGCAGTGGTTACAGGAACCTTTGCCTATTATGATACAAAACGTGTTGGCCAAACTGCAATGGATCTTTTTTCCAAAGAAATCCACGCAGAGGAAATCAGAGAGTTATTGGAGTCTCAGTGAAATTATTTTCTTTTTTAATCTCAATCGTCTTTATTCTTTTCTCTTGCCAATCAAAACATGAATCCTTAGTTTCAGAAATAGAAGATTTAATCTCAAAAGAAAAATACGAAAAAGCACTGGCTTTATTACAAGATAGGCTTTCTGCCAATCGATCAACATCAGAAATTCTATCCAAAAATAAACCAAACCAACCTAGGTTATTTGCTCTTTCCGAAGATAGAACCAAAATTGTTTGGACAGAAAACAAAACTTTATTTTTCAAAGATCTGGTTAATGATAACAGAAATTCAATTGAATTGAAACTTAGACCAGACTCCATCCAAGTTTCAGCTAATGGAAATTATGTGGCAGTCCAATATCCTCTAAAACAGTATGGTGGTTGTGCTTTGTTTGGATATTCCACCTCGGATTCTTCACTCGAACATGAATCCATCGTACATATTCCATGTAAAACAGGAATGACAATGACCAATTCTGGTGATTTGTTGTTATATTTTTTTGAAAATCAACTCTTCGTTGAAAAAACAGGGAATGGTTCTAAACCAGAAAAATTCATTTCGGGGGATTTGTTTCCAACTCCTTACCCAAAATTAAAAACGCATTACCATATCACATCTATTGGAAATGAATTTCTCATTTGGTCTGGAATCGGCGGTTCATATAATTTATTCTTTCTAAATATGGAAACGAAAAGAGTCACTCTACTTTCAAAGGACATCGTATTACCAAGGTTTTATTATCATAATGGCAATTCAGGATATGTTGTCGGTGGAAAAATTGGTGATCTTTATCTCAAAGAAGTTGTCTACCACCAAGGGAAAACTCCTTCAATCAATCGAGGAATTCCTATTGTCACTCGCGAAGCATTTTCCTGGCGTCTCAGCGGGAAAGATGAATTTATTGCCACCAATCAGAATGACCCCAACCAACCGATGAAATGGAAGGTTTCCGGTAAAAAGGAACATTTTCCATTCTTTATCGAAAGACTTTGGGGTGTGGCCGGAGACAAAATTATCTACGAAAGTAAACGCGGGGAACTAGTGTTGGACGATCTTAATTTTTCAGCAGAAGATTGGATGATTTACGATTATTTTAAAAAAGTGAGAAAAATGAATGATGGCTAAGCTGCCTGTTCTTTTTCCTTTTTAGCCGAGAAAATATCACAAGTTTTGTAAGTATCTGTGATGCAATGGGCCGTCAGTCTGTCCAAATCCTCTGTTTGTAAACGGTCTTTGGCACTAGGACAAATAGAGAGTCCTTTCGTATACAAAGGGCATTTTACATAAAATTCATTTTTAGGAAGGGACTTCTGCGCCATAACTCTGAAAATTTTTTGTGGAAAGGAATCCCCTGTCAAATCGATTTTAGTGCCGATCCCAAAATTAAAGATTCAAAAAGTGAGTGTACCACCCAAAAATTAAAAGTACAAATTTAAGATCGTTGGCGTTTCTACCGATCCCACCTGATCTTCATTGGAAAAGTCGCGAAGATTATACGTTTTCCCATTCCAATTTTTTCCATATAACTGCCCACCAAGAAACACTTGTACAAGGTCTTGGGCCTTAGTTGATTTTATGTATTTTGCCAAACCTTCTTGTTTCCATACATTAGAATCTTCTAAATTATAAGATTGCCATTTCATTTCGGGATAAGAAGAGGAAGGTGAAATCAAACCATCAATAGGTTTTCCTACTAGTCGGTTATAAAGATTCGCATCAAACACTTCTTGCCCAATGAATATTGCAACCTTCCAACCTGGCACAATCCAAACGCGATCTTGAGTAGCCTCGCCAGGAGAAAGAATAGTTGATTCTTCTTCTGTTAATAAAGTTTTTTTAACAAGAGGTTCCATTAATTTTCCATCAGCGGAAAAAGGAATGGCTACATTATAAAGTGGCCCTTTGGAATCGAGAACAAGACCACCTTTTACAATCTTTGGGTTTGGTAAAATGATCGTACCAGCTAAGATAGGAACATTGTACTGTTTCGCTAATTCAGAAAAAGTTCGAACATAAACTTCAGCCATTTTTTCGGCTTTTAAATAAAATAAATCGGAACTTGTAAAATTTTCCCCTTTTGTTTTCAAAGCTAAATCAAAAGAGTCTGCATTTAAAAATCTGGATTTTTCATCTAAAAACACTAATCCTGTTCCAGTATGTTCAGGAAGAATCACAATCGTTTTACGATCAAAGATTCCAGAAGATTTACCTTTGTTCAATGTTTCGTCAATTCGTTCACGCCACCATTCTTCTTTTACAAAGTCTTCTGGTTTTAAAACCAGTTGAATTCCGACTAGGTTCCCGTATTTTCTATCAACACCATTGGTTTGTAGATTTACATCAGTCCAAGTTTTAACAGGTTTTAAAATTTCTTCATCTACTTCAGGTTTATTAAAATTAAAATCGAATTTAAAATCAAAACTTAAGTCTGGTGTAGGTATATCAAACTTAGGTAAGGCTGTTTGATCATCTTTTAGAATAGATGCAGAGAAAAAACCAAAACCAAATAAAACGATAAAAATGAGAATTTTGTATGGTGGAACATATAAATTATGCATATTTTTTTAAATAAAGTTGGACTGCATCCAACATATACTCCGAAAAAAGATTGGTTGGATTAAACTTTGTTATATCAACCCAGTCCATATAGTCATGTTCATCAGATAACTGAATTTTTCCTTCCAATAGTTTGGCAGAATAAGCAATGATGACACAAGGGAAATTTCCTTCATTTACCCTATGTTTATGTATAAAAATTGGTTCAGGATTTACATCAATTTTAATTTGATCGCCTAATTCTTCATTTATTTCCCGAAAAATACTTTCGGTCCAATCCGAAAAAAATTCATCTTCATTCATACGGCCACCAGGTAAATCTCCATGGCCAGACTTTCTATCACGCAGAACTAATAATTGATTTCCATCCCGAAGAAATAACTTTTGAGTAATTTGAAAAAAACCGTGGTTGCTCACAAAAACTTTCCCCAAACATTAATTTGGTGATCAACTGCATATAAATCTGGATTCGGAAGATTTTTAGATTTATAATAATTAACCATTCCTAAAGAAACACTAGCAAGTTGCGAAATGATCGGATCCATTGATTCTGTAGGAACACCAAAAAACAAAAAATTCACCGGACTTCCATCGCTAATTAGAAAAACTTCTTTCTCAATTTGTTTTTTATTTATTTTAAATATAATTTTAGATCCTAAGTCCATTTGTGTTTGTGGATCCAGAATTCTACCAAAAGAAATCACAAGATCCTCACCACCTAACTTTGGACTATCGGATAAATTCAACTCATTGATCCATTTAATAAAATCTGAAAACTCCACTGTTTTTGTGGAACCAGAAGCAATGTACAATTGTTTGTGTTTACTTGTTAAAATCCAAGATTCCCAAGTTTTTGGCAAAATAATGGATTCACCAGTAACACCAATGATCAAATCAATTTCTGCAAATTCAGAATCGGATACATTGGCAAAATTTGTTTTGCTGAATCTAGTTTCAGACTCGAACTTTCGATCTACTTCTAAAATGTCCAAATTGGTTTCATGAAGAAATCCGCCAATTAGATACTGTTTTAAAAATCCACCAATGTTCCCTTTGGATCCAAGTAAAAGAACCTTCCGTTTAGAAAGTACCTTACCGATTCCGTGCAAAGTATTATCCAATGCATTTAGTATAGAACGAGCCACTTCTTTAGATTCTTCTTTGGTTTTTTCATTCGAAATTGCAATGGAAAAAGAAGGTAAAAATAAGTTGGATCTCTCAGCCTTCACTTTCACCAAACGATCATATCCGTTTCGTGTATGTTCAACAGTACCGATCACTGCAGTTTTTAAAATTTCTGCAAATGACTTTTCTCGAATGGATCGGTCTTTGATTTCTACCCAAAATTCATCTAGTACATCGCCAAATGAACGCCCATCTAATGCACGCTCATTTAACACAGGCGCAACATAACCGCCATCTTCAATTAAAATTATCTTTTCATTTTTCTCAATTAAGCCTAATAACTTGTTTAAAAAAAGAAAAACTGCCAACTGCCTCATCGCATCAAAAAAACCAAGTTTCGCATCTTCTAATTTATGACGAAAAGTTGAATGTGTTTCAAAGTCACTATACAACGGAGACACTCCATAATACGGAGTATTGTTTTTTGTGAGTTTGAATTCCAAACCTGCCATAAAGAACGTTTCTGTAGGAATATCCAATAGAATATCTAAATATACTGGTGGTATATTTCCGCCGTACTTTACAAAGGCGACATCTAACGAACTAACTTTTAGCCTTCTAAATGTCTCGATTAGTGAAATAATTTCTGATGTAATATGGTGAATTAAAAAAACATGAACACCTTCAAAATTAAACGAATGTCCTTGGGAATTTGCAATTTCTTCCAACATAGGCATTCGTTTTAAATAGAAGGAAGAGTCGAGTAAGGTTCGTTTTTGATTGATGCTAAAATTTAAAACTCGATCCAAACGGGAAAGATCAACATACACTGAAACTTTTCCTATGATGGCTCGAATGGTATTTCCTTCTTTAATTTTTTTCGATGCCGAAGAATCTTCTAATAAAAGGAAAAGTTTTTTGAGAATGGACAATGAAAAACTGGGATCAGAACTTAAAATCAAATTTCGATACTGCTCTTCCCAATAAAAATTAATGTTTGTTAGTTTTCCAAGAGGCGTTTTTTCGATTTGAGAAAATACCTTACTAAAATGGCTATTTTCTTCTTCGTAAAAAGTCTCCCCTTTTTGAGCGGCGTTGATCATTCCATTGCTTAATGATTCACTGATTTTTGAAGCCCCTGCAATATAAGTTCTTGTATGTGCATCACTAATAATTTCATGTTTGATATTTGATAAATTCAAACATCCATCTTCTTGCGTATCTATTGTTATGCGAAGAAAAAAGTCCCCAATCCGATATTGACTGGATACTCTTTCCATTAGAATATAATAACCAGAAGAGTGAACAAATTCAGCTTCAAAAGGAAATAAGAGTGCCACCGAGGAATTTCGATTCGGATCTTCTCCATAAAACTCTGGGTGGATTTTTTTAGCTACCGACTGCTGTTGAAAAGATCCAAATACAAAACGTAAATTTTCTTCAAATTGTTCGCGAAACAATACCCAGTCTTTTAAAATCCCGGCTCTAGCAAAAACTTGCACATGTTGGATATGCATATCCACCAATTCATGATTGATGTTTGGATTTATTTTATAGGTAAAAGACAAATCGCCTGGTAAAGAATGTAATTGGTTACCAATCTCTTCACCTATGGTCCTAGAAAGAATTGAAAGTCCAAAAAATATCCTTAGGTGGGTTAGATCTATCTCCCAAAGGCCATCTTCTACAGGAACGAGGACAGGACCTAAGGAAGTATGTATCTGTTTTTTTTCTGTCATAAAGCTATTTAAAATCGACAACTACCTTAACACTTGATGGATCTTTAGCAGTTGCATATGCCTCTTCCAGTTGGTCTGATGAAAAACGATGGGAGATTAAATTTGTTTCTAATGCATGTGTGATCTCAGGATTGTCACGAAGAAGCGAAATCGCCATATGAAAATCCCCGCAACGGGAACTATGTATTTCTTTTTGATTTGCAAAGAACTTGGCGACCAAACGCGAGTCATCCGACCAATTATCTTCACTTGTTGTATCTACAAGGATTGCTCCACGCGGACGGACCAATGAATTTTCATGTTTTGGATTAGGACGAATGGCTAAACTTAGTTCCTCTGGATTAGAAACTACTACCAAATCAAATCGAGGCAATCGATTCGAAAATAAATCAGAATTTAGAATACTCTCTGCTTCTGAGGCACTTCCTTCGTAGACAGTAAATTGATTCTTTAGATTCTCTTTGATTGATTTGGAAACTCCGCCAAAAACAAATATGTTTTGGTTTTTACGATTTTCTTTTTTCCAATGAAAGGATACATTTTGTTCTGAATACGGAAGAATCGAAAGTTCATCCACTACAAGTTCGGTTAAATGGGCAATCCCTGCCATCACTTGGCCATTCGTTGTTTTGAGATGCACTTCGCGTTTTGCAATTTCTAAAGCAGATTCAAATCCTGAAGTAGTCGAAGTGGTATCATAAACAATATCAAATTGATTTTTAATTTCACTAATATCCGTTTTGCGAAGATCAATCACTTCATCGGCACCCATTGCTTTGGATAATGTGACCAAATGATCATGGCGAGTGATCGCCGTTATGCGAAAGTTTAAACGATTCGATTTTCTGTATGAAGCAAGAGCTGCCAAGATCAAACTTCCCAACCTACGTGGTCCAAGAACAGCCACATGGTCTCCCAATTTGGGAGGGGAAGCAAGGATGGCTTGAAGGGCGGCAGCAAAAGGTTCCATCAGAACGGCGGCTTTCGGTGAAACACCTTCCAAAGAAATAGCAGCATGTACGGGAGCTAAAATATAAGGGCCAAAGCCACCAGGCAGACGGTCGATCCCTAGGACTCGCCTTTCGGGAGAATGGGTTGGAATTCCTTCTTTACAAAAAAGATCCAAGTCCTTGTCTCCTCGGGCTTCATAGGTATCGTTAATTTCCACAACAAATTGTTTTCCTTGGTTGTCACCAAGACCTTCCGCTAGAACTTCATGCCCTATGATTTGGGGGAGTGGGAAAGGTAAAAATCGTCTGTCTATGTCTGTGGAACAAACTCCACATGAGATCGTTTTAAGAGGAATATAACCAGGTCCTAAATGAAGGTAGGGTTGGCCATTCCGTTTGATTTCCCAACCTTCCGTTTCATTGCCAAAATACTCGTATTCAGCTGATTCAAACGAGTCATCGGATGTGTAATCCTTCGCTCGAAATTTTAAGTTCATTACCTATTGTTGATAAAAAAAAGAAGAATGATCGTCAATGTAAAAAAGGTAAAGTTGAGAAGAAAGCCCTGTCTAATTTCTCTCCTTTCTTTATCTCCAAGTAAGTAACTTGTTACAAAGACCGAAAAAAAACCGCCAAGATGAGCCCAATGTGCTACTTGATCACGAGCGAATAAATTGGTTATATCAGAATAAACCATCATCCAACCAAAAAGAAAAACCGGGAATGGAATGGATTTTTTTTGGGAGATAGGAAAACGAAAGGGAGATAAGAAAGTGGCAGCAGATGCCAAACCCGAAATCGCACCACTTGCACCAACAATGGGAGTCCTGTCTCCTAAAATCAGACCCCGAACAGTCGCATCACCTAACACAGACAGTATTCCGGCCATAAAATAAAATAAAAGCCACCTTGCTTTCCCTACTCGATTTTCAACAACTCGGCCAAGGAGTAATAGAAAAAATAAATTCGAAAGCAAATGTGCCCCTGATCCGTGGAAGAATGTAGATAAAATCCAATTGATTGGTTCAAATTCGCCAGGTGTTGCGATAAAATAAACTGAAATCAAATCAGGAAAAAAAATGGATACAGTTGGGTATAACAAAAAAAGAAATAATGAAAATCCAGCTGTGAGGGGAAATTCCCAAATAAATGATCGCATAACTATTGAAATGTTGGTGGTTTGGCTTCTTCAGGGTTTCTGAAATAAGCTGGATCAAATCCAGGGATTCCAGTCGCCAATTCATACAGATCCGGTTGTTTCCAAATCAGTTCATAATAATCCAAAGTTCCGTAGGAATCAAAGTGGCTATCATATAACAATCGTAAGTATTTTTCACGGTCGTTAAAAATGATTCGGTTGACTTCATGAACCATATTTGCAAAAGTTCTGGTTTCTTTATCAAATTCATCGATTGAATCATGTAATAATCCAAGAAGGACAATGTACTTTTCTGCTTGTTTCAGCGATTTTAGTGAGTATGCCAATTCTTGGAGTTTCATCAAATACAAATAAGGCCGAATATTTTTTCCTACGAGTAATTTCTGTTTTGCAACAGCGATTTCACGGTATCCCAATCTAAGGTATAATTTTGTTTCTGTTTTTTCTTTTCCATTGGCAAGTCTTGCAAGCCTGCCTAATTCAACTTCTAGTTCTTCGATTTCATCTTCTAATACATAAATATACAGTTGAATGAGTAGACCTTGTGTTCTCCGGAGTTCAGAATAGGAACGACCCAAATCCATTTGCAAATGCAGAATTTCTGATTCGATATGGTGTTGTACGCAACGTTTGAAGTATTTTTTTTGGTCGTCCGTTCCGCGATTGCTGATTGTGGAATTTAAAATGCGTAGAAACTCGTAGTTATCCTTAAGTCCGTAGCTAACACGAATTAACTGAGTTGCCTTGGAACTGGACTGATCCGGTGTCATCTCTCCAATTACTGTCAGAAAGAGCATTACTATGACCGAAAAAAGTTTCATCTATGCAAATAGTTTCGGTCGTACGCAGAAAACATTAGCATGATAAAAAAGAAAAGACATATACGTCTCATATTCTAGTATTATGTCGGAGAAGAATCTGTGCAAAAGTTAGGATCACTACCAACTTCCCCTCTGGAAGCCATCGACCTCCTTAAATCTGAAATGGACCAACCGGTCTGGGAATCACGTCTTTTGGATTTGATGAAATTGGCCGCAGATGGGGATAAAAACATCTGGGCATTGATCTACCAAATCATTCGGGAAGCCGACTCTGGTCGATTGAGTTGGGGTTATCATAAGTCCTTACTTTCTGGAATGGTGTATCTTCTCTCTTATGTGGGTGATTCCAAAAGTTATCGAGTACTACTGAATTATGTCAAATCACTCGATCGTGCCATTCCCATAGGTGCGATGGAACTTATCTCTGATTTACTTCCTACTTTTGCTGAACTTGACGTTCGAGAATTGTTTAGCATCGCCTCCAATTCTGATGAGTTAAAATCAGCATTTGGTGTTCTTGCATTATGCAAACTCAATTTGGAAAACAGACTTTCCGATGATGAAAAAGAAAAACTAAAAGAGTTTTTATCTACATACAAAAATTATAAATACTACCTCACTGATACAATCGAATTAACGTTAGAACAATTAAATGAAACGGATGCGAGCGATATGTTGACGGAGTTAGATGGAATCTTTCAATGAAAGCAGCAGTACTCCCCCAAGGTTCAAGATCTCTTGAAATCCAAGAATTAGATCTCCCTACACTTCTCTCTAACCAAGTAAAAATCAAAGTCAAAGCCTGCGGTATTTGTGGCTCTGACATTCATTTGGTTCTTCACGGAAAAATGAAAGCCACTTATACCCCTTGTGTTCCTGGCCATGAAACTTCGGGTGTTGTGGAGGAAGTAGGAGAACAAGTTACCCGATTCAAAAAAGGGGATCGAGTTGTTGTTAGTGCCGGAACTTCTTGTGGAAAATGTAAACACTGTTTGGCGGGTAGGGAAAATCTTTGCGAAGAAATCGGTGTACTTGGTTTTAACCAACGTGGTGGATTTGCTGAGTATTTACAAATCGAAGAACGTTACCTTCACAATTTACCTGATGAAATTCCATTTACGGAAGGTGCCATCCTTGCCGACGCTGTTTCCACTCCTTACCATGCCGTCAAATACCAAGGGGAAATTAAACCAGGAGATACTGTTGCCATCATTGGATGTGGAGGACTGGGAATTCACGCTGTAGCAATTGCCAAAGCATTGGGAGCAGGCAGAATTTTTGCAGTCGATATTGATAGTGGTTCTCTCGAAAACGCAAAATCATACGGTGCCGATGAACTCATATTAGTCGAAAAAAACATGCAAGTGGGTAAAGTTTTAAAAGAAAAATCCGGCGGCATTGATTTGTTATGCGACTTTTCTGGTTTTATGCCCAATATTGAAAATTCTGTTCGAGCGATGAACCGAGGTGGAAGGATTGTTCTTGTCGGAATTGGCAGAAACAAATTGGAAATTCCTATGCCTTTTTTTCTGATCGAAAGACAAATTCGTATTACAGGTTCTTACGGTTCTGATAGAAGGGCAATTCCAGAACTCATCCAACTTTATAAAGATAAAAAACTAAGTCTAACCAAGTCCATTAGCGGAGTTCATAAGTTAGAAGATACAAATGAATTTTTACATGCACTGGAAGAAAAAAAAGGAAATCCCATTCGGTTTATCATCAACCCGGAATTATAGTTTTTGATGAAAACAAAGTGGTTTTTGTTTTAAAGTAAAAGACCAAGTAGGATAGTTTTAAGTTTTAAATCTAGCGATTCAATTTTATTTAATCTCGACTAATAAAAAACTTAAATCATCCATTTGGTATTTCCAACCTGAAGAAAATCGAAAGAGTGAATCTTGAACAATCGCTGCCAGTTCCTGAAATTTTTGATAACGATTGTCCCATAACAACGATTTGAGTTTATCTTCACCGAAACTTTCGCCTTCATCATTCAACAGATCAAAAATTCCATCAGTATATAATAAAATTTTATCACCAGGTAATAGTTTGACCGTATCTTCCGCGTAAGGGATGTGAGAGAACAAACCCAATGGTTTTCCTTTCACATTTAAATGAATCACTTCTGGTTCTGAATTTCGAATGAGAAAAAAACCAGGATGGCCTGCGTTGCTGAATGTAGCCGTATATGATTCCGTATCAATAAATACATAAGAGGCAGTGATAAATAGATTTTTTGTTTTCCCAACCAAATGCCTGTTCATTGAATGAAAAACCCTGGATGGGAATTGTAAATAAGCACCGGCTCCAACAAAAGCCATTTTAGACATGGCTGCTACCATTGCAGAAGAAATTCCATGCCCTGATACATCTGCCATAAGAATCGCCCAATTTCCCATACTATCTTTTGTATGGTCAAAGTAATCTCCACCCACGGATTCTAAATTCTGCGAAAAACCGATGATTCTAATACGATCATCTTCATTGTATTTTGATGATAATAATGATTTTTGGAGTGCGTGGGCCAAAGCCAAATCCTTATCGATTTGAATTAACCTCTGTAGTTCTTTGTTTTTGTTACGCAACTCCGCATTCATCCTGTTAATTGAATGCAAAAGTTGCCAATAATGTTTGAATACATAAAATCCAAACAATAACAACATCATAAAAAATCCAAAATGAATGATCCTCTGGCTATGTGGAAGTAGTTCAAGATCAACCAAAATATCATTTAGTCCTGCAAATACGATAAAAAGTAAACCCAAGGTGATTGTTCGCAAATTCCTATTGCCCTTTATCAATACATAAACGGATGACAAAATTGTAATCACTGCTTCTAAGACAATCACCCAATTGTAATCGTCTTCACTGTTTAAAAAGGAAATTCCATTTTCATAATTACTTACAATCGATATGATAAAAACTATGATATGAATACCTGCGAGAATCTTAAATAAATTGCGAAAGAAAGGGGGAAATATCCCAATCAAAAAAAGTAAAAGTGCAAATGGGAAAAATGCAAAGTTTATATAAGTTAGCGGAGTGACTATATAAGAGAACTGACTGAGTGAAGAACCAACAAAACCATTTAATCCTTCTAAAAGTGAGGCGGAAAATAGAAGAATAGAAAAATTTAAGAATATTATCTCCCTTTTTCTGAGAAAATAAAATCCAAGAAAAATAATCGAAAGAACAAGTAAAATCGGAGCAAAAAATGTTTCAGAAAAGTTTTCTAAAAACAAATCCACTAGAGCCATCGAATGATCTTTAAAAAATACCTTTCGATCCATTCCGATAAACCCATGATACCTTGATTGAAATTGAATGATAAGCGAACCAGAAGGGTTTTGATTTAGTGGAATGATGTATGGAAAAAAATGGTCTTGGAGTCTGGATTCAAAAACAAATTCTTTTCCTTGGAAAAGTTTAAATTGTTCCAATGCTATTTCAGCGTATAGAACAGGGCTTTTGAGTTGTCTAACAAACTGATCACTAAATTTAACATAAAGATATTCGCCTTTCAAAGTTTCAAATCCAAGGCGATTGGGTTCCATTTTTTGCCAAACATTGTTTGGAATAGAGGTGGGGTCTTTTACTTCCTCGGAAGACCAATAATAATACCGGTCCAAAAGATAAATCGACTGTTGGAACTGACGATCTGGGGCGACTTCCGATTGCAAATCCAAACAACCGAATAGTTGGATCAAAAACCCGAAATAAAGAACAAACTGTAAGAAAGTGTGAATCGATTTATATGATTTGACTTCTTTCAAAATTTGATTCCTATAGGATCAGCAGGATACGTTCAATGAATCGCAATCGATTCCTATCATTTTTTTATCTACTCTCCTTCCTATTATTGTCTCTTTCCACTCTGGTGGCTCAAGAAGAGAAAACTGCCCAAGAACTATTCGTTGAAGACAAAATGGAATGTTATTCCATAGCAATGGAAATCGACGGACAAGAGTACCAAAAATCTCTAAAATGTATTTCGAAGGATTCCCTCTGTTACATTATCCAAGGTTTTGCCATGAGTTGTATTCCTCGCACAGGAAGATATCCTGCCGAATTACCCAATCTAATTCCAAAACCGACCCAACCATAATCGTATAACAGGAGACTTATGAAAATCAAAACAAAAATCAGTGAAATGTTAAAAATTGATCTACCGATCATTGCAGCACCAATGTTCCTCGTCTCCTATCCGGAGTTAGTAGTCGCAGTTTCAGAGGCTGGTGGGATCGGATGTTTTCCCTCATTAAATTATAGAACCCCTGAACAGCTCCGAGAAGGTATCTTAGAAATTCGATCCAAAACCAAAAAACCAATTGGTGTCAATTTAATCCTTCATAAAGAACATAACCCAAACTGGGCGAAACAATTTGAAGTGGTGATGGACTTAAAAGTCGAACTCATCATTACAAGCCTCGGAACTCCAAGAACCATTGCGAAAGAAATCAAATCCAATGGATCCACTTTGTTTTGCGACGTAACCACCCTCAAACACGCAAACATTGTCGCAAAATCTGGGGCAGATGCTCTCATTGCTGTCTCCCAAGGAGCTGGCGGGCATGCGGGTGCCATCACTCCTTTTGCATTGATTCCATACCTAAAAAAGGAAGTTGGACTTCCTGTGATTGCAGCAGGTGCCATATCCACTGGATCACAAATGGCGGCGGCTTTGTCTTTAGGAGCCGATGCAGTGTATATTGGAACTCGTTTTATCGCAACTCCAGAATCCAGAGCACAAAATGAATACAAACAAATGTTAATCGATTCAAGCCCTGATGAAATCGTTTATACTGAAAAAATTTCGGGAATCCCGGCCAACTGGTTATCAAAATCAGTAGAACGTTCTCCCGAGATTTTAGAGGATGGTCCGAAAAAAATTGCAGCCGGTCACGCCAGTGGAGAAAAAGCTATCGAACAAGAATACAAACGTTGGAGAGATATTTGGTCTGCCGGCCAAGGAGTAGCGCAAATCCACGAAGTAAAACCTGCTGGCGAAATTGTAAAAGAAATCGCAAGTGAATACTTGTCGACTTTAAACAACCTTCCTCGCTAAACAATAACTATGCGAATCGGTCAGACTGACCGGTTCGTTTTACAAAACCACAGAAACTGTTTGATTTGCTTAGTTTCCAAATCAATATCTCATTCAAAAAAGCGTTAAAACTTAAAATTTCTGAATCGTTTCGATCATTCCTTTGGTATCTAAATAATCATTCGATTTATAGATCATCTTTCCATCGGCATCCAAGATGAGAAAGAAAGGTAATCCAATTTTTAATTCTGGATAATTAGGATTGTTTGCAAATTCTTCAAAAATTGGATCGGTATCATATACTTTCCAAAGGATGGCATTGTTTTTAAAGGTTTCATTCCACTCCTTGTTGGAAAGAGTGAGTTTTTGAAATTCTTTGCAGTTTGTACACCAATCTGCATAAAAATCGATAAATATCGGTTTCCCTGTTTCTTTGGCGATCCGATACGCTTCTTCTTTTGACCGAAACCATTCTAAATTTCCATGCACTTCTTTTGGGACCGAGTTGAATCCCGCACCAGGTGACGCTGAGGAGAATTTAGAAACTCCCGATTGTAAAAGTAGAATTAAAATTACAAGCGAGGTATAGGCACCTAACTGTAAAAGAGAGTGTTTCATTTTCTCACAGGGAAGGCCTTCTTTCTTCTGTAAGTAGAGAAAACTAAGTGCTAAAGTCCAAATGAGAAATACTTTGGCTGCGAGACTCGCATCCAAACCCCAAAGGACGAAGGCTTTTTCTAAATAAGTAAAAGAAAAATACAAAATCATTAGAGCAAGAATCCACTGAACTGACTTCATCCACTTTCCCGATTTTGGAAGTGCAAAACCAAAAACACCAATGAGTAAAAATGGAATCCCAAGACCTAAACCAAAAACAAACATTTTTAATGAAGTAAAAAGAATGGGGACAAAACGAATCCCTTCTGTTTGGTAAGCAATGAGTTGGACAAGAATTGAAACAACAACAGGACCCACGCAAGGAGAAGACAGTAAGCCAGCTCCCAAACCCAAAAAAAATGTATTCGCATAACTAACATTTGCTGAATTTCTTAAATCACCTGCAAAAAAAGGAAAATATAAAAATTCAGCAACACTAAGACCTAAAACAAATAACAAAATAGCAAGGAGAACCTGTGTTTCTGGAAAACGTAAAAAAGAATTGAATGCCCCACCGCTAAAACCTGCAACAAGTCCAAACACAGCATACATAGTGGCAAGACCCACGTAGTAAACTAACGGATGTGACCATTTATGATTCGTTACTCGGGATTTTAAAATCCCTGCGGTAATGGGATACAGTGGATACACACAGGGCAAAAGACCTGCCAAAAGCCCACCCAAGGCCAAAAAGAAAAAACTAAAAAGGGAAAATGATCCAGAAGACAATTGGGATTCAATAAAGGTTTGGATTTCAGATACCATACTCGCTGTCTTAGAACGTGGCTGTGGCTTTCAAAACAATGCTTCGATCCAATCTTCCGTATTCAGATATAGGATGTGAGGTTTGTTTAGAAAACTGTTCTATATATTCGACACGATTTGATGCCTCCCCGGTACTGTCTACATACCATTTATTTGGTTCTCCTTTAGAATCATACGAACGTACCTCCGTATATCCGATTGCCAACCTGGCGGAAGGAGTCATAAACCATTCTCCGAAGATTTGCCTTGTAATGTAGTAAGACTGGTCAGAGTAAAGAGGATCAGTGGTTCCCGGTTTGAATCGCAACCAAGGCTCTCGTTCTACACTCTCTGTGGCCCGTAATCCAGGTGAGGGTCCACCTGTTGCGATTTCTCCACGCATCACAAGCCTAAGGATTCCATTGCCCAATCCTGTCCAAAGGTATGCACCTCGCCCTGTGGATTCTGCCACTTTAGTCGCTGGCTGGTATGGAGCTAACTTATCTACAATTTCCCCACCCAATTGTTTTTTGACCATTCCGCCCAAACCTAAATTGAGAGTGTCTTTCCAAACCAGATGAGATTCGACAGCAATGACCTGCTCTTGGTTTAGAGAAACACTTCCTTGTTTTCTGGTGGCCGGATTACCATCACTTACGAGGCAACGAGTTTTACCTTCTCGACACTCATCACTCGCATAACCAAAAGCATTCGACGCTCTTCCTAAAATATGAAGACCTGTTTTAAAATTTTCAGTCCAGGTAGGTTCCCATCCTAATTTTCCAATTACATCATAACCTGTATTGGTCGTATTCTGTGTGTTGCGATACCCTTCTCCATTGACAACTGCTGTTTGTACAGAAAAAGATTTCCAACGAAGAATATAATTGATTCCAAGATCCACTGGGTCTTTTGCAAAACCCATAGATTCTAATGGTGATTTATCAAAATAACGCCAGTCATAGTTCCCTGACCAAACAGAAAACATATGTGGAAGTTCAAACATACCAAATTGAATTTGGTGTTTCGTATTTCCTAATTCAAAAGTTTTTGCTAGATTTGCTCGCCTAACCAAAAATACATAAGGGTTGGATTTATTTCCAGTATCTGCTAACGTATCGTTCGTTAAAGCATCGTTACGGAGGATTTCTCCCCAAAATTCGGCCTTGATTCCAGTATCTTCCCATTCTTTCGAAATGGTTACCATTGTCCAAGGTAAAGAAAATCCTGCTTTGTCAGAGGGAGATAAGTCTGTAGTACCAGAAGCTTTGTCTCGAATGCGATAAGAAAGTGTGGGAGTTAAAATGGCCCCAAGTTTTAATCCATAGTAGCCATCCGGTTCGTCTTTTTTAGTTGTGACTACTTCCTCACCAAATACTGGATAGGTGAAGAAGTATAAAAATACAAATACCTTTAAAAAAAATTTCACTTTTTACCGTAAGTTTCGTCCGGAGTAAAACTATTATCTTCCCAACCTACTGGTTTGTGACAAGGGAGACATCTTGACAACATCGGGTTGTCTTTTCGTTTTTCTTTGAACTTAATGGTAGCACCATCTTTTGTGATTAGTTCCTTGTAATCATTTTTTTCCAACTCAGTCGCACCTAATTTTACTGCACCACCAGTTCCTTTAGAAAATTCAGACCCATTGATGTTTACGAGTCCTTCGCAAACACAAGTATATCCTTTTTTTTCTTTTTCTTCGTAGAACACACCGAATGCGGTTCCGCGAACACCAGCAGTGGTAGTAGGTGTTGAAACTTCAAAATTCCCTTTTTTAAAATTACTGACTCGAAACCAAGCTGCGCCCTTTTCTACATAGGCTTTTGCGACTTTATTTTCCGTACTCCATTCTTTTAGCGTAAAATCAGTGTTTGGTTGGATTCGAATTTCCGTTTCCATAAACAAAAAATCTACTTTAGATCCATTGCCGGTTTTGATTCGGTCCCCAGGTTTAAGTATGTCGTTGACTTTGAGTGTTTTCCAAAGTTTGGAGGAATCAGTGGAGGAAAGAAAACTCACTTTCCCGCGAGTAAATGTTGCCACGGCAAATTCTTCCGCCGAAAGGGAAACGCTGGTTAGGAGGATGGAAAGAAGGGTTAGAAGGATTCTGAGGCTCATAATCCTTCTAACAACCATATTGATAGAATTTATCAATCAATTTTATCAATAAATTTACAGGAGCAAGGTCTTACCAAGGAATGGCAAAACCCATATCTTTCAATTTGTACTCCAATTCCTCACGTTCACGGCTTTTTTTAGCGGTGGAACCTTGTTCATCTAACAACCCTAGTTCGATTGCCTTTTGTTTGGCCCCTTCTTTACCGGAAGTATTCAGAGCTTGGATGATTTGTGTATCATATTTAGTCAGGTTCAAAGCACTTAGACGGTAGTCGACAAATGCTTCCCATGCATTTGGAACCCATTTTTTCACAATCTGTTCCCCAATGGTTTTTGCAAAGAGTCGAATCTCCAACTGTGCGTGATCATCCATTCGAAGAGCTAAAAAATGAAGTAAATTATGAAGGTCTATTTTCCAATACGCTTCTGTATATGTTGCAAGCGGAAGGTCCTTTCTTGCCTGTTCGCGAGCCACTCCCATTTCTAATCTTTCATTATAAATGTCAGTAGCGAACTTTTGGAATTCCGTTTCTCTTTTTGTTAGGTGGTCACCCTTGGATGATTCTAAATATCCATCACTTCCTTGTTTGTTTCCAATGGATTGGACTCTCCATTCTCCAGGCAAAGTAGTTTGAGCCGAGTCAATGGCTACGGAGTAACGCGTAGAGTATTCATTGACATTTGCCATACGATGGCGAATCCACTGGCGCCAAGTATCCATGGGAACTCGAACATGTAGCTTTAGTTCGCACATTTCGAATGGAGTGCTGTGGCGGTGGCGCATCAAATACCGAATGAGCCCACGGTCTTCATTTACTTTTTTTGTTCCTTTTCCGTACGAAACGCGTGCTGCCTGAACGATCGATTCATCTGAGCCCATGTAATCAACAAGCCGAACAAAGCCATCGTCCAGAATCGGGAATGGTTTACCTAGAATGGAGTCTAATTCGGGAACGGAAACTCTTGAAATGGATTCGAAATCAGATTGTTGCATATTAGCTTTATTTTTTAGTTCACAGGCATATGAAAAGTCGAAAATAGAGTTATAGCGCACCCGTATTGCCTGATAAATAGAAAGGATGCTAAATGGCACTTGAAGAAAATTCGCTGGAAGATCGTTTGATCAAAATTTCCACCAGAGACAGCAATAAAAGTCTTATGGTAAACCCGGACAAAATTTACATTTTTCCGGTGCCCAAAACCACTTTCCAATTTTTGGAAAATATTTGGCAATCCTTCGCAAATAAAATGGTTTCTCTCGTTGACTTCAACGATGATCCCATTTTTAACTTTTCCATTTTTGAAGTCATCGACCAAGATGAAATGAAAATTGTGGCAACAGCCACTCACTTCAAACTCAAAGAAATTGCTGAACGCAGAAAAATTCCTGGAATTGAAGAATACATCAAAAAGTCGAGACCCATCCATTTGGCTGACCCTCGAAATGAATCCGCAGGTTTTATACGAAAGTCCATCATTGATTTTAACAAAGGTCTAAGGCCAGAAGTTACTTTTATCAATCTCAAAGAAGAAGAAATTCACCCAGAGAAAAAAGTGTTACTTTCTGAAACGATGAACCATGCCATTGGAATTCCTCTCTTTGTGAACGAAAACCCAATCGGGATTCTCTGGGGGATTACGAAAGATCCTATTCCTGAAGACAAAATTCGTCCTCTCACACTCCAACTTTATTCCTTGTTTGATGTAATTGAGTTTGTGGTCGCAAAAGAAATGGAATCTGGAAATGACCATTACATTGCCCAAAAGAATATCGAAAAAGCGGATACCGTTTCTAATTCCCGAAACCTATTTTACACAACGACAAAAGACCAAAAAGAACCGGTCACTTCTATTATCTTCAAATCACATCAGTATAATATTGAATATAGAATGGATGCATCCTTCATTATTCCAACAACTGATGGTTATGCGGTTTCATTAAAAAGTTTTACTCCTGAAAAACTAAACAACACAGGAAAAAATATTTTGCTCATTCCTGGATTTTTTTGCAGGCGTTCCGTTATGGACAAACTGGCAAAAGAACTTGCTCTCAAATACGGCTATAGAGTTTTTCTAATGGATATGAGAGGACGATCCAGACAAACCATGCCAAAACATGGAAAAAAAGAAGGATGGACAGTTGATAATTACATCCAGGATGACTTTCCTGAAATTTTACGTTGGATTCGTTGGCATTACCCGAGTGAAAGAACCGTAGTCCTTGGACACAGTATGGGTGGAATGATTCCTCGGTTTTATGTATCTTCTTACGAAAAAATCAAAGAGCAAAAAGAAGAATTCAATTTGCCAAAACCAGAAGAATACATTGCTGGGATTGTTTCTATTACATCGCCTAACTATATCAGCTTAAAATCCAATTTCATTGGACTTGATACATTGAAACGCGGGTTTAGTATGCTACCGCATAAAATGATCTCAGATATGATTTTGAGTATGGCTAGTTTTTCGATGCAAGCCACCATCCAAACCATTGACTTAAAAAAATTCTTTAAACTCATTTTGAATCTTCATTCCAGCTTAAGAAGTTTTAGTTATAATATTGGAACCAAAGTTTTGACGATCAAAGACTTTGTGGGATATAAAGAAATCACTCCTCCTGAGTGGTATTTTCTCATGGAAGATGTATTTTGCGAAGAATCTGTTTCTGTGATTATGCAGTTTTTCCAAAGCCAAATCTCCAATGAAAGAAGTTTCTGGTCAAACGATGGCCGTATCAATTATACAGAAAACTTTCTTAACAATTTTAATATGCCGATTTACAGTGTAGTAGGTACGGTTGATAAAATTGTTCCAGAAGAAACTTTAACAGAACTAAATGACCTAAAATCAGAAAACAAGGTGATCACTTATTACGAACAAGGCCACCTTGGAATCATCTTTCATGGAGAAACGGTCAGAAAAATTTGTAAAGGGATCGATGAGTGGATCCAAGAATTAAAATAATCTAAGATTCCCCTAACGCCCGCTAAACCGGTTTTGGATGAGTTCCATCTCTTTTTGAAGAGTGGCATCCCTGCCGGCGAGAAAATATGCCCCTCTCACAGGAACGCTAGTAATTTCTGAATCTTCGGCAATTGTCACAACAGTTCCTGGAATTTTTCTTTCCAAGGTGTATGTCCAAGACCCACGCATTTTAAAACTAGCATCAATCAGTTCGATTTTCCAAAGTTTGTTAGGAATGGATTCACGAAGTTCAAATATCATATACCCACCCATATCAGGTGTTTCTTCCCATTTTTGGATCATTCCATCTGCTCTAGTTTCCAAAATTTTGATCGCTACCACTTCCTTTCTGCGATTGGGAAGATCATTTACATCTGTAATATAAGCCCAAATGTCCTCAGGCTCAGCCTTTAACCATTCGCTTGTTTTTGAATGAAATTTGGGATCTTGGAAATAACCGACTGCTAAAAAAAGAACAACAAGCCCGATGAGTAAAAAACTGGTTCCAAAAGCAAAGAGAACAATTCGTTTCATAACTTTTTTTCTTGCTAAGTCTTGGATTGATCAATCATAATCTTTTCCACGATGCATGCAAACGAAGAGTTAATTCAAAAGTTTTACACAGCTTTCCAAAACAAGGACGGCCAAACTATGGTTTCCCTTTACCATCCCGAAATTGAATTCCAAGACCCAGCCTTCGGTCATTTAAAAGGAAAAGAAGCTGGAGCCATGTGGCTTATGTTACTGGAAAGAAGCCAAAACCTAACAATTCGATTTTCGAATATCAAAGCGGATGAGTCCAAAGGTTCTGCAGACTGGGAAGCTGATTATAGTTTTAGTAAAACGGGAAGATTGGTTCAAAACAAAATCCATGCAAACTTTACATTTAAGGACGGAAAGATTTTCACTCACAAAGATCATTTTTCGATGTGGAAGTGGCTCGGAATGGCAATGGGTCCTATTGGATATTTTTTAGGTTGGTGGCCAGCTCTTGGGAACAAGGTCCGCAAAGAAGCAGTCACAGGATTACAATTGTATATGAAACGAAAACGTATGTAGTTTGTTAGTTGATTTAACAGGGAATTCAAATTGGTTTCTAACCAAAACTAATTTGTCTTCCCTTTCCAATGTCTACTTTGTATTGCCTGTTATGGATTTGGCATATTGGAGAGTCCACCTGCATTTGTAACATCAGAGTATCCAATGGATTCCAAAAAGGATTTTGCACTCCCGCTCCGACCACCTGATGCACAATACACAATGATGGATCTATTTTTATCGCCAAACTCATCCAAACGTTTGGAGACTTGGTCCACTGGAATATTAATCGCGCCAGGAAAATGTCCAGATTGAAACTCCGCAACAGTTCTCACATCAACAACCAAAGCACCGGCATCAATTTTTTCCTTCAATTGAGACTGGTCCACTCCCAGTGTGGATCTTAATTTATAAACAATAAAAACAAGACAAACTAGAACTAATACAATTAGCGCAATACGATTCAAAATCACTCTCCGACTTTATTAGAATAGACGAACGAAACAGAATCATTTGGTCCAAGCTCTCGAAAAAAACAAGAATAATATCCAGTATGACAGGCAGCCCCGATTTGGTTTGTAATGTACTGAACAAAAAATGGATTAGAATGGACATAAATCGCTGAAAGGTTCTGAAGATGTCCCGACTCTTCCCCTTTCACCCACTTTCCTTTTCTAGAACGACTATAATAAGTTCCAAGCCCAGTTGTTACAGCAGAAAGAAGACTTTCTTTTTTTCCCCAAGCCAACATTAGGTCCTTCCCAGACAGGTCTTGTGCTAGGAAGGGAGAAAGTGCAGGAATGGTATTTTGAAACGAATTCCATTCTTCTTCCGTGAATTTTAAACTTCCCGATTCCCATAACAGACGTTTGTTGCCACTTTCAAAGCTGGAATCAATCTCTAACAAAGCATCTTCATCACAATCGATAAATAACTGTTTTTTAGTAAAATCAAAATGATTTACAAAATCTTGTGCGAGATCGGAACTCATCACTTTCAAACTTACTTCATTTGAATTTAAAGAAGGTTTCGATATGATGGTGATCTCTTTTTCTTTTGGAAGTTGGATCATCAATTTGTCTCCACAGATAAAATCTCAGTTGTTTTCGTTTTTCCACGAAGAGACAATGTGCCCATCGATTTGATTTTTAAATTTTGTCGGAACTCTAAGGAGACATGATCGTATAATTCTTTCGAAATCAGAAAGTTTCGTTTTAATTCTTTTCCTAAAGATTCCAAGCGACTAGCAGCATTGACCGTATCGCCGATGACAGTGTATTCCAATCGTTTTTCCACACCAACATTACCAACGATAACAGGTCCATAGTGAGCCCCTATTCGAATGGTGATAGGTTTTTCTCCATTTATTTCTCTTTTTTGATTCCAAACGGATAACGCTTGTAACATACTAACGCCGGCTCGGACTGCATTAGTGGCATCGTCTTTTCCAGGAAGAGGAGTTCCAAAAGTCACCATCATCCCATCCCCGATAAATTTATCGAGTGTCCCACTATGTTCAAAAACAATATCTAACATAAAACTATGGTATTCGGAAAGAAGTGACATGGTTTTTTCAGGCCCCAAGGATTCTGAAATTTGAGTGAAATTGGCAATATCACAGAATAAAACAGCAACCGTTGATTCCTTTCCACCTGGCTTAAAGAAATCATCGCTGGCTTCTCCCATTTGGTTGGCAACATTTGGAGAAAAATACCGGGAAAGTTGAGACATTTTGATTTCGTTTGTAACAGCTGCCAAAACCGTTCGCCTAACACGATAAGTAAGGTATGCCAAAAAAAATCCTAAAACACCAATGATTCCCATAGACATAATGTAGTTATTTACATGGGCCGCTGGGCCAAGAAAGGCTTCTTTAAAACTTTCTGTACTGACAAATCGTGGATCTTGTTGTGCATAAATCAAAATCCCTGCTTGGCTAACCACAACCCCCAAAGCATAAATCATTGGATAAATGGGTTGGATACTAAAGGCATTCATCACCAATGTTGCTGCGATTATAAAGTGTAAATATGTTTTGATTAAGTAAGTTCTTGGGACTTGTGACTCTCCACCGACGGCATTATACCAAATGAACGGAAGGATTGTGATGATGAATAAATCTATTAAAACACAAAATAACCCGACAAAGGAAACAAACTTCTCTCTTTTTAAAAACTTAGATAAAATATATAAAACTAAATTTAAACCTAACGAAATAGAGGCGATTGTTAATAATTCAGATAAAGTTTGGGCAACAAAGAAAGTAGCAATTGTCAAAAAAGAAAAGATTAAAATTTTTCCGTAGAGACTAAACTTAATCCCTTCGATCTCTTTTTCCCTTAAGATTTGTTCTGACTTTGTTGCCATAAGTTTATTTTAAAAGATCACCTGGGTTTGCGTCACGATCAGGAACAAATAAAGATAAAGTTTTTTCTTTTCCTGATGCGAGTAACATTGCTTCCGATAATCCAAATTTCATTTGTCTTGGTTTCAAATTGGCAACAACTACCACTTTTTTCCCAACAAGTTCTTCTGCTGTGTAACTAACTTTGATCCCTGCAAAAACATTTTTGATTCCTTTTTCTCCCAGGTTTACTTTCACAAACAAAAGTTTGTCGGCGCCTTCCACTGGTCCTGCTTCCAGAATTTGACCTACCCGGAGTTCTACTTTAGAAAGTTCATCAATGGTGATAAAACCATCTTCCGAAACTGTAGTTGCACTGGGTTCAGAGGCCGTTGTTTTACCTGGTTCTGATTTAGACTTCTCTGGATTTGCTTTTTGAAATGCCTCTTTGGTTTCCTCAATCATAAGTGAAATATTTTTTTCCTCTACACGTTTTGATAACATTTGGTAAGGCCCAAGAACTTGGTTTTCGAGTGTTTCTTTCAAGTTTAAAAAACTTAAACTTTCCACTTGGAAAAGTTGGGCAACAGAATTTACAATTTTAGGAGTTACCGGCCCCAAATAAGTAAATAGAATCTTTGCACAATTAAGGGAAGTGGTGACTACCTCCCTTGCTTTTTCAACATCAGTTTTAATTAAGTTCCAAGGTGCATAATCATTTACGTATTTGTTAACTTTATCACCAAGACCTGTAATTTCTCTCATCACCTTAGAATAGTTACGTGATTCATAGGCTTCACGAATTTCTGGTTCTCTGGATAAAAGTTCAGAAACAAGTGATTTTCCTTCTTCAGAAAGACTTCCTAACTTACGATCCATTTTATCTAAGATGGAGGTAGACACACGGGAAACTAAATTCACAAGATTTCCAATAAGATCGGAATTCACTCTTGAAACAAAATCATCAAATGATATATCCACATCTTCCATTCCCGAACCTAAACGGCAGGCCAAATAAAATCGAAAATGTTCTACATCCAAATACTTTGCGAATGTGGAAGCATTGATAAATGTCCCTCTTGATTTGGACATTTTCTCACCGTTAACAGTTAGAAATCCATGCACATTGAGTTGGGAAGGAGTTTGGTAGTCGGCTCCCATTAACATTGCTGGCCAAAAAAGTCCATGAAAGTATAAAATGTCCTTTCCGATAAAGTGAACAATTTCCCCTTTTCCTTCTTTCCAAATTTCATTGAACTTCTTTTCATCTTTTAAAAAGTTCATAGAGGATGCCATATATCCGATCGGAGCATCCAACCAAACGTAAAAGTATTTATTCTCTTCTTCAGGAATTGCAAAACCGAAGTATGGGCCGTCTCGACTGATGTCCCATTCTTGTAACCCAGATGTAAACCATTCCTTTAATTTTTTCTGTGCGCCTTCATTCAATCGACTTTCGCCTTCGATCCAAGTTTGCAGTTGGGTTTGAAAGTCTTGGAGTTTAAAAAACAAATGTTTGGATTCTTTAAGGACTGGTGTCGTTCCACAAATAGAACAATACGAATCTTTTAAATCTTTGGGAGAGTAACTTGTTCCACACACTTCACATGAATCACCGTATTGGTCTTTTGCCCCACACTTGGGACAAGTTCCTTTGATGAATCTATCAGGAAGAAACATTTTGTCATGTTCGCAATACGACTGTTCAATGTTCCTCGCAACGATATGACCCTTTTTCTTTAAAGTGAGATAAATGGATTCTGAGAATTTTTTGTTTTCTTCCGAATTTGTCGTATAATAATTATCATACGAAACACCAAAGGAAGTTAGGTCTTTGTAATGTTCTTTCTGTACTTCTTCGATCATGGTCTCGGGAGTTTTGCCTGCTTTTTTAGCGGCGATCATAATGGGAGTTCCGTGTGTGTCATCAGCACAGAAAAAATAACAATTGTTCCCAACTAACTTTTGGAAACGTACCCAGATATCTGTTTGGACTGCTTCTAATACATGTCCCAAATGGATGGAACCGTTGGCATAGGGAAGCGCACTTGTAACGAGTATATTTTTCGACATAGATTAATTCCAGTTTCCTGATTCGAAGTTCCAATTCAGCCCATTTTTAGGAAAAATCAAGAAAAGAGTAAAAAAATGAAGTTGAACGAAGAACCCAAAGCAATAAAATTCCTGATTGTTATGGCAAAGAAAATCGTTCAAAATTTGAAACAAGTCAAAGGGAACAAAAAGAATCATCCGGAATCCATCCAATCGACTCTGGACATTGAAAGTGACCTTCATATTGAATATGCCAAAGTCCTTCTTAGTTTGTGGTCCTATGCCTGCCATGCCGACGGGCAATTCAAAAAGAAAGAAGGCGAAATTGTGGGAGAACTTGTAAACGTACTATTTGAACCCGATTGTCTTTTAAGTGGATTCCAAACTCAAAAAAAACAAGTTTTAGACATCTTATCAAAAACTTTTGAAAACCCACTGCCAATGAAAACCATAACCAAAGTTGTTTCCGACAATGACGAGTATGCTTTGAATTTTTTTGAAGATGCCGTCTGTATTGTTGCTTCCGACGGTTCTCTCAATAAGGAAGAAATTCGATTTTTGGAAGATTTAGCCGCTGAACTAAAGATCAGTCATATGGACAAAGTGAGAGTCGAAAAAAAATATCTAAGTTAAAATAATTCTTACTACGGGCCAAGGAAATGAATCCTATTCCGAGTTTTTAAAAGGACCATCTACAACCAAATACCAAGGTATTTTAAAAACTTTAAAGCCTTGGTTTTGAATAACAAATCCAGTGCCGGTCTGTGATTGGTTCTATATTCAATTTTGAATCTAGTCTAACAATCTCCAACATTTCTTTTACTTCTTCGATTCGGTAAGCAGCAAGCAAACTATTGTAAAAATCTTTTTTTAAAACCTTAGGTTCATCATTCGCATAACGTTCTACTAGTTGATTCGCAATGTTTAATGTATCTGGCCGCATCAAATCAGAAATAAAAATAAAACTATCTGAATGAATGGACCTCTGTACTGCTCCCCAAAATTCAAATGGATCATGCAAATGGTGTAATAAGGAATTAGAAAATACTAAATCATAAGGGGATTCAGGAACAAATTCCTGAATGAGTTCTTTTTTAAATTCCATTTTTTTGTTTCTTTTTTTTAGAACCATTATATCCATACGCTTCTTACAAAGATCTAACATGAACCCGGAACCATCTAGAAATGTAAAATTTGAATTCGGAAACTGTGAATACAGTCTAGACGACATATCACCTGGACCACATCCTAAATCCAAAATGGATTCAGGAGTAAACCTGGAAGGAAGTCTATCTTGAAACTTACGAATCAGAAAGGAATGAGCAGTTTCAAAGTCAGCGTGGGCATAAGACTCTACTTGGGTAGGATCTTCCATAAGTTCTGGCTCTGGAATTCGAACCATGTGGTGAAAGGAAAAGTTTACAGATCGTTTCATTCTCTATTAAGGATAAAAAATTCATGAGACAAATTATTCTATCCATTCTTTTCTTTGCGTTTCTCGCAAATTGTATGCTTACAGAAACAATAGGAATTCCCACCTATGGTGCAGTCAAAGGTTCGGAGGCAAAAAAACGGATCTCTGAAGCCATTTTTGAAGCAGAATCCACTGCTTCTTCCTTTTGGTTGGCGCAATCTGGGATGAAAGGAGGACAAGGCCCCATTTCTCCCCTCCTCCTGATCAATGGTTTTCTGGCAAAAATCCTGTATTCGTATCTTACAAAAATCGAAGATGAAGAGTATTTTATGGAATCATCTGTTTTACAGTGTGAATCAGATATTCGCACCAAGGGTGCATTGGCCCTAGGTGTTATTTATGATGGTTTAACAACTGTTGGGGGAGCATCTCGTGATGCCCTATTACTTCCGGAATTCGCTTCCTGCGACCTGGACCGCACAGGAAAAATTATCACATTAGAACCAATTCGCTTTTAAATGAGGGTCACTATGAAATCAATTCAATCTATCATATTCCTATCTCTTGTTTCTTCTTTGATTGTGAATTGCCAAAAGCCTCTTGCAACAGACAAGGATACACAATCGTTACTTGTCGCAGGAATATTTGGTTCTTGTTTTAGTCTCGACACTTGTTTTGATCAGTATGCAAAAACTACCGACGAGGGAGCTAGTTTTCAAGTATTCGATGGATCAGGTAACAGAATTTATGCGAGACAATCCATTTTAGATTATAATACCTATAAACCCATTGCGTCTGGATCCAAATGGGTAACTGCCATCACAGCCATGCGAGCCATTGATTGTAATTCCAATAGTGGAACGTTTGCAAACTGCGGGACAGTGACTACGGGAACCTGTGCCACGGGTGGTACCTTATCGTTGAGTCGAACCACGGGAGATATCCTCGGATGGACTGGAACTAAGGGAACCATTACTCTCCGGCAATTATTGTCTTTTACCTCTGGTCTCAATGCAGGCGGAGGAAATGGTTCAGGACAGGCCACCTGTATCTCTACATTGCCAGTCGGTGCATCAGGCACACAAAAAGATACTTGTGTCAATGAAATCCGGGATCAATCCACAGGAACACCCGGAGCTTTATTCCAATACAATTCCAACCATATGGCAGTCGCACAACGTATGTTAGAGATATCCTGTGGAAAAACATGGAATACCATTTTCACCCAGCTCATCGTCACACCTTTGGGTTGGGATGCTAGCCAAGCAGTTTGGAAAGGAAACTACCGAACAACAGAAGACACGGACGGAAGTTTGGCCGGAGCCTTTGGTCTCTCCATTTCTCCAGAACATTATGCAAGAATGATAAACGCACTCCTAATGAACGGAACTGCTAAAAATGCCTCAGGAGGAAATATTGCTAATTTTTTATCCACTACTTCAGTGACGGAAATTTTGGCAGACCAATACAATGGGGCAAAGATAGGTTACTCCCAATTTTCAGCCTTTGGGTATCGTTGGCAATACGGACTTGGTAACTGGAGATTTTGCACGACTACGGATGTACCCGCAGAATGCGATAAAGACCTTATATCGCACAGCATTGGAATCAATGGATTTTATCCGTGGATAGATAAAAATCGAAATTATATGGCAATCCTTGCTGTAAATAATATTGGGAGAAAAAATGGATTGAGTTTGTTACCAGCATCATCAACCTCATTATTCTTTGCAGAAACAGTGAGACCACTCATCCATCTACAAATAGGTAAGTAACCATGACAAAAAAACAAATCCTAATTATGACTTTGGTAGGAATCTCCTTTCTATCAAATTTATCTTCGCTCTTTGCCCAATCACCTGAATGGTCGGAGTCCAAACGGAAAAAAGGAATCCAAGTATTGACTCGTCCTTTTGCAGGTTCCAACCTAGATGAGTTTTTAGGTCGAACCGAAGTAGATGCTTCTATTTCTCAAGTCATCGCTCTCTTAACTGACCCGGCTTCTTGTAAAAATCTTTACCACCAGTGTAAGGAACTCACTGTGCTTTCCGGGACTGAAAAAAAATCAGTTGTTTATCTTCGTAACGGAGCACCTTGGCCAGTCAATGATCGTGATTTGATTATGGACAGGGGATTTGAACAAAACAATAAAACTCTGGCAACTGTAATGAAAATCAAACGCCTTGATTCCAATGCACGCCCAACTCCTTCTGGAGTCACTCGTATGGAAAACTTTGAAGGTGTTTGGCGTATCATTCCGCAGGCCAATGGAAAACTTAAAATTGAATACCAGGCTCACTTTGAACCAGGTGGGTCCGTTCCCCAATCAGTCATCAATTTAGTCTTAACTGACACTCCTTACGAATCACTTTTGAATTTAAAAAACTTGGTAGAAGAAGGAAAACATAAAGATACAAAATATGATTGGATCAAGGAACCCGCAAAAAACTAACTACAATCGGTGATTTGCTTCATTAATCTAGGTCACCAAACTTTGACATCACGGGAGTTTCATGTAGATTCTCTGTGGTGTCAAAATGTAGTTCGGAATCCATAACTGACAAAATTGGATCCACAATTGGGATCTGGAGGACAATACAAACCAAAAACTCCTGATCTGTGATGAACTCTGATAAAAACTTCCGTTTTTCGTTCAAATGGCAAATAAGAACTAAATTCCACCATCATATAATTTAGCAAAGCTCTGGATTCGATGGCATCTTTTTGTAAACCATCCAAATAGTATCCTTTGGCTTTATTCTCTAACTTTGGATTCTCAGAAGCAAGAGACAATCCTTCGCCTAACGATAAACTAAATGGTGAACCATACATTCGATCGATTTTGACAATGTAAAATCCATTCACTTCCCAATGATTCATCTCTCCGAAATGTTTGGTGACATTTCCTTCCCATAAAAAATCAAACCAACGAATTCGGTAATCGAATGGCCGCGAAATTCCTAAACTTCCTATATATGATTCTTTGTAGTCGGTTTTTTGGCGAAATACAATGGGGATTAGGTCTGTTGTCGTAAAGATTCCTCCGTATAAAACCAAATTCCAATTTTCTTTTGGTAAAGAAACGGAATGAAGATCCCGCAAAGGAAAGAGTGCAGTTAAAAAAATACAAGATAGGAAAATAACGAGTTTATTAAAAAACATCCGATTGAATTTTATTTTTTGAATTTGAATCAAATGAGAATTTACCTTCGTTACGGTTGGAACCAATCCCTGTTTCTTTTTTCCCATTCCTTTAATTGAGAATGGATATTGTCATAATTTTGAAGGAATAACCTTCTTAAAAAAGTTTCATATTCTTTACAGTTTTCTGTTTGAGATTGTTCCAGTGATTCTCTCAGGTTACTTGGTTTTTCTTGTATGCAAAATTTTTGTAATTTAGATGGGTAACGGTTCGAATTAAATGCAGGTCCGACAATACTGGATCCAGTACCAATATAAAATGGCATCGGAGCCCAAACTGTTTCATGAGTGGATAAAAAAGAAATTCTATGCAAATTCATTTCACCGGATGTCCAAACTAGTTCTGCTTCTGTTTCCATTGTGCCATAATACAACATCGTTAATGCGAGTAAACTCAGTCCAACGCTATAAAAAGGTCTTTGACTTTCTTTTCGAATAACAACCGTAAGATTATCAATATTAGACAATTCAAATCCACGGTCCCACCTTGGGAGTTCATTTGGATTTATAGGTTTTTCTTGTTTTGGCTTTGGCGCAAATTTTGGATCGGGTTCTGCCATTGGAACCGTAGATAAATCTGCAATGTTCACACTTTCATCTAACAAAATGGCAGGTGGAACTGGAAAAATCTCATTAAAAACTTTGGCAAGAATGGGATCTGTAGTTGTCCACCGAATAGAAATCATTTTGTTTTTGGAAAGTTTTGCCTCCGAACTCAGCTCAGGCATAGGAGTTTTACAGGAGAGATTCAAAACAATAAAAACAAGGAAATAAAAAAATATTCGTAGGATCATATTAGGTTAAAATTCAAAATTTAATTTTGCAATATTCTAAATTCATATCGTACCAAATTAAAAAAAAATAAACAAAAATGACAAGTAACAAAGATAAGATTACTGTATTTCAAGTTAGACTTCCAAAATGAAAATGAATAGGAGATTATCCTTCTGAATTTTATCGATATTTCAACAAATATCCATCCAAATTTATAACATAAAACTCACGCAATTCCCAAGGATTGTCCATTCTATGCGTATTTTTATGGACAATTCCCTTTATTTTGTAATATCCATACAAGGACTGAACTTTACATCGCAAAACAAAAGTCATCTGCTGAATCTAATTGACAATAAATCAAATTTAGTTTCTGATACTCACGAGAAATTACATATGAAAATGATCAAATACTTAATTCTTCTGTTTATGTTTACATTGGCAAATTGCGATCGAGAAATTGCAAATGTAACAGGGAAATGTGATAGAGCAAAGAAAGAATCCAATTTATGTTTACTTTCCACAGTGCTTGCTTGTGAAAAAAGTCCCGATGCGGAACGCTATCGAAAATTAGGAATAAATATCTGCACTAATTTTGATGGATATTTGTTTATGATTAATGCGTTTTGTGACGTACCTGAAGAATGCTAACTAAAGCAAAAGACTATACGATTGTTTTTGGATTTAGATATAAAAAAAGCCCGATTGCTCGGGCTTTTTCTTTTCTCTTTGCCGATCGGATTTTCATCCTATCGACATCAAATAAACTTAATTTCTAACTAAGAAGCGAGTGCTTGGTCAAGTAGGTCTTTCGCAACTACGCGAAGTGCCATTACTTCTTCCGCACCTTCAAAGATAGAGAATACACGAGCATCTACAAAGTATCGCGATACTGGATATTCTTCCGCATAACCCATACCACCATGAATTTGCATTGCTTCACGAGTCACCCACTCAGCAATTTTGGATGCATACAATTTAACAAGTGTTGCTTCCATTTGGCCTTTGTGGTTATCGAGTAGTGTTGCTACATAGTTTGTGTATTGGCGAGTTGCTTGTACAATCATTGCCATCTTCGCAATTTTGAACTTAGTTAAAGTGTAATCGTAAATTGGTTTTGCGAATACTTTACGTTCTTGGGAATAACGAAGAGCTGCTTCAAGAGCGGCTTGCATCACACCATTGGCACGAGCTGCTGTTTGGATACGTCCACCAGCAAATCCTTCCATTTGGAAGTAGAATCCCTTTCCACGTCCAGCATCACCACCAAGTAGGTTTTCTTTCGGAACAAAGTAATCTTCGAAAGATACTTCGTAAGAGTGCATTCCTCGGTAACCAATGGTTCCGATTGCTTTTCCTTGGATGGTTCCGCCACCGTCTTGTTTGTAACTGAATTCATGACCATCAAACGATGGTTTTTCAGCTAAAATGATAGAAAGACCTCTGTGTTTGAGACTTGGATCAGATTCTGTTCTACAAAGAATAAGAAGGAGGTTCGCATAACCTGCGAATGTGCACCAAGTTTTTACACCATTGATCACAAATCCACCATCTACTTCTTTTGCTGTAACAGAAACTCCAGCTACGTCAGAACCGTAGTTAGGTTCTGTAACCATAATCCCTGCAAATTTTTCACCAGATGCAAGAAGTGGTAACCATTTGTTTTTTTGTTCTTCCGTTCCCCCTTTGAGGAGGGCCTTGGACATAATTTCTGGTCTTGTGATAAGGGATCCAGCAGCTCCGAGGGAACCACGAGAAAGTTCTTCGGTTACAACTAACATGGAAATGTTGTCTGGACGATCATCTGGTTGGATTCCACCAAATTGTTCTGGAATACAAAGACCGAAACAACCCATGTCTTTTAGTCCGTTGATGATTTCTTGTGGGATCAGATCATCATGTCTGTGGACATGTTCCGCATGAGGAACTACTACGTTTTCAGCAAAATCTTTGAAAATTCCGCGGAAGTTTTCATGGTCTTCGGAAAGTCCATAAGCACCGAAGTGTCCAAGATCAACGATCTTGTCTACAATCGCTTCGTAGTTTTCCATTTTGGATGCTGCTTCTACGTAAGTATTGATTTCATCGGAAAAAAGTTTGGAGAATAGTTCTTGGTAAGTCAGTTCATACTCTGCAGGGCGAGCTGCGAGTTCCGAACGAATGTTGGATACAGTTTCAGCCGCAAAAGTAAGGGCCATTTTCTGTTCCATCTCGCCAGTTCCCTTGGAAGCATCCCAAGCATAAACGATAAAGTTCTCAGCAACACGTTGTTGAGCGGTCATCCAAGCCAATTGGTAAAACACATGTTGTGTTTTGTCCATTTTGCTTACGGATACTTTGCCGTTATCGGAATTTTTCAGAGCGAGTCGTTTGGTTACATCATTGAGGAGGGCGGCTTGAGCACTAAGAGCCTTCTCCGCCTGGGATTTTTCGAGTTTCACTGCCGTTGCGGTCATGTGTTTAACGTTCCTGCGGTGGTTTTCTTCCACTATACGGAAGGAAAGTACCTTGTCATTTTCATTTTTAGACTAGGTTTTGGGTCGGGTCGGGCCAAACTGGGCAAAAGTTGGGGTTAAGGAAAGAAATTATTGAAAATCATCGGCATTGACCCTGGATCCCATCGTGTGGGCTATGCGATTCTTTCCTTTCCTGAAGGACTGCGTCGTAACCCCGAACTGTTAACATACGGGACCATTGAAGTGGCTCCGAAAACGCCTTCTCCCACCAACCTCCTCCAAATCCGCAAGGAACTGATGGATATCCTCACCGAATTCCAACCGGAGGCGGCCGCGGTCGAAGAACTCTTCTTTGTTCAGAACACAACGACCGGAATGAAGGTTTCGGAATCTCGCGGGGTCATCTTACTTTCCCTCGGCGAAAAACAAATTCCTGTTGTATCACTGACAGCCACGCAAATCAAAAAAGGAATCTCCGCCAAAGGGAATGCCACCAAAAAAGAAGTCCGGGCAGCAATCCAAATGATTTTAGGATTTAAAGATTTGAAAGGCCACGACGACTCTTGGGACGCCATCGCTTGTGCCTTTGTGGGTCGATCTTTAGTTTGATCCACTCCTCGCATTGTTCATAGACAAGAAGATTTCATTCTTTTGTTCCCGACTCGCATTGGCAGAGACAGTAGAAAAGCCAGTAGTGATTTCCAAATCTCCATTTCGCAGACCTTCTATAACGCTATCTGCATATTCATTTAAATTTAGTCCCGCTGTATGAGTGTTAGGAATTCCTAAATCGGTATCGACCATGGGTGGTGAAACTTCAATCACTTCAATGGGTTGGTTACGAAATTGAAATCGTAGTGTCAATGTGAAGGAGTGTAATGCTGCTTTGGTAGCACTATACACCGGTGCGTAAGCCAAAGGGATATGTGATAGTCCTGATGTTGTATTTAAAATCGCCGCATTTTTCTTTGCAAACAGGTGTTTAGCGAATAACATCGAAAGATGGATGGGAGCTCCCAAATTTAAATCGATTTCTTTGCCCAAGTTTGCCCAAGGTTCTAGTTCATTTAATTTTGGATAACGTTGGATTCCTGCGTTATTGAATAACACATTGAGTTCAGGAAAATCCTTTGTTGTTTCTTGGAATAATTTTTCTCTCTCTTCTGGTTTCGAAATATCACGAAGATAAGTCCCCCACCCCGGATAAGATTTTCGAATCTCTTCCATTTTCTTTTCATTAGTTCCGCAGACTAAAATTTGGTTTCCGAGACTGGAGAGTCGTTTTGCCAGAGCAAGTCCGATCCCACTCGTTCCCCCAGTGATGAGGATTGTATTTCCATTTAATTGCATAAATTTTTACCTTTTCCTTAGTTACATTTACAATATTTTGTAAGTTACAAAAAGTCAAGTCCGTAAGTTTCAAAACTAACATTTTTTTCATTTTGTAATTTGAGATTGACCCCCTGGATTTCGATCCGATCCTTTCCTTATGCCAAGAACAGGTCTCACAGCCTCGGAAATCCAAGACAAAGCCGTGGAAATTGCCATAGGCGAAATGCGGGCCAAAGGTTTTGAAAAGGTTCGTTTGGTGGATGTTGCCAAAGAAATGGGGATTAGCCATGCGGCCCTCTACTCACATTTTCAAGACAAAACAGCTCTTTTTGATGCTGTTTCCGAACGTTGGCTTGTGAAGTTAGATGAAAAACAGGATTTGCTTGTAAAAGAAAAACGAGACCCCATCCAAAAGATCCTCACTTGGTTTCTAAATCTCCACCGAATGAAATTGGAAAAGGTAAATCTTGATCCTGAACTGTATAAGGCATTCGATATGGCTGCAGAAGAATCCAAACCCTTCATCCAAACCCATTTGACCAATATGCAAAGCCAAATGTCGAGTTTGGTCACAGAAGCTATGAACCAAAAGAAGATCAAAAAAAGGGAAGTGAACCTGGTGACAGAAATTCTAATTTCAGCAGGAACTGCTTTCACTCACCCAAAACTTGTGGCCCAACACTGTCATGAGAACAGAGAAACGTTGTTAGTGGAAACAATTGAAGCGGTATTGAAGGGATTAGGTTAATCTGATGATCAATGTAGAAACGAAACTTTCTACTGATCACGCAAAAGAAAATAAGTTCTGTTTTGTTTTTTTATTCTGTTTCTCCTGCTAAAAACCTGGCTGTGTTCACATTGCGTATCGTCATTACTTTATACAATTTATGACTGATTAATTTGGCAAGTTGGCTCTTGTTTACATTTTCTCTTTTAATATTCCAAATGATGGCACCTTTCATATAAAGAATATCGAGATAATCCATTTTGAGAGGTAGTTCCTGGATGATTTTTTTGGAATCTGCCTCTGGAAATAAATACGCAACATCCGTCCTTTGTGTGTTATCATTTTGCCATTCCTCTGGGATCGCTTTGGCAATTTTTTTCATTTCTTTTTCTGTCTTCACAAGAGTGGGAATTTCAAAATCAAAAGTATTTTCAAAACCTTTTGTGATTTTTGCGAGAACTGTTTTTTGATCATCTTCTGATTCAAAAATGATATTCCCTGAATTGATATAAGTAGAAACTTCCGTGTAACCAAAGGATTCAAAAAGTGTTCGAAGTTTTTTCATTTCGACCTTTCTGTTTCCTCCGACATTGATTCCTCTGAGTAATGCAATATATTTCATGTTGGTGTTAGGGGATGATTCTCAAATTGATATAGATATTATTTACTCCAATTCTCGATTCTTAAATCGGGAATCATGGAGAAGTGTTTTTCGTTATTGGTAACTAATGTGTAATTTAGATATAAAGCAGTAGATCCGATCAATAAATCGAAATCATCAACAATATTTCCTTTTTTTTGTAATACGGCTTTCACTTCTCCAAATGTTTCGACAATTCCTTTAGTCAATTCGACAACGGGGAAAATTTCTCCAATTCTATATACGGTTGCTAAATTCTTTTCTCTACTTTTTGATTTTTTCGCACCAAAGATTAACTCACCATAAGTAATGACGGAAATTGCTTTTGAAGAATTCTTTTTTTCGATGAGATTTTTCTGGACTCTCTCATTTCCCTTAAGACTATAAATGATAATATCTGTATCAATCAAAAAGCTCATCCGTCACCTTTGATCGATTTTTTTTTGATCTTGATGATCGAATGTCGGAGATGATTTCTTTCGCAGTTTTTTCGTCGTGCCAAGAATTTGTAAGTTTTAGAAATTCAACAGTTTGTCTCTCTGTTTCAAGATTATCTCTTTTTAAATGACTTTCTATGATCATGACTACTTCTTGACTGACAGAACGATGTTCCAACTCCGCCCTTCTCTTTAATGATTCGTATAGTCTGTCATCAATATCTCTAACTTGAAGATTTGCCATATTTACTAACCAATCGTAATCCTATTCAAATTCATGAATTTGCAAGCATTTTTCATACATTCTTTGATCTGATTTTTAAGGTATTGTAAACTAAGACAGCTCTTGCTTTACATTCTTCATCTTTTTTAGCTAATATAGTTAAAAAAGATGAAGAATATTTTTTTAATTCATGTATAGAAAAAAACTTAATACGACAGCCTACCCAAGACCATCGTATCTAAAATATATCTAATTTCTTTCCTATGGCCTTGGACAAACCAGAAGAAAATCTTCAAACACTTGCGAAATCAAAAGTTTGTTTTTGAAAACAAGTCCCGTACTTCCGGCTGAAATTTCTGCACCTTCATTGGCATACACTTCAGTGACTTCTTTGTTCTCTGGATTGATTTTGAAAACACGAGTAGGTGCTAAATTCGTTCGATTCATCACATGACGAATGAATTTATAAGTGGAATCGTGGGCTGCAAGCCATAACATTCCATTTTCATCTTCTAAAATATTATCAGGGCCCGCGCCTATGGCGATGGATTCCAAATACTTTAAATTGATCTTTCCACCACTTCGTTCCACTTGATACACACGAATGGCTTTTTCAGAAAATACAGATCTGTATAAGAGTTCTTCATTTCCTTTTTTACGAATATAAATTCCATTGCCAAGCATAACAGGGACGTTTAAGGCCTGGAAAGTTTTACCATCATAATAAGATACATCTGCTCTTCCACTACGAACGATCATGTCCCAATACTTACGAAAGGCATTACTAGTTCCATTGTCATTGGAAACAAAAATCTCTCCTGCTTCGTTCATAAAAATATCGTTAGGACTTGTGAGAGTGGGATCACTCAAAGTTTTTGTATAAGTCCATTTGCCAGACTTCGAACGTTCAAAAATTTCAAGGGTATGCGGATTTTCATCCACTAAGGTATGGGAAATCACAGCTAAGGTATCAACACCTTTTACTTTCGCATAACTAATCCCATGTGGTCGAAAATTTTCAGGATAATTGGTTTCAATTTTTTTTGCTTCTAATTTTCCATTCGGGTTAGCGAAAGAAACTTCAAACAAAGCTCCGATATCTTTTAGTCCATTGCGGCGTTCATGGGAAGAAACAATGACTGTAGATGTATCACGGATGAGATCCAAATCTTCCGGGCCAGGAGTTCCTGGAATTCGTTCGCAGCCAGCAATGGGTTTTTCTTGGATGGGACTACTGCAGTTCGCAAACAAGAAAACAAGGGTCAAAATGGTGAAGAGATTCCTTAGGGTTTTTACGCGCATCCGACCATTTTAGCCCAGGAATTCAGAATCCTCCAGAAAATTCTTTCTGGACATTATTGTGCACTGCAAAATAATGGAGAGAGAAGGAGTAACATCCGATGAGCAATGTGGAAAACAAGCTGCAAGATATCGTAAATGCTGGGATTGGCGCCGTAAAAACTTCCAAAGAAGTCTGGGAGAAACTGGTCGTTGACCTAAACGAGAAAAAGAGCAAATTTGAAACAAACTTTCAAAAGTTGAAAGAACAAGGCGAAAGTGATACGAGTGACAATGCCCTAAAAGTAAAAATGGGTGTGGCTTGGGGAATCGTTCGTTTTGATGAAATCAAAGACAACGTAGTAAAATATTTAGATAAAGTGAAAGAAGGAAACCAAAACAAACCTTCTTAAGATTTAGTTTTTTTTTGTATCTCACCATCCTGAATTTTCTTCCGGCAGGTTTGTTCGCAGGCCTGCTGGGTTTTTTAAATCAGAACTTTTGAACTTCGGAGTGACCGGATTTGAACCGGCGACCCCTTGCCCCCCAGACAAGTGCGCTACCGCTGCGCTACACCCCGTGTTCTGGAATCCAAAAACCCTACGATCGACGCTTGGTCAAGTCTTACTGATAATTTAGAAAATCAAAGACCTAGATTGTCTGGAGAAATCGCCCAAATAATTTGACCGTGTGCAAATCTCTCCCGAGCCACATTGATTGCTATGGTAGAACCAGGTTGGAAAATTAAATTTTCAGCTGCACTGGAATTTCCTAAAAGTTTTGCAGCAAAATACGTGATGTCTGGATTATGACCGACTAACAGAACTGTGTCGGAATTTGTAAAATTGACTAAACAAGAGATAATATCGCTACAACCTTTACCAGCTAATAGGTCATCGGAAGCTACCATTTCACAACCATACTTTAATTCTTCAGAAAGAATCTCAGCAGTGTGTTTGGTTCTTGTATAAGGACTATAATACACTTGTTTGACTGCTAAGGATGAGTTTTTGATAAACCTTCCGATTTTATGAATATCACTGACACCTTTGTCTGTTAGATCCCGCTGTGAATCGGAAATGGCTGGAGTTGCGTTTTCAGCCTCACCGTGACGAACCAAAATGATCTTCATAGTACTTCCTAAGTCCAAGATTGGAACCACGGACTGGCGGAGAAACAAAAAATTAAGGAATTTCTTGCGAAAATGGCTGATAGAGCCATTCTAAGAAATATGACAGACAAACCCTACCGCAAAAATGTAGGCATGGTGGTTTTTAATTCTTTAGGCAAAGTAATTGTAGGGGAACGCGTACAATTCCCTGGTTCTTGGCAGTTTCCTCAAGGTGGAATCGATGAAGATGAGGATTATTTAGACGCCGCTAAACGAGAATTATATGAAGAATTGGGAGTCAAAAAAGCAATCTATGTAACGGAATATCCTGATTGGATACCTTACGACTTTCCAAATTCTTTGGGTCTCAATTCTCATTTACAAAAATTTCGTGGGCAATTACAAAGATGGATTCTATTTTATTGGGATGGAACTATTGATGAATGTGATTTGGTCCACCATGAACAAGAATTTTTAACAGTCCAATTTATGGAAATTGAAGATACAATCCAATCGGTTGTCGAGTTCAAACGAGCCGTCTATGAGAAGTTTGTTCCTCTTTTTAAATCTGCCATTCAAAATTACATTGCAGAGAATTCAAAATCCAAGTAAGTTCTAGAAAGGAGACTATCTTTGGGAAAATCAGAAGAAGCAAGAGCGCGAATTTTAATACGGGGAACTGTACAAGGGGTAGGATTTCGTTACTATGTCCTCCAAAAAGCCCAAGAAATGAGACTCAAAGGTTATACTCAAAACTTACCCAATGGGGAAGTGGAAGCTGTTGTAGAAGGTGATAAAC
Organism: Leptospira mtsangambouensis; assembly: GCF_004770475.1. Classification (NCBI taxonomy): domain Bacteria; kingdom Pseudomonadati; phylum Spirochaetota; class Leptospiria; order Leptospirales; family Leptospiraceae; genus Leptospira; species Leptospira mtsangambouensis. The sequence goes on from NZ_RQHK01000017.1 coordinate 323,209, forward strand.
TTTTTATTGAAGATTTGTACAGAGCCATGCAACGAGGACCTACAAAAGCAAAAGTAAAGGATCATGTCATCGAGTGGAGTGATCCAAAAAATCAATTCAGAACTTTTTTAATCAAAAAATAACATGAAAAAACGAAGACTTGGCAAAACAGGAATGGTGGTATCCGAAATTTGTATGGGTACCATGACATTTGGATCCTCATGTAACGAAGATGAGGCATTTCGAATTCTGGATCGTGCTTACGATGCCGGAATCGATTTTTATGATACAGCAGAAATTTATCCTGTTCCTCCACAAAAATCTTGGGTGCATCGAACTGAAGAAATTTTTGGAAAGTGGCTCAAAACAAAACCTCGAGATGGAGTCATCATAGCAACAAAAGTGGCAGGGCCTGGTCACGGTTGGTTTAGTCCTCCACTCCGGGAGGGAAAAACAGCACTGGACAAATACCATATTCGTCGAGCGATTGAAGGCTCCTTACAAAGATTAGGTGTTGAGACTATCGATTTATACCAAACACATTGGCCAGACCATGATGTATCCTATGACGAAACAATGGAAGTTTTGACTGAACTAAAAGAAGAAGGAAAAATTCGTTATGCTGGTTGTTCCAACGAAACTTCTTTTGGGCTGATGAAAAGTCTTTGGACTTCCGACAAATACAATCTCATTCGTTATGATTCCATTCAAAATAACTTTTCCATTTTAAACCGTCGTTTTGAAGATGAGTTAGCACAAGTTTGCCGAAAAGAAGGAGTATCTTTATTACCTTACTCTCCGCTTGCTGGGGGAGTCCTTACTGGAAAATATAACGGATCTGTTCCTCCGGAAGGGGCTCGGTTTGTTCGTTATATGGCTGAGGGAGAGAGACAAAGAAGAATGTCGAATCGTTTCTTAAATGAAAACACTTTGGCATCCACTGCGGAACTGTTAAAAATAGCTGAAAAATACGGGATGAGTGCCACTGTCCTTTCTGTTGCTTGGAGTAAACAACATGACTATGTTGCCTCTACGATCATTGGAGCCAATACGGTAGCCCAACTGGATGAGTCTTTAAAAGCAACCGATGTCATTTTGTCTGATGAAATTCTATCGGAAATCAATCTTGTTTCAAAGAAGATCCAATACCCGATGGGTTAAGGTAAATAAAAACAATGAACTCTAATTCATACGATGATCATTTAGAAAGAGATAAAAACGAAGTGAATTCTACTGAGAAAAAAATCTCAAAGTTTGAAAAGATCACTTCGGGAGTCTTTCGAAAGTTTTTAATTTTGTTTTTGATTACCTATCTATTCCCCGAATGTTCTAGTTTTGGACCAAAAAATGCACAGAGTAGTCTTATCATCCTTCACATGACAATTGTTAAAGATGAAATGATTTTGGATGAATTGATTGATCCAAGGTTTCAAAAGGTTACGCTTAAAAAAGGGGATAAAACTTTTGAATACAATGAAAGCTCAGAGCACTATTACTATTTTCAAAATTTAAAGGAAGGGCAGTATGAAATTCATGATGCAGTCCATCTTTTGAATCGTGGTGCCTCTGACTTTGCATTTGGAAGCACAAAACAACCCACGAAAATTGACATTGATTTTGTCCGAGCGGATATCGAAAAATCAAGAGTGGACTTGCAACCAGGAACGGTTGTGTTTATGGGAAGTTTTCATGTCACAGTTGATTTTAAATTCCAAGAAGAACCAAAAATCACGATTCGTTATAGTAAATCGAACGAAGAAGAACTCGCAGCGATGGACCATTTGTATAAAAATTTTCCAAGAACTGGTTGGGGACAAAAAGCAAAAAACAGAGTGAAACTTCTTTCTTCCTTTGCCCAATAATTATCTATAACAAAACGCTTTCATTCATAGTAAGGGAAACTATACTAAAGTTACCAAATCAGGATTTTGCAAGTGAGGGGTATTATTCCAACTCACGGGCTCCCAATGGCCATTTTCTCTTCGAAAAACACTGAGAGAAGAATTGGTAATGGATTTCATAAATACTGGAAATTCAACTGGTTGCATCTTACATGATAATCCCATCATAATTGCTATGGGAGTACTCGATGAAACAACTAATGTACTTTTTACGTTGTTCGGAATCTCTTTTGGACCAAAGGAAACCTTTTCAACATATTCTTTGAATGTATAAGGTTCCACAGGATCCCAAACTCCATGAACCCAATCGTTTAAAACAATTTGAATGAGTTCTTGGAAATAATCCCTAGTTTCCTCTTTGCCCTCTTCCCAAGCTTTTTTATAAGATTCGTATAATTTGGCAAATTTATCATTCGCATGACGAATCTTAGCTGCCAAACCAAGCCACATTTTGGAATCAAATTCATCCCAGGCTGAATTTTCCACTGGTTCAGGGATACAAAATAAATCGTTTGAAAAACTTTCAATAATGCCTTGGGCAGTTTGTTTTTGTCGATTGAGTGTGCCTGTATAAACAGAATCAAATTCGATCCTTTGGCTTTTAAAGTATTCACCTAATAATTTTGCTTGTTTCCAACCATGGTCTGTTAGTTGGTCATAATTTTTCCCAAGACGATCTGCCTGTCCATGACGGACTAAATACAATAAAGACATTTATGTTTGGAACCTCGGATTAGAGATGGCCAAATTTTCTTTGAGTTGATTTTTTGCAAAATTCCAAATTTTACCACCCGGTTTTAAATCGGAGTTTGTTTTATCTTTTGCTAAGTTTCGAATTGTATTTGCAAATTCTTTGTTCCAAGTAAGAAGCAGATTGTATTTTTCTTTTCGAGTTAAATTTGCAAATTCTTCGGATTTAAACTTAGTTTCTAAGTCAGAAATTTTTAAATTTAAATTTTGGATTCGATGAAAGTCGGCTTCAAACTCGGAAGATTCTGTTTCTCTTGCAATCACACCCAACATATTCCAAGAAACCAATGTTTTATAAGATAACAAATCATCACCTTCCAATTTTGGAAGAAGTTCCTTCATTAAAAAATCCTGAATGGAGGAAATGAGTTCCTTTGTTTCTGGTCTATATTGCATTACTGATTTCCTCGATGAGTCGCATAGCTTCCCATTCCATTTCTGCGGTTCGCCTACCAATGGCCGCCAGTTCAATCCCTTTGTCTTTGCCCGATATATGTCTTTCTGTTTGTTGTGCACTCCCGATGGCCCAACGAACATTTCCCATAATTTCCCAAAAAGTTACCTTAAAGGGATCCACTGGGATTCCCGAAGTGTTTTGGTAAGCCTGGTAAAAATCTTTGCGATCCCCAAATCCACCCACTTCTTTATTCAGCCTTCCAAATCTCCAGTCGCGCATACACAACCAAGCAATGTCTTCGTGGCGATCCCCAAAGTGGGCGAATTCATAATCTAAAATTCCTTGGAGTCCTTCAGAGTTCATCATAAAGTTTCCCGTACGAAAATCTCCATGGACAAGAACAATATCATCAATCGAAGGAGCATTTGATTCTAACCAAAACAAACAAAGTTCTATGGCTGGATGAGATTCAGGAAGTTCGTCTAACGATTGTCGTAGATCCGAAATAGCAATAGAAACATAATTTTCTTTTGTGACAAATTTTAGTTTTTGTTTGAGTTCTTCATCAGAAACCGCACTTGGTTTTACTGTATGGAGTTTGGCTAAGTTTGCTGCCAGATCCGATACCATCTGAGATTTACGATAGGAATCTAGTTCCTTATCTTTTGTGATGTAACGTCCGGTGGCTTTGCCTCCAATTTTTTCCATTAGAAAAAAAGGAGAACCTATCACATCGGAAGTTTCTTCCAAAAAAACTGGAGTCGGAGTTTTGACACCTGCTTTATAAACAAGTTCTGCCACTTTGAACTCATCTCTTTTCGACAAAGAAGAAAGTAAACTCGCTCCTTTGTCTGTACGTAAAACTAACGACTGTTTTCCGGATTTGGAAATCAAGTCCAATGCATAATTGTCTTGGCAAGCTCCTCCACTTAAATGTTGCATTTGGGAGACTTTAACATTGTCTTTCCAAACGGAAGATAAGTGGAGTTCTACTTTTTCCCGTAATTCCTTAATTTCCATACTCCTCAGAAGTCCCATTTTTCTGAAATGTAGTTTCGGCCAATGACCATCTTATGAACTTCGGATGGTCCATCGGCAATCCTTGCGGCTCTGGCATCCCTATAAAACAATTCCAAAGGTAGGTCTCTCGAATATCCCTTGCCTCCACAGATTTGGATTCCCATATCGATGGTATTACACAAAGACTCACTCACTTTCCATTTTGCCATAGAAGTTTCTTGGCGGGCGTCTTTCCCTTTTTGTAACAACCAAGCCGCTTTCAAAGTCAAAAGAAAGGCCATTTCAATTTCTGTTGCTCGTTCGGCAAACATCCATTGAATTCCTTGGTGGTCTGCAATTCGGGAATTAAATACTTCTCGTTCTTTCGCATAACTACGAGCAATTGCTAAGGAACGTCTTGCCATTCCTGTCCATCGCATACAATGCGTTAAGCGAGCAGGACCTAATCTTTCTTGAGAAAGTCGAAAACCTTCTCCTACTCTGCCAAGAATCATATCTTCTGGAACTTCTACGTTTTCAAAATTGAGTTCGCAGTGCCCACCTGGTCCATGGGAACCCATAAGTTCAATTTCTCGAACCATTGTGTATCCTTTTGCATCTGTTGGTACAAGGAACATGGTCGTTTTTCGGAAACTCCCATTTACCTTTGCCATCACAATTAGATATTTTGCCCCATTGGCACCTGTACAATACCACTTACGACCGTTGATAATATATTTATCCCCTTGTTTTTCAGCATTGGTCTGTAAGGTGGTTGGATCCGAACCTGCTCCTGGTCCAGGTTCTGTCATTGCAAAACCGGTTCGCAATTCTCCTTTGATGAGTGGGTGTAGGATTAACTCTTTTTGTTTTTCAGAGGCAGCAATCGAAAGTAAATGCATATTCCCTTCATCAGGTGCATCACAATTAAATATGTAAGGAGCAATAGGTGAACGACCCAGTTCACTAAAAATAATACATGTTCCAATCAAATCTAAACCCAACCCACCTTCTGATTTAGGTAGGTGCGGAGTCCAAAAACCAGCCGCCTTTACTTTAGCACGCGCTTGTTGGTTGATATCTTCTGGCATTCGACCTTTTTCAAAATCATAATGTTTTTCCAGAGGGATGATTTCATTTGTAATGAAGTCGCGAATATTTTTACGAAGTGTTTCCACTTCTTGGGGAATTTCAAAGTCCATTGATTCCCAGAATTACAAGAATCAATGAGTAACGTAAAATCTTTTTTTAATGAGATCGAAAAATAGGTCTTTCTCGTTTTGAATTTCTTCTAATTTCAAAATGTAAATGTGGACCGGTCGCTCTACCTGTTTGTCCAACTTCCCCAATTTTTTGGCCCTTTTTTACTCTCTGACCTACATTTATATTAAAATCAAAAAGATGTCCGTAACGAGTCTCATATCCTAAACTATGTTTTAAGATGATTAAATTTCCATAACCACCTTGTTTACCTTTGAAAATTACTTCGCCATCCATAGAGGCAAATACATCTGATCCTTGTTCGGCGGCTAAATCTATTCCACCATGAAATGTATCTTTTTTAGTGAATGGATCAATTCGTTTACCAAAACCAGAAGAGATCCTAGCTTCGGTTAATGGAAATTGAAATCCAAATCCATAGAAAAAAGATTTTTCGGATTTTCCCATTGTGATTCCAGGTAAAAACCATTTTTCTCTTTCGGAATCATATTGTAATTTGTTGGAATCAAGATTATATTTTTCGGCTAACGCTAATTTGGTTTTTTCATCACCAGTTGTTTCTTCAGGATGAAAGGTTCCGCGCATATTAGGAATTTCTAAAACCATCCCTGGTGATAAATCATGCGGCGAACTGAGCTCGTTTACAGAGGAAAGTGTTTCCAAGTCCATTCCGGTTCGGGCCATAATTTTAAAAAAATTATCTTCCTTCCGAACTTTGTATTCATAATATTTCAGAGGAATGAGTTCTTCTCTCCTAGCACCGGACTTGGAGATCCTCAAATTTTCTTTGATTTCAGAGCGAAGATTTTTTAACGAAGGATTGGTATATTCCAAATTTGCCAAAGTGAGCGGGCTGGAAAAAAGTGACGAGAAGGCACTGAGAATGACCAGAAACAGAGCGCATTTCGGAAAATTGACAGTTTTAGACATAATCTTCTAATTTGAATATCGACCATTTCCCAAAAAAACGGTGACGATTCTTGCCGAAATTGAGGAACTGTAAGGCAGATGCAGAATCGTTTTTTTGAGATCTTCCGGCTCACCGCTTATTCTTTGGGTCTCGTCTATGTATGTTCTTTCTTCTATTCCGTCATATTTTTAGCCTTTGTGAACAATACGGTCCTTGGCGATCGGATTCCAGAAGACCAGATACTCCCCCTTTATGAAGAATATTGGGAAGGGAAAATGGATTTTTCCACAATGCTTTCTGAGTATGAAAAGATTGTAACTCCAATCAAAGATCAGTTTCAGAAAGAAATTACTGAGAATCCAAGTTTACTTTTGTCTCAGTTTTATGATAAGGTGTTTACCGAAAAACCGCATTACCTATTAGGTCATTCAATACCGTGGTTTTTATGTTATGTGGGCTTAGGGTATTTACTCTATAAAAAAGTCTTACAAATTCCAGTTACCAATTTACAGGATGAATTATCAATTCCCATATTACTTCGAGGGATAGCCAATGGATTTATTTGTTTTATCGTTGTCGTTATCTTTGGATTGATATTAGAAAGACTATCGGTCCCTGTTGAATCTGGAGTTTTTGCAAAAAAACTTTATGAAGCAATTCACGGGAACACTTACTTATTAGCCTGGGGAATTTATGTTGTCGGTATCATTACAGGAATCTTAGAAGAAATCTTTTTTAGAGGTTTTTTACTAAAAGCCTTCATCGACAAAAATCTTGCGCAAGAAGGTTTATTTATAGTTTCTTTGCTTTTTGGTTGGCTTCATTATGGAGAAGGAACTTCCGTTGCCATTCCGTTTATTATATGCGGAGTAGGTATGTTTTTTGGATACATTTACATTAAGACTGGAAATATTTGGATCGCAATGGCTTGTCATGCCACATACAATTCGTTAGGTTTAATTAATGCTTACCTTCAACTTCCCGGAGTGCAGTCATGAGTTTCATTTTTAAAGGATTCGTATCCTTTGTTTTCTATTTTTCATTTCTCTTATTATTGCCAACAAGCGGAATCGGTTCTCTATTCGCAGGAGAAACAGTTGAAATTTTAGGTGGCCCTGAAGATGTAAACCTTCGTTTGGTGGCACTCTTAAACAAACTAGATCCGGATTTTTATGCAGATGAAAAAACACAAGGGTTTGTTTACAGATATAGAAACCGCTGGAAAAACCCGTATGATTTTAATATCTATGTAGGAAAAGTTGGAAAAACTTCTCCTGATTCTATCATTCGCATTGAATCTCCTAGACGTGGTCAGGAAAGAATGTGGAAAGAAATTTTAGAACAAGAATTACTGCAAAAAGCTCCGCATGAATCGGCTGTTCCTTTATCAGAAAAATACCACGTTGTCTCTCAAGGTTTAAACTTAATCTCACCAATGGCTTCCGTAGGATACAATTCATGGAACTCTCCTCTCTTTTCAAATCGAGATACTTTTGTTAGTATGGGTATTTATTTATTATGCGATTTGATTTTGGCAGGTGGTGCTTACCTTTATGCACAAGAGAATTTACCCAAAAAAAATATTTGGGATAATATGGCCAATGTCAAAGGTGCTGGGAATGTTTGGGATTCGCCAAACGCAGTGGGAGTATTTGCTGCACTTGCCGTCTCAAGAGCGGTTCGAGCCTTTGATGCTTGGGAAGATACATCAGCTCATAATAAAACAGCACAATTTGGTTGGTCGTTTAAATTTTAATCGTTTTAAACTAACAACCAGATCTAATATTCGTGGTTTATGATTTGAATAGGTCCCTTGCTGCATCTGCTGCACTTGACCTTTCAAAATCTTCTCTTTCAATTAAAGTTAATTCTAATCCTTCTTTGTCTATTCGACTTAGAATCTTTCCAATATCTGCCACCTTACTTAATTTAGTTGCCAGATATTTAAATGTAATTCCACATTCTGGGCATTTTTTATCTTTTAAATAATTAAGTCCCAATTTTTTACAATTTCCACAAGTTCCATAGAGATCATCAATATAGAGTAGTTGTTTTTTTACATCCTCTACATTGAGCTGTCGCCAAACTCTTACAAATTTAGTATTCTTTCCGGATGCATCTGAAGTCATAGGCAATAGGAAGTATCGTTAATGAATCTTGTCAAGAAGCAATCCTCTGCGGTTTTAATCCTTATCATTTGCCTTTCTGGTTTTTTAGCTGTTGCCATCGGAGCATTTGGTGCCCACGGACTAAAAAAAATAGTAACCCCCGATTTGATGGTAATTTATGAAACGGGAAACCGATATCATTTTTATCATACATTGGCATCACTTGCCGCATTTCTCTTGTTACAATATTCGTTGGTATCGGATTCTTCGAATAAAAGTAACACTTATTTGAAAATTGCTACCTGGATGTTTCTATTGGGAATTTTAATTTTTTCTTTTAGTTTGTACGCCCTAGCGATCACAGGAATTCGGGTTTTAGGAGCTATCACTCCCTTAGGAGGAGTGAGTTTTTTAGTAGGTTGGATTAGTTTAGGAGTTGGGTCTTATTATCTCTTTGTACCAAAAAAATAATTCCCTTGTTTACTGATTAAATTTCTAGAAATTAAGCCGTCTGCGATGAGTAACAACCCTTCTGCGGCGGCTTTTCTTGCTTCTTCTGAACTATCCTTTTGTAAGGACATGAGTTCATGTACATACTTTCTTTTTTGAACATCCAAAACACCAAGCATTGACCCTGCTATTTTTTCATCCATTTGCATGAATGCTAAGGCAAGTGTTTGTGGAGGAGTTTCAATGCATAAATAGTATAATGCAAGGTTATCGAAATATGATAATTGGCTTAGTTTTTCTAATACTTGTTCTGATCCTGACATATAGTTCCTTAAGTTTTAAATTCAGATTTAAATTATTTCGCTACTTCTTTAATTTTCCCGTTTAAATAAGAGATTAAATATTTGGAATTTGCTGATTCACCAGTGGTCTGTTTCATCAGTGTATCGACATCAAATATTTTTCCTTTTGAGTGAATGTTTTTCCTAAGCCAACCGAGTAAGTCAGAAAAATCACCTTTCGTAGAAAATTTGTTATGCGAATCTGGAAATTCTTCTGTAAATTTTTTGAAAAACTGTGAGCTAAAAATATTTCCTAGTGTGTATGTTGGGAAATATCCAAAAGCACCCATCGACCAATGAATATCCTGCAAAACACCTTCTGCATCATTCTCTACCGATAGGCCAAAACTTTCTTTCATCTTTGTATTCCAAATTTCAGGTAAATCCTTTACTTGGATTTTTCCATTGATGAGATCTCTTTCAATTTCAAATCGCAGAATGATATGCAGATTATAAGTTACCTGGTCTGCTTCCACTCTTACTTTTGTTTTTTCTGTGCTATTGATATATTGGTACAACTCTTTAAATGGAAGTTCTTTATCTGTGAGACCAAAATCAGATAACAAAATGGGATAAACGAATTCCCAAAATGGCAAAGAACGCCCCACTTGGTTTTCCCACAAACGACTTTGTGATTCATGAATACCTAAACTTAAGAATTCTGTCATTGGTGTGGGCCAATCTGGCATTGCTGACAACCCAGATTCATATAATGAATGACCAGTTTCGTGTAACACACCAAAGATGGAAGATAGTGGATCTGTTTCAGAATACCTAGTTGTGATTCGTTTATCGCCTTTCCCTAAACTTGTGGAAAACGGATGGTTACTAGTATCCAGTCTAGATTCTTTTGTTGTTAAACCTAGAAGTGACGGCAATCGATTACAAAACTTAGTTTGTTTCTCTAAAGAGATTGGTCCAGGGAATGGATTTTTGAATTTAGGAGCGGTAGCAACAATTGGAACCAGTGATTCCTTCAAATCAGAAAACAAAATTTGAATTTGTTCTGCTTTGGCACCTTTTTCGTAACTGTCGAGTAATGCATCATAAGGTTCTGTCGTATAACCGAAGTAATCGGCTTGTTTTTTAGATAATTGAACTAATTCTTCTAAACGTTTTGCAAATGATTGGAAGTTTTTTTCTTTTTTTGCCGTTGCCCATTCACCATGTGCTAAGTTAGTGACTCGTGCAAATTCGGAAACAAACTCAGAAGGCAGTTTATCTGCTTTCTCTTTCTCTTCCATGAGGACTTCTAATTCACGATTCCAAACCGAACGTTCAAATTCAGGAAGTTCCTTGATCGAATCTTTCGCAGCTTGGATTTGATTTAAAAAAGATTTGTCTGTCATCCAATCATGAGTGAGTTCTGCGACTGCAGCGATTTGTGAGGACCGGTATTCCCGACCTTCTTCGGGCATCATCACCTCCGAATCCCAATGCAAAACGGAAGCCACATCTTGGAATAATTTGATTTTACGATATTGTTTTCGGTAATTTTCGAGTGCTTGGGGCAGGGCCATAGTCTCATTTTCTTCCTCCCTCACTTTCTGGAACCAAAAATCATTGACCCTTTACCCCCAACCAAAACTATGTATTTACTGTCGCGGGTGTGGTGTAACGGTAGCACAGCAGCCTTCCAAGCTTCTGGCGAGGGTTCGAGCCCCTTCGCCCGCATGACATTCCTTCCAAACCAATCAAACAACATATACGATGAAGTTGGCTCGAACAGTGACGCGAGCTAGTTTGTGAGTGACCCATAGGGAACGAACAAATCAGTAAGAAAGCCACGATGGCTTTCGACGAGCGGCGCCGTGACTCGGAGCGAAGTGAGGACACGACGTCCGAACAGCGGAGAGGGCGAGCCCCTTTGTTCATGTGAGTACAGAATGGATATCCGTATCCCCGCCCGATTAGGGAGGGGAACTAGACCCGCCACCCAATGACTTCCTCTTACCACAACATCGCTAAATCAAACAGTCGATTCGGAACTCAAAAGATTTTTTTTTCTTAAAAATTCATAGTTTTCCACAAGAAAGTACATCTATCCACAATTGTGAATTGGTCTTTGCGCCACCGATCGAAGTGGAAATCCTTTCCCGAAGGGAAAGATTGGAACGGAGAGCGAGATCGCTTAATCAATATTAGTTGAATTTACTTTTTTTGCGAGGCGCCCTGAATAACCAACTAAATATTGTTAGGATATGGCATCGTGACAAAACCTTTGAATCCTTCTTGATAGACAGCTAAATATAGTTTATCTTTTCCAGGCACGACGACTATGATATGAGAAAACAAACTTCCATTATGCATAGCATAGTATATAGGCTTACTTCCATTAGGTGTCAAAGCAAGGATTCCAGTTTTTTTAGAAACTGGTAATAGACTTTCTGGTATATACAAAACTAGAGATTTCCAAAATGGATGTTTGTGCAACCAAGTAATTAATTTAGAACGCTCCACTGGAATTGCGATCCAAATTCGGCCCTTAAAATCTCGGTCCATACCATCCGGAAATCCGGGAAGACCATCAATCACAACTTCGTCATTGCCTTTTTTATCTCCCGTTAGGTGAAGGCGAATGAGCCTTGATTTTGATAGTTCGTTCAAAAGAATTGATGATTCTATTTCGCTGTTTGAATATTCTAACAAAATTCCATCTAGATAAGTGTATTGATGGGCAATCAAACTCGCAGTGTTATCTTTTAAATCATATTTCCATAGATGACCGTTTCTTCCCAATGTCAGAACTTCATGTTTTGATTGGGAACTTACACCAAGAATAGAATTCGGATGATCATATGGTTCAGTAAAATAGATGCGTTCTCCATCTTTGCTAATTGTAAGATCATCTGCTTTTTCTACGTAACGACTGTTTGTATCATTTAAGTTTGAAATTGGGATTTTTGTTTCTTTGTTCCATGGATAAAATTTTCCGATTTGTCCTTCAGATGGCTCAGCGGTTTTGTCAACAAGGGGAACTCGTGTTCCTATTTTACGTAATCGTTTGGTTGATATCGTTAATTCATAAATACCTGGTCCATCTACGAGTGGATCTTTGTGTTCTTTTCCACGCGACAAACACATATAGATGATATCTTGGTTCTTGGGATGAAAAACCATTCCACCAGGAAGAAGGGGAGTTTTCACAAAAGGTTCGGAAGTATTTTTTGCTAAATCTACTTTCCAAATCCAACCATCAATAGATGCGATAAATGCTCGGTTCAAATCTTCTTGAAGGAGGATTTCATCTTGAGCTGGAAGTGTATTTCCGTTGATTGTAACATTATTCTTGATTGGGTCTCCCTCTGATCGAATGGACTCGACGATGGGATTGTAAGGAAGTTCGACAGGACCTTTGATTTGATTTTTAAAATATTCCTCTGGTGTTTTGCAGGATATGAAAACTAAACATAAGTTGAATACCAAAAAAGAAAGAAAAGATTTTTGTAAGTTAGATAATTTTCTTTTTAATAAAAACATAATTATTCACCTAACAAAAGCTTATTTGTCGAAATCGAATACAACCCGCGGGATGATATGTCAAACGAAGGAAAATAAACTGAATCTTCATTAGGAACGGCAACAGATATATCTTTTATTTTTGAGCCATCATGCATCGCATAATAGAGTGCTTTTTTTCCAGTAGGATCCAATACCATAATTCCTGTTTTCTTTGCGATTGGCAAAATTCGTTGCGGTAATGAAAGCAAAAATGATTTTAACCAAGGGTTGTTATGGATAAAATTCACGAGACCGGACCGTGGTTTAATGATACCTATCCAAATCCTTCCTTTTGTATCTCGCTCCAATCCATCCGCAAGACCAGGCAAGTTATCGAAAAGTACCTCGAATGTACCTTCTTTTTTCCCACTGATGTTGGCTTTAATGATTCGAAATTTTGTTGTCTCTGTTATGATTACTGACTCTTCTTTTGTAACAGAATGTTCCGCAATGATGATTCCATCAACAAAGGTAAAACCATTCATCACAAGAGAAATAGTTTTTTGTTTTCTATCATACATCCATAATTTTCCATGTGGATAAAGTCCGATAGCCTCTGGAACGGCACCACTTCCCATTGCTGCATTCACTCTTTCAAATGGCTCTGAAATATAAATTCGATTTCCATCATTTGAAACGGCGAGATCGTTACATAAAGAGAAAGGTCTTGAATTGTATTCGTTTAATGACTGTAAAGAAAATGTAGGGCGTTTCGATTCGGAGTAAACAATCTCAAAATCAGAATTTTCTATTTTTGGTAGAGAAAGAAGAATAGGAGTCATCGACTTTGTTTTGATATTTACTTCATACAAACCTACTTTTTGTGAATCGTCATAAGTGTCCCCACCGAGTTTTGAAGCACAAAACAAAATGGATTCTTTCTTTTTGTCTGCGAATTGTAATCCAGCAGGATTAACTGGCGGTTTTACCCACGCAGTTCCAAGGTTTGATTTGAAGTCTAATTTCCAGATCCATCCATCCATCCCGGATGCATAAGCCACTTTTTCTTGATTGTTAAAAATAAGATCATCATGACCAGGTAACAGTGGCATGGTGACATTTAAATTTTCTAAAAAAGGATCTGGTTTTGTAGCTTCCTGTATGGTATTCGGTACAGGTCCTAATTTGTACGCCTTCCCAATTTTGATATTGTTTGTATTACAACCAATAGTGAATAAAAGTAGGAAAAATAAGTATTTTTGTTTTTGAATTTTCATTTTAGTTTTTTCCGTTTGGCATTTGGTATTTTTTTACGTGAGGAACTTCGTTGTCTAACCAATAGGCTTTGTTCTCTTCTACGACTAAAATCTCTTCAAATTTAAACCCAGTTTTACCCTTTCCTAAATGTGGCTCCACTGCCCATAAACCCATTTTATTACCCTGATGGTCGGGAGTTAATAATTCAGGTAATACTTTGTGTGATAAAAATTCATAAGACCCTTGCAAACTGAACCAACTTGCAAAACTCACAGGCAACAAAGGAAAAGAAACATTAGGAAGATTTACTTTATATACTCTATGCCCTAGTACAGCAAAAGGATATAACGAATGTACGTTGTCGAAACCAGATTGTTTTGCGTCGGAATCGATTTTCCACCAAATTTCTGATGGAGTCATTGTAGAACTAAAATATTTCGGGATCTCTTCGCGAAGGTGCAATAGGTATTTCATACCAGAGTCAAGTTCGGAATTTTTGATTAAAGAAGAAGAATAACCTATATCACCGATATAACCATCAACTACTGGTGATACATCCAAAATAAAAGATTCTTCTTCTACCAATTGTTTTTTACCTGGATGAAATTGAGTGAATCGTTTGTATCCGTCAAACCTTGCATGTTCACCAAACCAAGCAAATGGTCTATGTAGAAAGACTTTTACACCGTGATCTCGCAAAAACTCATCCATTCTTTTTGCTGTTTGTTTTTCAGTCCAACCTGGTAACATTTCTTTCTCAATGGTTGTGACACATTCGTAAGCTAGTCTCTGGGCTTTTAAAAATCCATTTTTTTCATCAGCTGTTGGAATCCGAATCGATTCGGAACTTAGTTTTGAGAGCTTTGAAGATAATTTTGATAATAAACCTTTTTCTTGCAATAATGGCATGAGTCTCTTTTTCCTTAGTAAAAAAAGAGAATAACAAAATATAAAAATCTCTGCTTGAACGATTCCGGTATTTTTACGATTTATTGAAAACTTTCATCCGATTCACAAAATCGAACTTCAGCGGTTTTGAGGTGACCAAAAAAGAGAGAAGGTATAAATCCAAAATTTTCTTTGAAAGTCCTTGAGAAATGTGCTGAATCGGAAAAACCTGCTGCATGTGCTGCATCGGTAAGATTGTTGCCTGCCTTTAATTCTTTCACTGCACGCAAAATACGAACCCATAACAAATACCTTCGAAGTGGGATTCCTAAATTCTCTTTAAACAAACGAATCAATCTATCTTCTGAAATAGAAAAATCTTTTCCTATTTCTCTCATTCGAATGCTATTGGGAACTTCCAATCGAATTTTTTTAGCAATTTTTTGAATTCTTGGATCGATTGAAGTTTTTAATTCTTCAAATGGATAAACAGTTCGAAGTAAACTTATCTGAAGTTGTGTTGCTTCTTGATGATTTAAATCACCAAAATACAATGACCATAAAGAATCGATTAATGGTAAAAATTTTTTAATATCTAAACGTTTGACTTCACCAGAAGAAATAGATTCTGAAATAGATCCAAATTCATACGTCTCTGGATCTATCAACAATGCAACCATTTCTACTCCAGGTGAGATAGTTCGATGGTAAGTATTCGGGCCAACTAATGCAACCCGGTATTCTTCTTTTCCTAATTCAGTTTCGATTGTTATATTTTTTTCTAAAGAAATTGCTAATGTAGCTGCATAATGTGAATGAAAGTCAGTTTGCATATTATTAGTTGCAAACATAACGCGACTGTTCCATAAATAAAGTATGCTTTTGTTTTCAAACTCCATCTATGATCCTCATTCAGAAAACAGATGGGTTAATTTTTATGATAAAACTTCTCTTGTAAATCGAAATAAAATTTAAAGATCCTGTTACTGAAAGATTGCTTCTTATTAAAACAAAAAGTAAAAACATCGAAGAAACAATAAATCAGCGTTTACGATTTCTTCAAGATTGGTTTTTTTAAGTTTGTAGTCTTTTTTTTTTGAGTTTTCTTCTTCTGTTTTTCTAAGTTTTCGCTCACTCTAAATTTAACAATTTTTTGGATTAGAGTATAGGGGATTGGCTCATCCAATGGAAATTGAATGGAACCTTTCCCGTTTTTATATTTAGAAATTTCTTTTTGAAAGGCAAGATTTCCAGAAGGAAGCGCATAAAAACCAATGTGTTTTGCATAAGCTGCGAAATGTACCAAGTTTCCATTTTGTACAAATGTTGGCATCGCATAACTTATTGCCTCTGATGCTTCTGGTGCTTCTTTCTGGATGATACTTCGAACCTTTTGAAGTATATCTTGTACATCTTTTGGAAATCTTCCTATGTATTCATCAATTGATTTTGCTATCTCTGATTTCATAACTTTATTCTCTCTATACTTTTGTTTGTTTCCAATTTCCTTTCGTAAATAACCAAAGAGTAAAAACTCCTACGGAAGATTCCGAAATCATGATAGACCAAAATACCCCTGTGGAGCCAAAATCGAAATGTTTTCCTAATAGATAAGCTAAAGGGATTTGAATGACCCAAAAGAAAATAATATTAATTTTTGTAGGAGTGATTGTATCTCCTGCACCATTGAAAGCTTGTCCAGCAGCCATCCACCATGCATAAATAAAATATGAGTAGGACACAATTTGTAACCATTTACCACCAATGGCGATGACTTCCTGATCATTTGAGAAAATGGAAATTAGGTTTTCACTCCAAAAAAAGTAAATGATGGAGACTAGAATTAAATAGCCCATATTACAAAAACCGGTAAACCAAACGGATTGTTCCGCACGATCTGGTTTGCCTGCTCCTAAATTTTGGCCAACTAACGTAGCAACTGCGTTAGACATTCCCCAAGAAGGCATCATGGTAAACATCATCGTCCTTAATGCAATGGTTGCTCCGGCAACCGTTTGACTCCCGAATTCTGAAAGTATTCTCATGATAAAGATCCAAGATGTCATACCAACAATCATCTGGCCAATTCCACCAAGTGAGGTTTTTAAAATACCCTGGATGGTTTCCCATTCTATTTTTAGATGGGATTTTAAAATTTTGATATGTTTTCCGCCTTGGAATAACAACCACAATTGAAAAAGCACTCCGATCCCACGACCTAAGTTCGTTGCAATTGCTGCGCCTGTTATTCCATAAGCAGGAATGGGTCCCCAACCAAAAATAAAAATGGGATCTAAAACAATATTCAGACCGTTGGATACCCATAAAACTCTCATTGATATCGCGGCATCCCCTGCTCCACGAAAAACTGCATTAATGAGAAAAAGAAGGACGATGACAATATTTCCACCTAACATCCACTGCATGTAGTGGTACCCTTCTGTTAAAACCCACTCATCTCCACCCATTAGTTTGAGAAGTTCTTTTGAAAAAAATATTCCAGCGATTGCAAAAGGAACAGAAGCAAGGATGGCGATCCAAATGGATTGAATTGCTGCTATTCCTGCTTTGTCTTTTTCTTTTTCTCCAATTCGCCTTGCAATAATCGCAGTGACCGAAAATGACAAACCCATTGCAACGGAATACAATAGGAACAAATAAGTTTCAGTAAGACCAACTGTTGCGATTGCCGATGCACCTAAAGCTCCAACAAAATAAATATCGACAACTGCAAATACTGATTCTAAAACAAGTTCCAAAACCATTGGAACTGAGAGTAGGAACACAGCTTTTCGAATGCTAACTTCCGTATAATCTTCTTCAGAACCAGCAAGAGCCTTTTTTAAATCTTCCCATAAACTAGCACTTGTCATTTGGATTTTTCCTGTAATACATAAAGTTTACCACCTAAATAAGCAATGAGAGGAGTGAGAATTACTAGCGACCATGCATACCACCAAGGTCCAAGATGACCGGCAAATACAACACCTGTAATTCCTAATAATAAACCAATACCACCTAAGATATATGCGTGTTTCATTGGGTTTTGCGGTGCTAACTTAGCAGTTAAATAACACCCAAAAATACTGAATATAATTCGATATCCTAATACAAACAAAACCAAAGGAGTTGATACAAACATATGATCATAAGGGAGGAAATTTAATACCTTAAGAATTGTATCACAAAGTACGGAGAGGATTACGTTGGATAATAATCCAACAACAATTGCTATGAAACTCTTTAACATAGATACTTTTCCTATTTTTGATTTAAGAACTGATCAAGTTTTGAAAGTGTCTGTTGTCCACTTTCAATCGCACCAAAGGCAATCACCGCATTTCGAACGTTTGTATCAGGAAAAGCCAGTTGCATTTTTACAATGGTTTGATTCTCGCCGAGAGCAATTAGAAATATTTTGGCCAAAAAATCATCCTTTTTATTTACATCGCCTGAACCATGTATGTATTCCATGTAGTCGAATTTCCTAATTTCTTTATATTCAATTACATTTGGATAGATTGTCCCATCGGGTCCGACCATTGTAAAAATCCATTTCCCACCAATTCGAAAGTCCATAGATTCAGTTGTTGTTTTGAATCCACTCGGTCCCCACCAATGGTCGATCGTCAATGGATTAGAAAGTGTATTAAAAATCAGTTCCTGCGAATGATTCATTTTTCTTTCCATGGAGATTTCATTAGGTTTAGGTAGAGCATTTATTTCTAATTTTTCAAAACTTTCTGACCAACCTTCCTTCATACCTGAACTTGCAAATCCATCTCGAATTTGGTTATTGGCAAATTCGGTGAGGAGAACAACTTTTGTTTTACCATCAATTTCTTCGAACAACACTCTTAACTTTGAATTGAGTATTTCTCGATCGCCTGTAACACCTGCCATCTTTTGAACTTCCGCCACCCATTCATCAGGATGTTCATCTACCAAATCACTGATTACAAAACTCTGGAATGGAGTGATTTCTAAAAATTTTCCAAAAATTGGATAATCAACCCCTTCAGGAGATCGCATAACAATTCTATATGATCCACCTACTTTAAAATCAAATTCAACTGATGGATTTGTAAAACTCTTTGGGCCCCACCATTTTTGGATATGCAAAGGATTTGTCCAAACTTCCCACACAAGCTGTAATGGAGCATCAAACATTCGTTCGATGCGTACTATCTTTTCTTCTAGTGTCAAAATTGTTTCTGAATTAAACATTTTAATAATTTCCTTTGGATTTTTGTAATTCGGTTAAATATGCATCCAAACGATCCAATCGTTCTTCCCATAATTTTTTATATTGTTCTAACCACTGATTGGCTTCCTGAAGTGCTTCCACTTTTAAACGACAAGGTCGAAACTGCGCTGCCTTTCCTTTTTCAATAAGCCCTGCTTTTTCCAAAACTTTCAGATGTTTGGAAATCCCGGGGAGACTCATTTGAAACGGTTCTGCCAATTCGAGAACTGTCGCTTCACCAGATACAAGTTGCATCAGTATCTTTCTACGAGTTGGATCTGCCAATGCTTGGAACGTTGCATTGAGCGTTTCTTCCGAATCCTGCAATTTAACCATTTAGATAATTAACCATTTGGTTAAACTAGAAAGAACAGAAATTTCTGTCAATAGGGTTTTGCAGTCAGTTCGGAGAATTTGGCAGGTACAGATTGGATATCGGTATCCCCGCCCGATTAGGGAGGGGAACTAGACCCGCCACCCATTGATGTCCACCTACCACAAAAACCCAGGGAAGAAAATACAATTCTCCAAAATGGAGAATTTAATCTTGAGAAGTTCATGTTTCGAATTTCTCTTATGTTGTTTTTACAAAATGAATTAGAAAATAGGAAGAGTTCCCAACGAATCGTTGTTCGCTGGGATTAAAAAGGAGATTCTATTTAAAATGAATGGTCTTATGGTTTGTGTTTACGAAGCCCTACCAATCTTCGTGGCTTCTTTGACCTCTACTAACTTTCCGGTTTTCACATCGTAATAATATCCATAAACAGGAATGTCTTTCGGAATCAAAGGGTGGTTACGAATTCGTTTGACATCATCAATAACACTTTGTTCTAAATTTTCAAAAGTTAAAAAAGGAATGAACTTTGCTTCATCGGAGCCACCTGATTCTTCTAAATTTCGCCATCCGTTCGAATCAATGGTCGCAGTTTTCAAACTTTTTGAAAGGAGGTTCCGTATGATAGGATCAGTGAAAAGTTGCATTCCACAATCTGAGTGGTGGATGACAAAGAATTCTTTAGTTCCTAATAATTTATAAGAAATGACGAGAGACCGAATGGCATCATCACTTGCACGGCCTCCAGCATTTCTGATTACGTGCGCATCACCTTCGGCAAGTCCTGCATATTTGGCTGGGTCTAACCTTGCATCCATACAGGTGAGGATGGTAAAACTTCTCGCCGGAGGAAGGGCCAATTCTCCTTTTTTCCCAAATTCAGATGCATATTTTTCGTTCGCACCGAGGACTTCTTTATGAACTTTGCTTGTTTCTTGTTGGATGAGTGTGTTTGACATAATGGAAATAAAATCCACTATAGCGAAGAAGACAAGAAAAGGAATTTTGGATAAAGGATTTCCGTTTCAGATTTGTACAGTGGATTTAGCAAACGGCCAAAGGACTGGAGATGTATCTTTAAGATTGGATTTTTGTGCCAGGGATACGAAGGGCTTGGTCACCTGCCATCGTTAGATGGTAGGTGACGGGAGCGAATGCGGACCCCGGAGTAGCCCGGTCAGCTACTATAAGAGTCCTCTTTTGTTTTTATTTGAGGCACCATAAAAGAAACACAATATTTCCATTTTATTGTGAATGACGATTAACTTGCTAATGGATAGTCGATATAACCTTTTTCATCAGCTGTGTACAATGTGGTTTGATCAAATGAAACCAATGGAATGTTTTTTTGGAATCTAGTGACTAAATCAGGATTGGCTAAAAAAGGTTTTCCAAATGCAACTAAGTCTGCATGTCCAGAAGATAAATCTTTGTCAGCTCGTTCTGCATCATAACCACCACTAAGGATTAAAGTTCCTTTGAATGCTTTTCTGATGTTCTGAACTGTTTCCGGTTCTACCTTGGGAGCACCCATAGAAGAGTGGTCAACTAAATGAATGTATACAATTCCAATTTCATTTAATTTTTCAGCTAACAATGAATATTCGTCATGAGTTTCGGGAAATGGAAAAAGATCATTAAAGGCACCATATGGAGATAAACGAATGGCCGTTTTCTCTTTGCCGATGGCGTTACTCACTGCCGTTGCGACTTCTAAAATAAAACGAATTCGATTTTCAATGGAACCACCATATTCGTCTGTTCGTTGGTTTGAAGTCGGATGTAAAAATTGTTCTAACAAATAACCATTGGCTGCATGCAATTCAACTCCATCAAATCCTGCTTTGATTGCATTTTTAGATGCTAAAACAAATTCTTCGATCGTTTCTTTTAATTCAGCTTTTGACATTTCTTTCGGTGTAGAGTGTTCTTTCATTCCGTCTGTGTCAGTCCACATTTGTCCTTTCGCAAGGATTGCCGATGGTCCAAGAACTTTTGCACCTTTCGGCAAATTCAACTCATGTCCGATACGACCTGTATGCATAAGTTGGACAAAAATTTTACTTCCTTTCGCATGCACTTTGTCTGTGACTTTTTTCCATGCATTGGTTTGTTCTTCTGAAAAAATTCCAGGAATTCTCGCATAACCAAGACCATTTGGAGAAGGAGATGTTCCTTCTGTCACGATGAGTCCCGCTTCAGCTCTTTGTTCATAATAAGTTGCAACAATTTCTCCCGGCACATTTCCGATGGAACGGGAACGGGTCATGGGGGCCATCACCACTTTATTCTTTAAGGTAAGGTTTCCTAACTTCGCTTCTGAAAATAATGATTTCACAAGGTTCTCCAATTTTGATTTACTATTTAGGAAATAGACTACAACATGAAGTGATTTGATATTGTATTTATTTAATATTAAACTAATTTCCAAAAAAAATTTATAAATCCAACCCGAGGATGGTTAAGTCGTCCTGCCGATCCTGACCATTTAGAAAGTTTTGTAGTGTTTTTAGGAGATGGTCCACCACCCCATCCAGACTGAGAGCGCGAGTGGATTGAAAGAGGTGGTAAAGCGATTCCTCACCAAATTCTTCATCTTTCGAGTTAAAAGCCTCAAAAACACCGTCGGTAAAGACAAAAAGCCGATCACCCTTCTCAAAGTATATTTCGGATTGTTCATAGTGGATTTGTTTTTTGAGCCCGATCATTCTTCCCGTTTTTGAAAGAAGTTGGATTTTTTCTTTCTGCACCAACACAGCTGCAGGATGGCCTGCGGATGCATATTGGATTTTTTTTTCTATCAAATCGATATCGAGGATCATTGCCGTCAAAAGGCTATTCAAAGAAACAAAGTTATCCATAAACTCTTCATTAAAAATCTCCAAAACCTTAGCAGGTGGTAATTCAAAGTTTTTGATAGGATCATACAAACCTTTGATTGCCATAGTGATCATGGCAGCATGAACACCAAGGCCTGTAGCATCAGAAATTAAAATTCTATACTTTGAGTCTTTGAGAAGACTTAAGTCAAAAAAATCACCACCCACTTCCGATACAGGAAGGTAACGATACACTAAATTTAATTCTTTGATGAGGTTTAAATCAATGGCTAAGGAATTCTCTTGGATTTTTTTTGCAACGAACAGATCTCGTTTCATTGCATTGAGTGTACGATTTAACGTGAAAGTTCTTTCTTTTACTTTTTCCTCTAAATCAAAATTGGATTTTTCTAAACTATGTTTTACTTGTTCTTCTGCAGTTTCTTTTTCTCTGATGATGGTATGATAACGATCCGCCAGTGCAAACGCAAGTAACATCATTTCAGCAGCTGATCCATATTGTGGGCCGTCAATGGTAAAGGAATTGGTAGGGAGATAACCCAATGCGCGCAAAGTAGAAAGTATCAAAGCAAAAAACAAAAATGCAAACGCTAGAAGGAAAAAATAGGCAATTCTCTGCCTATGGAACGAACAGACCATACCAATAATTAAAATCCAAAGTGATGTAATGGTATGACTAAAGACTAAAGTTTTGATCCAAAACTCAAAAGAATAAATATATAAAATAGGCAATCCGATTTGAATCAGAATCAATATTATACTCAAACGATCTAGTTTGGGAATGATCTGTTTGGTATTTAACAAACTTCGCATAAAAATTAAAAACAGGATTAATACAACGGAAATAAAAAGATTCACCGAATATTGGTCCATCCAAGGTGAAAATTTCCATAAATATTCCGAAGCAATTCCGTTATGCGAAGCAATCGTAAACGCAGTACTCGTGACCACTAGAACATATAAAAAATAATTTTTATCTTTGAGGATAAAAAACAAAAACAAATTGAATAGAGCCATCGCAAATGCAATTCCAAAGTAAATGGCTTGGATAACGTGATCGTTGATTTCATGGCGATCATAGAGATCTTTATTCCATAACTGAATGGGAAGATTGATGGAGTTTGGCGACTTTACTTTGAAATAAACAGTCGCATTAGAATTTTCCGGAAAAGAAATGGGAAATACAAAAAATCTGCTTTGGTAAGGGCGATTCAACATGGGAACCGAATAACCTGAAGAAATCTTTTTAATTTTTTTGGGGTTACGAAAATAAAAATCCAAAGTTTTTAATCTTGGATAAGAAACAACAAAGGTAACCTCTTTAGAAGAAAAACTTCGATTTTCTAAAGAAACCCTTAGCCAATAAGTTGAGTTTGAATATGAAAAATTGAAAGCTTCCTCGGAAGACTTAACTTTCAAAAATTCTGATTCATATTTTGGCGATACAATATCTTCGAAGATCAATCGATTCGTTTTATCTTCCAAAACTAATATCGAATTTGCAAGATAAAGCGGAGAAAAATCAGAATCTTTGATGTCGATTACAGAGTCTTCGGCTTCAATTTGAGAAGTTACTAAAAACAAAACCAATACAAATAGAATTCTTTTTATTTGAATCAATTTCATTTGGATTCGTCTGTCTCAAATAAATCGATGGAGAACATTTGGTTGTTTTTTGCAAAAATACAAATGCCATCAAAACTCACCGACAACCCTTTGGGACCGGGGAGTATTTTATGTTTCAGCTCTTTTCCGTTGGGTGAGAGTAAAATGAGTTCAATTTGGTCTTCTTCGCTATATTCATCAAAAAAACTCAAAATTAAAATTGTATGTTTTCCATCAAAGGTAAAAAGAGAAATCACTTCACTTTGGATTGGTTTTTCAAAAACTACATTCCCCAAAAAATCAATCATACGAATTCCAGAATGATTGGCAGTGATGATGATCCGATCTTCTGTTACAATCACTGGTGATTTGGCATTACCGAATGAATGTGGTCCAAGAGTATCGGTTGTGCTGAAGGGAAGTTCTTTGATGGTATTTAGTTGAGAATCCAAAAGAACTGATCCATCTAAAACAAAAGGTAAATAAATCCCACCAGGAAATTCTACAGGTGGAGAAGCCAACTCTCTTACCAAAGAAATTCCCGAACTATGTGTTTGTTCAAAGAGTTTTTTCTTTCCTGTATTTGCTGATTCGACAATTGCATAATAAAAGTATAATTGGAATTGTGAATCGATAAACACAGGATGATAAGGTGAAAAATATTGGAAAACTTCTTCACCAGTTGGGCTGATTCCCAAAATTCCTTTTAATGTATGAAACAAAAGATTTCCGGACTCTGTTTCAAAAGCTCTACCAGAAAAAATCTCAAACTTTGGCAAGGCGATTGTTTTCTTTAGTTTTCCAGAATTCAAATCATAAACATGGATTTGTGATTGGTAAGGAAGATACAAAGTATCAGAAAGAATCGTAAAATTGAAATTATGTACGATTCGATTTTCTGAAACATCACGTTCTTCAGTGGAAAGGATTTCATAACAAAGAAAAGCCAGTTTGATTGATAGAATGAGTTTACCAGAAAGTTGATAAATACAAAGTGTATCCGGTCGATTTAGTTTTGAATAATATTCTGAACCTTTTTGGAATCCTTGGTAAGAACAAAGGTAACCGGATTGGTAAAAAAGAACTGGAATGTCTATCCCCTCTACAAACGGTTTTTGAATTTTTTCCTTCCAAAGCATTTGTTTTTGAGTGAGGTCAAATGAATGTAGAAAATAGTTTTCTTCATTATAGGCAATACATACAAATTGATCCCTTCCAATGAATTCAGAGGCAAAAAACGATTCATTTTCCTCCAATTGGAATAGTAAATGTGAAGACTTAGGGAACCCTTTTTTTTGAATTCCTTGGAACTCCAAGGGAAATACTTTTTGAAACCATTGGCGTAACCAGCGTTTTACGGAGGATGGTAAATTCGGATCTCGGTTGAGGAATAATACTTTTAGTTTTTCTGTTTCTGTTTTAGAAAGAATTTCCAAAACTTCTTCAAAGAATGAATAAGGAAACAAGTTTTCCTTTGCGACCATAAGACGAGAAACAGTGGGATTACGAATCAATTCTGAACGCTGGTCATCAATTCGTTCTGCTGACTGTTCGTAAAACTCTGGATAGGTGGATCTTGGGTCACCAGTCCCTCTGGTTTTGATCCACCAAAGGCTATGGCAATCCTTACATTCATAAATTTCCTTGAATCGATTCAGGGAATTTCCTACGATATCATCGGTCGGAAATTGGTATGTCGACCGTTCATCACGAACCGGTTCTAAACGTGAGAATTGGGTGGATCCTTTTTGACAAAATAAACAAGACATATCGTTTCAGGGAGTATAGGTCTATCTAGGAATACTACGTAAGTCAAGCCAGATTCATACCCAAGGAAATAAAGAAATCCAACACTTAGTTCTTGGCATTTTTTTTCAAAATTTGAACCTTACCTTTCATCCATGTCGATTCTCCCTAAGACATTCGAAGCATTGTTTGCTGACCTAAAAAGGTTGGAATCAGAAAACCAAGTTTTAAAACAATCTTTGGAATACAAAGATGTAAGCCACACAAACCTAATCAATGCTCTGCAATTCACGCAGTTTTCAATTGATACCATCTCTGAATCCATTCTTTGGTTAGATTCTAAAGGCAATTTTGTTTTCGTAAATGACGCCGCCTGCAAAAACTATGGTTACACAAAAGATGAATTACTTTCCATGCAAATGTTCCAAGTTGATCCATTGTTTGATGTTGAAACTTGGAACGCACATTGGCAGGAAATCTTAGAGCGTAAAACATTTTCAATCGAAACAATTAACCAAAAGAAGGATGGCACTTCTTTTCCTATCGAAGTTACGGTGAATTTGGTTGAATATGCTGGAAAACAATACAATTGTGCCATTGTTCGCAATATCACAGAACGAAAATTAGCAGAAACAAATTTAAGAGAATCTGCAATTCGTTTGGCAGAACTCAACGCATCAAAAGATAAATTTTTTTCAATCATTGCCCATGACTTACGTGGACCACTTGGCACCCAAAGGGAATTTACCAAAATTTTAAGCGAAAAAGATTCTAAATTTTCTGAAACCGAAAGAACAACTTATTTGAAGATGTTGGAAGAATCTTCTGACTTAGTGTATTCGTTACTAGAAAATTTATTGGATTGGGCTAGATCTCAAAGTGGAAATATAAATTACCAACCCGTATCCATTCATTTTTTTGATCTCGTCGAAAGAGTGATTGGCCTTTTGGCTCTATCGGCTAACAAAAAACAAATTACTATTTTAAATCGAGTTCCAAAGGACCAAGTTATTTTTGCTGATTTATTTATGATTGAAACTGTAATCCGTAATTTGATCTCCAATGCAATCAAATACAGTAATGCGAATACCGAAGTAACGGTAGGAGTTTTACAACATAACAAAGAAATACATACTAATACAAATTTGGAAATTGAAAAATCCACAACAAAGTCTCAAGCGAATGAATTTATTTTCTTCGTAAAAGATAGGGGAGTGGGAATGAATCAGGAACAAATCGAAAACCTTTTTCGATTGGATCAAAAATCTTCAACCAAAGGTACAGCTCAAGAACCTGGAACAGGACTTGGACTCATTCTCTGCAAAGAGTTTTTAGAAAAACAAGAAGGTAAAATTTGGGTAGAAAGTGAACCTGGAATGGGTTCTACTTTTTTGATTCAGTTAGTACAACACACAAAAACAAACTAACATCATTCTAAATTTCTAAAACGAATTATCTTTCTACTTTCCTTTTTTTCTAGATTCAATTTTTCAAAAATTTATTTTTTACCAATGATGAATCGAATATGCAAAAATTTATATCTAGTATTTGCCTTACTAGTCACACCTCTTATTGCTCAAAATCAATCCAATCCTCCAGAGCTTAATTCTGATTCAAAACCAAAATCTTCTTCCCTACTTGGATCAGGATTAAAAGTCATCGAACTTGCTGGAGAATTTGCACAAACACCATCAGAAGGTGGGCCACAATCGGTATCAAGTATTCTCAATTCTTCCCGTGTGGCTGCAAGTTTTGTCAATTCCGGCACGGCAAATAACTTGAACCCACCAGGGATTATTACCGAAAGTGCGGAATCAAGACCAACTTCAACAGTATCACCTCGAATCAAATATTCTCACCAAATCTCTGAAGATTTTTTTATAGGATTGGTTTATGCAAAAGGAGAACATTACAATGATACAAGAACCAGTTTTAGTACAAACGGATTGTATTTGAACGATCGAGTTCGATCAGGGATCAATGAAGTAGGATTTAAAATAGGAGTTGGTCCGTTAAATTTTCTGACCGAAACAAGTTCTCACGAATTTAGTTTTTCTTATTCTGAATTATCTTCCAAAGGACCATTTCAATCCTTTCAATTGAAATTTCCATTTTTAAGAACTGGCGAACAATCTGTAACAGAAGGTTATGCTTTATCAACAGGAACTGTTGAGTTTCGAACTAAAAATTATGGAATGAACTACGGTTTTGTGACTTCAATTACCGATTGGTTGAACTTTTATATGATGGGTGATCTTATCATATTTGCAGGACAATTAAAGCTGGCCTCATACGGGATTGAAAATTCATCAACTGGGACTCTCAATTCAAGTAACCAAGTTGTTTTTAGTACTCCCGTCACCAAAACAGACTTAACGATATTTCAATCAAAAGAAGGTTTGGCTCGCGGACTTGGAGGCGCTTCGGTTTCTTTTGAGATGGGACTTGTTTGGAAATTCTTTGATACCTTTGGTTTAAAGTACGGTGGATTTTACCAAATGTCTTCTTTTAGTGTCTCTGAAGTGTCAGGTTATAATTTAGGACCTGGAAAAACTCCTGTGGAACTCAGCACAGTTCCCAATCTCAATTCCTCACAAAGTGCCAAAGAATATGGTTCTTTTGGAGTGAATGTTTCTATTGTGAAAAACTTTTGATTCTTAACTACTGTCTTAATAGTAGCGATACTGATCGCAAAAATAGGATTCACTCATGAAACACAAATCGATAGAATATGCCCAAAAACTAGACTTCCAATGGCCAACTTCAGATCCATTTTTGTTTTGTGTACACCATGAGGATTTTTATCCCAAAGGGAATGGAAAGTTTGGCCCAGACGCCTCTTTACAAGGAAGACAAATTGGCCAGGACTTTGCTGGCAAAGATGGATGGAGGATGTACCACGGCGAAACCATTCCCGGTTTTCCTGGCCACCCCCACCGTGGATTTGAAACGGTAACCGTTGTCCAAAGAGGTCTGATTGACCATGCCGATTCCCAAGGCGCTGCTGGAAGGTATGGGGATGGAGATGTCCAATGGATGACAGCAGGCGCTGGGATCCAACATTCGGAAATGTTTCCTCTCGTGAATGAATCTGGTGATAATACTTTGGAGTTATTTCAGATTTGGTTGAATCTGCCTGCAAAGAATAAATTTGTAGATCCCCACTTCAAAATGTTTTGGAACGAAGACATTCCAGTAAAAGTGGTAACTGATACTTTAGGCAAAAAAATAAAAATTAAAACAGTCGCAGGATCTTTGTTTGGCGAAAAACCGCTTGATCCACCTCCAGATTCCTGGGCAGGTGATCCGAAAAATGATGTGGGCATTTATATTTTAGATTTGGATCCCGAATCCAGTTTTGTGATTCCCGGAAGTTCTAGTGGCAACAATAGAAACCTATATTACTTCCGTGGAGAAGGCCTAGTGCTTGATGGAGTTGTGGTTCCGGGAAAACATATGTACAATCTAAAGTCGGAAATTGACGTGGAACTAAAAAATGGATCCGAATCTGCTCGTATTTTAATTTTAGAAGGAAAACCCATAGCCGAACCAGTGGTTCAGTATGGACCTTTTGTGATGAACAAACAAGAGGAAATCCAACAAGCCTTTGACGATTACCGCAAAACACAGTTTGGTGGTTGGCCTTGGGATTCTTATGATCCAGTACATGTTGGCAAATCAAGATTTGCAAGACATGCCGATGGCAAAGAAGAAATCCCCACTCAATCCTAAATCGAGTGGGAATTTCCTTAGAGAGTTAAAGGGAAAGTGAATTTTTAACGGTCTGTCAAACAACCCGTACTGGCATCTTGTACCATCTGGATGTATTTCCAAAGATACCCAGAGGTAATCCGGTACGGAGGTTTTTTCCAAGTTGCCCTTCTTTTTTCTAGTTCTTCCGGAGATACAATTAACTCAAGTTTGTTGGTACGCGCATCAATTAGAATTTTGTCACCATCTTGGACTAGGGCCAATTCTCCACCTTCCATAGCTTCTGGTGTGATATGACCCACAACAAATCCATGGCTTCCTCCAGAAAATCTTCCATCGGTAATGAGGGCTACGTTATCCCCAAGGCCTGCACCGATGATGGCAGAAGTTGGTTTTAACATTTCCGGCATTCCCGGTCCTCCTTTCGGTCCTACATAACGAATCACAACCACATGGCCTGGTTTTACTTTACCATCTCGAATTCCTGCGTTGGCTTCCACTTCGGAATCAAAACAAATGGCATTCCCTTCAAACATTTCCCCTTCATGGCCCGTGATTTTTGCCACAGCACCTTTTTTGGCAATGTTGCCGTAAAGAACTTGGATATGGCCTTCTTTTTTGATCGGGTTACTGACAGGTCTAAGCAAATCTTGGTCACTTGGTAGGTCAGGAAGTCCTTCCAAGTTTTCTGCGATGGTTTTTCCAGTCACAGTTAAACAAGATCCATCAATCAAACCTTCGCGTAACATAAATTTCATGATGGCAGGAGTTCCGCCAATGGCGTGAAGGTCTTCCATAAGATACTTTCCACTTGGTTTCATATCAGCTAAAAGTGGAGTTGTGTCGGTTACTTTTTGAATTTGTTCCAAATCAAGTGGAATACCCATTGTCCTTGCAATCGCAATCATATGTAAGGCAGCATTTGTGGAACCACCAAGAATGGTTACCACACGAAGTGCATTTAGAATGGATTTGGGAGTGATGATATCAGAAGGTTTGATATCCTTTTCTAGAAGATTGTACATATACTTTCCAATATTCATACATTCTTTCTTTTTTTCTTCACTACGAGCAGGAGAAGAGGAACTATAAGGCAAACTCATTCCCATCACTTCAATTGCTGTTGCCATAGTGTTGGCCGTATACATTCCACCACAAGCTCCAGGGCCTGGGCAGGAATTCTTAATTACTTCTTTAAAATCTTCTTCAGTGATTTTGCCGTTAATTTTTTTTCCATAAGCTTCA